>NZ_JBIAZA010000040.1:0-84224 GCF_042898655.1 Streptosporangium sp. NPDC000396
CGCGTTCCTTGCCGCGGCAGTCGACGACGCGAGGCCGACCAGACGTGCGGATGCGAGCCGCCCGGCCCGAAGCGGAGACCCGGTCGACCTGACCGTCCCAGAGATCCGCCGCCTGATCGGCGCACTGTTCAGCCCGCCGATCACAGCCCTGAACGCACTCCCGCACTGGTCGAACTGGCGCAGAAGCCACCAAGCTTCGGCACGTCGCAGCCACTACCGGCAGCGGCTCTCCGCCCCCTCCAGCGCGTAGATCGCGAAGTCACACTGGAGTACTAGTTGACTCTGTCCTCAGAACTCGGGCTCGCACCGATGCCCGGCATTCTCACCCTGTACGTCTTCACCTCGCCCGGCCGGATCGGAGCGGGCGAAAACCGCTTCACGTCAAGGCGGCCCTGAGAACAGCGGGCGCCTCGACCAGGGAGGGGCCGTACCAGGTCAGATGCCGGCCGCTGACGAGGGCGGCCGGTGTGTCGGGGAAGAACGCGGGGCCGTCCTCGGCGGTGAAGCGGTACGGTTCGTCGGGCAGGACGACGAGGTCGGCGCCGGCCGCCAGCAAACAGGGCAAGGGGATCTTCGGGTAGCGCTCGGAGTGGTCGGCGTAGAGGTTGCGGACGCCGAGCCTGCGCAGCAGGTCACCGGCGAAGGTGTCGCGTCCCAGGATCATCCAGGGTTTACGCCAGATGGGGATGACCGCCCGCCGTACGGGGACGACCGGCGGAACGGCCCGCCACGCGCCTTCGGCGGCGGCGAGCCAGTCCGGCTCCGGCAGGCCGCAGGCCAGCGTGAGCATCCGGCGCAGCGAGGCGAAGGCGTCGTCCAGCGTGCGGATCCGCGTCACCCAGATCGGCACTCCGGCCGAGCGCAGCGCCGCCAGGTCGGCCGGGCGGTTCTCCTCCTCGTTGGCCAGTACCAGATCCGGCTCAAGAGCGGCGATCGCGGCCAGGTCGGGGTTCTTGGTGCCGCCGATCCGTGGCACAGCCAGATCCGCCGGGTGGGTGCACCAGTCGGTCGCGCCGGCCAGTAAACGTGGCGCGGTTGCGGCGAGCGACTCCGTCAGCGACGGCACCAGCGACACCACGCGGCGTACGGCACCGCGCGGTGCGACGACCGGAGTACCGAGATCGTCGAGCGTCATCGGGGTCCTTCCTTCGCGGAATGGGACTGAAGGGGGAGGCGTCGAACGGTTTCGGACCCCCCGTCGCCCGGAACCCAGTTTCGGACCTCCGCTGCCCGGAACCCAGGAGAGGGCCGGCGACGACTTCGACCAGCTCGTTGTCAAGGTCGACGACCCTCAGGCGACCGCCGCCTCGATTCAGGCCGCGCTGCGATGACCACCACACAGCGCCTGCGCCGGGCCGCCCTGTGGACACCACCCGCCTTGGTCACTGTCGCGGTCGCCAAGCTCCCCGGGAGTGGGCCGCGACCGTCCTCGGGGCGGCCTCGGGTCCCTGCGAGAAGATCGTCCGGCTGCTGCGCATCGGCCTCACCCTGCTGCTGGCCTGGCAGCCCTGGCTGGTCCTGGCCGCCGTCCCGCTCCACTCGGCGGTCAACCTGCTGGCCGTACGGCTGATGCGCATCTCCCTGCCGCTGACGGAGGCCCTGGTGGCCGTCGTGGGAGTCGCAGCCTTCGCGCTCGGCCTGGCCTGCCAGTGAACAGGGCGGTGTCCCGGGAACGATGACGCCCGGGTCTCGCCGTTGAGACCCGGGCGTCACTGTTCTTCACGGGCTGTTCAGAGGTGCCGTTTGAACAGCCGAGCCCTTTCAGGCCGGGCCGCTGCCGGTCAGCCCATGTGCGGGTAGCGGTGGTCGGTCGGCGGCACGACTATCAAGCAGCCATATAGGTATGAGCTGCGAGAACGCAGCCGGGCTCAGCGGGCTTGTAAGTCGTTTGGCCGTGCGGGGACAGTTTGCGACCGGTCCAGGACTGCTTGGTGTCATACTCTCAACGCCGTCAGGGAGGAATATCTCCCCTGTATGGTTCGGCTTCTCATCGAGTCCGCGATTATCGCGGAGCCATACAGCTGTTCGGATGGCGCGCCCGGCCAGGGCCAGGGCGTCGCACAGCCTGGGAGGGGGCACAGAGCGCATTTGCGTCTTCAGAACTCGTCCTACGCCGGCACGTGCCCCTGCCCGCCGGGACAACCATCAGGGGGACAGATGGCCAAAACTCCTGCTTGAGCTTGATCGGCGAAGGCGAGAAGGTCGCCAAGGGGCAATCGGAAGTGATCATCGACGACGACACCCAGGCGAAGATCATGGCGATCTTCGGCGATCCAGAGCGGAACAAGGGCGGCGGGGGCGGCAGCGCGGCCCGCAAGTACCTGCTGTCGGGTGGACTATTGGTGTGCGGCATGCCCGGCTGCGGTAAGCCGCTACAGTCCCAGCCGTCCAACTCTGGGGCGCGCGGTTTTCGACACCGCCACCGGCCCGTCCGGGTTACCTGCCACCCGCCATCCCGGCACGCCTCAACTCAATCGCGCGCCAGGTCGTAACCAAGATCGTGGGGGTACCCCGGTTCAGGGTGCTGTTTTGTCCAGTCGCATCGCATTGATCACAGGCATCAACCGTGCCGGACCGAGAATTGACTGCGTTTCTCTCAATCCCGGCGCCAACTCAAAGCGGGTAACGCAATTCTCGGCACTGGCAGGCGTCGTCGGCGGGAATCTCCCGAGAGGCGCCGGGGTGGGCATCCCCTCGTGCTACCAGCGGATGCAGCCGAGGTGTAACCGGGAGATCTCGTCACTGCGTGGCCGGGAAGACAGCCAGCTTGCCCCATACTGCGTCGGCGAAGACACGGGGGTCGGTGCCGATCAGCGCGGCGACGCTGTGCGTCGAACCATGCAATTCACACAATGTGAAGTCATGCAAAGCTTAAGACTTGAAGAAGTCTTCAATTATTGGCATCATATTTTTCCTAGGTCCTCATGGAGCGGAGGACGTGCGTGGAAGACTTCACGGGCGGTGTTCGGCGCAGGGCGCGCGAGGCGGTGCGTGCCGCCCGCGACTCGGGTGACTCATATGCGGCGCAGGTCCACGCGGCCGATCTGGAAGAGATGCTGCGCCTGGCCGACGAGCACGGCATAGCGGTGGATCCCGAGGGAGAGGACTGAGCGATGCCGGTTCCGCTGTATCAGGCGAAGGCGGAGTTCTTCCGAACGTTGGGCCACCCGGTGCGGATCCAGGTGCTGGAGTTACTGCAGGCCGGGCCATGTTCGGTGCGTGACATGCTCGCCGCCATTGAGGTGGAATCGTCGAACATGTCGCAGCAGCTGGCGGTGCTGCGCAGGGCGGGTATCGTGACCGCCACTCGCGAGGGCGCCACGGTGGTCTATGCACTGAGCAGTGGGGATGTGGCCGAGCTGCTGCGGGCGGCGCGCCGAATCCTGACCGACATGATCACAGGCCAGGAGGAGCTGCTGGCCGAGCTGCGCGGAGCGGACGCCGAGGAGCCACGTTCGGGGTGAGGCCTGCCGGAGCTGCGGAGGGCGGATGCGAGGCTGGGAGTCGCTGTGACGAGTTTGTGGCGAAAGATCAGGCAGACGGGCCGGGTCGCCGAGGCTGTTCCGGAGCACGTCGCCGGAGAGGTGCCGGTCGAGGAGTTGCGCGGCTCGGTGCAGATCCGGCATGTGGATGCGGGCTCGTGCAACGGGTGCGAGGTGGAGATCGCCTCGGCGTTCGGTCCCGTCTATGACGCGGAGAGGTACGGCGCGCGGCTGGTGGCCTCTCCCCGGCACGCGGACGCGCTGGTGGTTACGGGGCCGGTGACGCGCAACATGGAGGTGGCGCTGCGCCGTACCTATGAGGCGGTTCCCGAGCCGCGCCTGGTGATCGCGCTGGGCGACTGCGCCCGCAATTGCGGGGCTTTCGCGGGGGCGTACGGTGTGGCAGGCGCCGTTGGCGACGTGGTCCCTGTGGACGTGGAGGTGCCGGGCTGCCCGCCCGAGCCGGAGGCGATCATCTCGGCGCTGCGCGGGCTGACCGGCCGATGAACCTCGCCGGCTCCCTGTTCGTCCTTGCGCTGAGCCTTTGCACGGTGGCGGCGGTGGTCGCTCTGACGGTACCCGCAGGCGCTCGGTCCCTGGTCGCGAATGTGGGCACGGCTGGCGCGGGCGCGGCGGCCATCGGCTCAGGCGCGGCGGTGCTGGCGGGCGGGCGCTGGTCAGCGTGGCTGCCGGACGTGCTGCCGCTGGCAGGGGTACGGCTGGCGCTGGACCCCCTGGGCGGCCTGTTCGTCGCGGTCACCGGAGGCGTGGCGGTGTGCGCGGCGATCTATGGGATCGGTTATGGGCGGGGACATGGCTTGGGCGGCAGAGTTGTGCAGTCCGCGCTGCCCCTGTTCGTCGCCGCGCTGCTGCTGGTGCCCGCGGCGGCGAGTGTCAGCACCTTCCTGGTGGCGTGGGAGCTGATGGCGCTTACGTCGCTGGTGCTGGTGCTGGCCGAGCACCGCGAGCGGGCCAAGGTCGGCGAGGCCGGGCTGTGGTACACGGTCATGACCCACCTCGGCTTCGCGGTCATCCTGGCCGGGCTGGCGCTCTTCGCGGCGGGTGCGGGCAGCGAGGCCTTCGAGCAGTTGCGGACAGCGGACCTGTCCGGCGCGACGCAGAACGTGGTGTTTCTGGCGACGCTGATGGGGTTTGCTTCCAAGGCGGGCATCGTCCCCCTGCACGTGTGGCTGCCCAGGGCGCATCCCGAGGCACCCAGCCATGTGTCCGCGTTGATGAGCTCGGCGATGGTGAACCTGGGTGTGTACGGCGTCGCCCGGGTCGGCCTGGACCTGCTGGGCGGTGGGCCGGAGTGGTGGTGGCTGGTCGTGCTCGGCGCGGGCGCGCTGTCGGCCGTTTACGGCATCCTGCAGGCTGTGGTCACCTCGGATCTCAAACGCCTGCTCGGCTACTCCACCACCGAGAACATGGGCTTGGTGCTGATCGGAGTCGGTGCGGCTGGGTTCTTCACGGCCTCGGGCGCGCCCGTGCTCGCGGGGCTGGCGTTGACGGCGGCCCTGCTGCACGTGCTCAACCACGCGGGGTTCAAGACGCTGCTGTTCCTGGCGGCCGGGGCGGTGCTGCGCTCGACCGGGACCAGGGATCTTGACGCGCTGGGCGGGCTGCGTGGCCGCATGCCGTATACCACCGTGCTGTTCGCGATCGGCGCGCTGTGCGCGTCGGCGCTCCCGCCGGGCAACGCGTTCGTCAGCGAGTGGCTGCTGCTGCAGAGCCTGATTCACGTGCTGCCCGCCTCGGGTGTGGCGGGGGCGGTGACGATGCCGCTAGCGGTGGCGGTGATCGCGCTGTCGGCTGGGCTGGCTGTCGCCGCGTTCGTCAAGGCGTTCGGCGTGGGCTTCCTGGCCCGGCCGCGCAGCGTGGAGGCGGAGTCGGCGACCGAGAGTCCTGCCTCGATGCTGGGCGGGATGGGCGTCGCCGCCGCCGGATGCGTCCTGCTGGCCCTCGCGCCCGCGGTCGTGTTGCCGGGGCTCGGGGCTGTGGTGGCCGACGTGCTCCACGGCACGGACGCGGTGTCCGGTCAGGTGACGCTGCGCCTGACCGGGGTTATGGGGATGATTTCGCCGCTGCTGATCGCGTGTTCGCTGGTGGTCGCCGTGCTCGCCGTGCTCGCCGCGGTCCGGCTGGTCGCCCATGGCCAGGCCAGGCGGGCGGCCAGGCTGTGGGACTGCGGAGCGGGGCCTATGTCAGCGCGGATGGAGTACACCGCCACGTCTTTCGCCGAACCGCTGCAGCGGGTCTTCGATGACGTGCTGGCGCCTGAGAGCGATGTCGATGTCACCCCGGTGAAGGAGTCGGCCTACCTGGTGGAGCGGGTGGAGTTCCACGCACGGGTGCCCGACCGGGTCGAACGCAGGTTGTACGACCCTGTGCTGGCCGCGGTCGCCGAGATTGGCCGTCAGGCCAGGCGGCTGGCCAACGGCAGCGTGCACCGCTATCTCGCCTACGGCTTCTACGCCCTCACAGGCGTCCTGATCGTGCTGGCGGTGATCCGATGACTGCCGTGATCCAGCTGGTCCTCGTGGTGGTAGGGGCGCCGCTGCTGGTAGGGGTGATGCGGCAGGTCCGGGCCCGCCTGGAGGGCCGGGCGGGAGCAGGGGTGCTGCAGCCGTGGCGAGACCTGCGCAAGCTGGTGCGCAAGCAGCCGATCACCCCACACGGAACGGGTTGGGTGTTCCGCGCCGCGCCGCTGGTGCTCGCCGCGACGGCGCTGGTGGTGGCGGCGGCTGTGCCGCTGGTGAGCACAACCTCCCCGTTGGAGGGCGTGGCGGATCTGTTCGCGGTGGTCGCGCTGCTGGCGCTGGGGTCGGTGGCCCTGGCTCTTGGCGGGCTGGACACCGGGACCGCGTTCGGCGGGATGGGCGCCAGCCGCGAGGTGACCGTGCTGGCGCTGGTCGAGCCGACCATCCTGGTGTCGGTCTTCGCGCTGTCGGTGCGGGCCGGTTCCACGAACCTGGGGGCGATCGTCACCTTCACCACGGAAGATCCACTGGCGGTGATCTCCCCGGTCAGCCTGCTGGCCGCGGCCGCGCTGGCGATCGTGACGATCGCCGAGACCGGTCGCATCCCAGTGGACAATCCCGCCACGCATCTGGAGCTGACGATGATCCATGAGGCGATGGTGTTGGAGTACGCGGGTCCGGATCTCGCGCTGATCGAGTGGGCTTCGGCCGCTCGGCTGTCGGTCCTGCTGGGCCTGCTGGCCAGCCTGTTCGCGCCGTGGGGCATCGCCACTGCGGGCGCGGGACTTGCGCCCCTGCTGCTGGGGGTGGTGGTGCTGCTGGTGAAGGTGGGACTGCTGGGTGTCTTGCTGGCAGCTGGTGAGGTGTTCATGGCCAAGCTGCGGCTGTTCCGCGTGCCGGAGCTGCTGGCCGGGTCCTTCCTGATGGCGCTACTGGCCGTGGCCGCTTCCTTCTTCCTGGCGTGAGGTGACATGAACGAGTCGCTGTACGTGCCGCTGCTGGACCTGGCCTGCGGGGCGTTTCTGCTGGCGGGTGTGCTGGTGTTGTGGCGGCGTGACCTGTCGGCCATCGTGTGGCTGTTCGCCGTCCAAGGGCTCTCCCTCGCCGCGGTGATTGTGCTGCTTGGCTTGCATCAGGGTCATGTCGAGCTGGTTGTGGTAGGAGTGGGCATCGGGGCGCTGCGTGCCGGACTGCTGCCCTACCTGATGCGCAGGGCGCTGGTCGCGAGCGGCGAGAGCCGCGAGACCCAGCCGCTGGTCAACGTGGCCACCTCGCTGCTGGTCGCGGCGGTGCTGGCGATGCTCGCCTACGCGATCGCCCAGCCTCTGGTACGGCTGGCGCCCACGCCCGCCACGCAGGCCGTGCCCGTCGCCTTGACCGTGCTGCTGGTCGGCTTCTTCGTCCTGGTCACCAGGCGGCGGGCGCTGTCGCAGGTGGTGGGGTTCCTGCTGATGGACAATGCGATCACCGCCACCGCGTTTCTCACCACCAGCGGCGTGCCGCTCGTGGTCGAGCTCGGCGTCTCGCTGGACGTACTGCTTGCCGTACTCGTGCTGCAGGTTCTGACCACGCGGATGCGGGCGGCGTTCGGCGGCACCGATCTGGATGAGTTGCGGGAGCTGCACGACTGATGGTGATCCTTCCTGTTCTGCTGCCCGTCCTGGCCGCCTGTGGCTATGCCGTACTCGGCTGGGGCAAGGTCACCGCGTGGCTGGGCGCGATAGCCGCCGCCGGCGTGCTCGGCGCCTCGACGGCGCTGGCCGTCACCACCCTCGACGGTCCTCGGATGGCGATATGGGGCCTGCTGCGGGCCGACGCGCTGAGCGCGTTCATGTTGATCGTGATCGGCGCGGTGGCGCTGCTGGCCATGCTCGCCAGCCCCGCCTACCTGACCGCCGGACACGCCGGGCCACGAGCGACCCGCCGCTATGGCGTACTCACCCAAGGCTTCGTGGCCGCGATGGCGCTGGCCGTGCTCGCTTCCAACATCGGCGTCATGTGGGTGGCCATCGAGGCCACCACCATCCTGACCGCCTTCCTCGTGGGGTTCCGCAAAACCAAACAGGCCACCGAAGCTGCCTGGAAATACGTCGTCATCTGCTCGGTCGGCATCGCGCTGGCCTTGCTCGGCATCGTGCTCGTGCACTACGCGGCCCTGCACGCGGGCGTGCCGTCGGCCGCGGGGCTGGACTGGGCAGCGCTCTCCCGGCACGCCGCTTCCCTCGACCCCGAAGTGATGCGGATCGCGGCCGTCCTGCTCGTGCTGGGGTTCGGCACCAAGGCGGGGCTGGCTCCCATGCACGCCTGGCTGCCCGACGCGCACAGCCAGGCTCCCGCCCCGGTGTCGGCGCTGATGTCCGGCGTGCTGCTGTCAGTGGCCTTCTACGCGATCCTCCGGGTGAAGCTGATCGCCGACGCGGCGCTGGGATCCACCTCGATGCGGGTCCTGCTGGTGGTCGCCGCACTGGCCTCACTCGCTGTCGCCGCCGCCTTGCTACTGGCCCAGCGTGACTACAAGCGGCTGCTGGCCTACTCCAGCATCGAGCACATGGGGCTGGTCGCCCTGGGGGCGGCGATCGGCAGTCGGCTCGCGCTGGCCGCCGTACTGCTGCACATCCTCGGCCACGGGCTGGGCAAGTCCGTGCTCTTCCTGTCCTCCGGGCACCTCCACCAGGCCACCGGCAGCAGCCGGATCGACGCCGTCCGCGGCCTGGCCTCGCGCGCGCCGCTGCTGGCCGGGATCTTCGCGCTCGGACTGCTCGCCCTGCTCGGCATACCGCCCTTCAGCCTGTTCGCCAGCGAGATCGGCATCGTCCGCGCCGCTTTCACCGCGGACCTGGGCTGGGCGATCGCACTGGCCCTCGTTCTCATGCTGGTCATCGTCGCCGCCGTCGGCCGGCACGGCCGGCGCATGCTGCTCGGTCCGCCCTCGGGCGCACAAGTTGCCCTGCCACGCACGAGTGGGGTCGTTCTGGTCATCGGGCTTGCGGCCTGCGCGGTCCTCGGGGTCGCTGTGGGCCCGCTCAACTCTCTGCTGCAGGCCGCCGCTGTCATCGCCGGAGCCATCCCATGACCCATCGCACCATCTCCAACGTCAGCCCCAGCGAGCTGCCGGAGCAGGCAGCAGCGCTCCTCGCCGATGGCTACCGTCTCGCCCTGGTTTCGGCCCAGGATGAAGCCAAAGGATTCGGCGTCGCCTACCTGTTCACCGCCGCAAGCCCCGATCGTCGCACTGAACTGCGCCTGCGCCTGCCGCCCGAAGAACCAGCGGTCCCCAGTCTGGCGAGCCTGTCCTTTCCCGCGGGCCGGTTCGAACGTGAAATGCGTGATCTGTATGGGATCACGCCATTCGATCATCCTTTGCCGCGGCGGCTGGTCCGCCATCACCACTGGCCGCGTGGCTGGTATCCGATGCGGGCCAACGCGGGCCCGCCGCCTTCCTTCGGCGACCCCGAAGGCCCCTACCCGTTCGTCACCGTCGAAGGAGCAGGCGTCTACGAGATCCCCGTCGGCCCCGTACACGCCGGGCTCATCGAACCCGGTCACTTCCGCTTCTCGGTGGTCGGCGAGACCATCATCAAGCTCAAAGCCCGCCTCTGGTTCGTGCACAAGGGCATCGAGAAACTCTTCGAAGGCCGCCACCCCGCCGACGGGCTGCAGCTGGCCGAACGCGTCAGCGGCGACACCACCGTCGGACACGCCCTGGCCTACTGCCTGGCCATCGAGGAGGCCACAGGCACCCCTGTCGCGCCAGATGTCCAGCGCGGCCGGGCCATGCTGCTGGAACTCGAGCGCCTCTACAACCACATCACCGACCTGGGTGCGCTGTGCAATGATGTCGCCCACGGCATCCTCCACTCCCATGCCGGGCGCGTCCGCGAGCAACTCCTGCGCATCAACACCCAGGTCACCGGCCACCGGCTGCTCCGTGGCGGCGTCATACCCGGCGGCGTGGCACTCAGAGGCCTGCCCGATCCTGACGTCCTGGCCGACATCGGTGCCGATGTCGCGGAAATCGTCGAGCTCGCCCTCGGCCACACTGTCGTCGCCGACCGATTCACCGGCAGTGCGATCCTCACCGGGCAGGCCGCCCGCGACCTCGGCACGCTTGGCTACGTCGCCCGCGCCAGCGGACTGGACCTCGATGCCCGCCGCGACCACCCCTTCACCGATCTCGGCCCGTTCCCCGTCGCCACGCGGACCAGCGGGGATGTGCTAGCCCGCTTCCAGATCCGCGCCGAGGAGATCGCCACCTCCATCGCCCTGATCGCCCGCCTTGTCAACGATCTCTCCCCGGGCGATGTGAACCGCCCCGTATCCGGAGGGGTGTCCTCCGGGGTCGGCATCATCGAAGGCTGGCGCGGCACCATCGCCCATCGTGTCCAGCTCGCGGACGATGGGACCCTGGCCAGGGTCAAGATCGTCGACCCGTCGTTCTTCAATTGGCCCGCGCTGCCGGTCGCCCTCGACGGAGCGATCGTGCCCGACTTCCCGCTGGTCAACAAGAGCTTCAACCTCTCCTACGCGGGCAATGACCTGTGAACGGGTGGGCCATTCACGGGTCGGGCGTCACCCTCGCGGCTAATGCGGCGGCGAGGGTTGCGGGCGTTGCCGCATCGATGGCGGGCGGCTGTTTTACGCCTGCCGCAACGGGCTGGTCTTGCCCATGAGCTGCTCAGTCCGGACAGCGCGTAGGCGCGCTTCTTCTCACCCACTTGTGTGGTCACTACGGTCCGGAGTTACGCTGGATTTCTCCCAGAACCTTGGGAGGGGGCATCGTCATGACGCAGCAGTATCTAGCCGGTGAGTTGTCGCTCCTTCTCGGCCAGTTGCAGATCGTCACCACGAATAAAGAGTCGGAGCGCGACGTGGCCCGCCTGCGCTTTGAGGCCGAAACCGTGCCGATCGCTTCACTGCCGTCGGTGGTGGTCCGGGCGTTGACGTTGACCGACACGCTGTGCTGGGAGTCGTTGTCACGCGCCGACGTCGTCACGTTTTCCCGCCAGGCCAAGATCTGTGCCGACCTGTTCGACTTCGGCGTCTGCGCAGGCCTGCTCGAAGATGCCTGGCCCGCGTGGCACCCTTGATCGCGGCCGATCGTCGCGAAAAGTCGAGGGCGCGGGCTTCGCCGTACGCCCGCCATCCCAAACCGCGAGCCCGCATTCGTCATTCAGCGGAGGTCGAGCGATGACAGCAGAGCACGAGGCGAAGCCCTCCGAGGCGCAGATCGCCGTTCACTGGCGGGAAGAGGGCTACTACTACCCGTCCGCGAGGTTCATCGGCCAGGCCAACGCCTCCGATCCTGCCATCTTCGAGCGGTTCGGCGAGGATCACTTCCCTGAATGCTTCAAGGAGTACGCCGACCTGCTCGACTGGGACGCCTACTGGCACACCACGCTGGACACCAGTAACCCGCCGTTTTGGAAGTGGTTCGTCGGTGGCCGCCTGAACGCCTGCCATAACTGCGTCGACCGGCACCTGGCGACCAGCCCCAACAAGGCGGCCCTGATCTGGGTGCCGGAGCCGGAGACCGAGCAGAGCCAGGCGATCACCTACCGGGATCTGCACCGGCGGGTCAACGAGTTCGCCGCGTTGCTACGCGACTTCTGCGGCCTGAAGACCGGTGATCGGGTCACCTTCCACCTGCCGATGGTCCCTGAGCTGCCGGTGGCGATGCTGGCCTGCGCCCGGCTCGGCGTCATCCACTCGGAGGTGTTCGGCGGGTTCAGCGGCGCGGCGTGCGGCGACCGGATTGCCGACTCGCAAAGCCGTGTTCTGGTGACCATGGATGGCTACTACCGCAATGGTGAACTGGTCGACCACAAGACCAGGGGCGACGAGGCGGTGGCCACCGCCGCCAAGCTCGGTGCCGAGGTCGACAAGGTGCTCGTCTGGCGGCGTCATCCCGGCCAGTACGCCTCGCAGAGCGCGATGGTCGACGGGCGTGACTTCTTCGTCGACGAGGTGCTGAAAGACTACCGAGGGCGGCTGGTAGAGCCGGTCTCTATGCCCGCCGAGGCGCCGCTGTTCTTGATGTACACCAGCGGCACCACCGCCCGCCCGAAAGGCTGCCAGCACAGCACCGGCGGCTACCTCTCCTACGTCACCGGCACTTCGAAGTACTACCAGGACATCCACCCCGACGACACCTATTGGTGCATGGCCGACATCGGCTGGATCACCGGTCACTCCTACATTGTCTACGGACCGCTCTCCTTGGGCACCACCAGCGTGATCTACGAGGGCGTCCCCACCTACCCGGATCCGGGACGACCATGGCGGATCGCCGAACGGCTCGGAGTGAACATCTTCCACACCGCGCCGACCGCGATCCGCATGCTGCGCAAGCTCGGGCCGGACGAACCCCATAAGTACGGTTACCGCTTCAAGCACATGACCACCGTCGGCGAGCCGATCGAACCGGAGGTGTGGCGCTGGTACTACGACGTTGTGGGCAAGGGCGAAGCGGTCATCGTCGACACCTGGTGGCAGACCGAGAACGGCGGCTTCCTGGGCAGCACCCTGCCCGCCCTGCAACCGATGAAGCCCGGCAGCTGCGGCCCCGGCGTCCTGGGCATCTACCCGGTCATCTACGACGAGGACCGCAACGTCGTGCCGGCAGGCAGCGGGAAGGCCGGCAACATCTGCATCCGCAACCCCTGGCCCGGCATCTTCCAGACCATCTGGGGACAACCGGAACGGTTCGTGGAGCTGTACTACAGCAAGTACTGTGCCAACCCCGACAGCACCGACTGGCGCGACTGGCCCTACCTGGCCGGCGACGGAGCCATGCTCGCCGCCGACGGTTACTTCCGCATCCTCGGCCGCGTCGACGACGTCATCAACGTGGCAGGGCACCGGCTGGGCACCAAGGAGCTCGAATCGGCCAGCATCACCGTCGACGAAGTCGCCGAAGCCGCGGCCGTTCCGGTCATGGACGAGCTACGCGGCCGGGCTGTGGAGATATACATCTCGCTCAAACCCGGCGTGACTGCGGGCAAGGACATCGAAGACAAAGTCGTAGCCGCGATCGAGACCCAGATCGGGAAGATCGCCCGGCCGAAGAATGTGTGGATCGTCGCCGACATGCCCAAGACCCGCTCCGGGAAGATCATGCGCAGGGTTATCGCCTCGATCTCCAACTTCGCCGACGTCGGCGATGTCACCACCCTGTCCAACCCGGAGATCGTCGACGACATCCGTCACCGGGTGCAGGCCGAGAAGCTGGCCCGTGGTGAGGCGCCCCGCGAGCTCACCCCTCAAGAGGAGACGGAGATCAAGGCGTTCGGCGCCGCCGAGTGAAGCTCATCGGTGGAGTACCCACATGGCCTCCTCGAATGTCTCAATGACGACAGTGCGGGAGCTCTCGATGCAGGAGATGATCCCCTCACGGGGGCCGCCATTCGTTGCCACCAGAACGCCTCTTCCTTTGATATGCCTCGAGAGAGGAGGGCGCGAATCAGGTAGGCCTCGTGCCTGGAACCACTAACTACGGACAGAGCGTCGTGAGGGCGTCGGCATGGTTGCTAGGATTCGCAATTATTTAGAAATGCTGCGTTCGGCGTCGCTGCCATGACCGTGGTTGGGTAGCGATCGAGGCGGGCCGACAACGTCCCGCTGGGACTGTCCACGATGGGGGAGGCTGCTGCGGTGCGCCAGCCGCTCTACCAACTGAAAGCCGAGTTCTTCAAGACGCTTGGGCATCCGGCTCGGATCCGGGTGCTGGAGCTGCTCAGCGAGCGCGAGTACTCGGTCGCCGAACTGCTTTCCCAGGTGGACATCGAGCCTGCCCACATGTCCCAGCAGCTGGCGGTGCTACGACGGTCCAACCTGGTGTCCTCCCGTAAGGAAGGCGCCACCGTGTACTACGCCGTCACCAACCCGCAGATCGCCGAGCTCCTGGCAGTGGCCCGGGCGATCCTCACCGGTGTCTTGTCGGGACAGGCCGAACTACTGGAGGACCTGCGCGCCTATACCCCGAAGGGGGCGTGAAGGCGCTCACAAGACGGCGGGCGGTTCGTGGCCTCGGTAGCCCACGGCTGCCCGTCCACCACAAGGAAGTCCACGTGCGCCGGCCGCTGGCCATGGCCGTAGCGCAACGGGTGCGCCGGCCGCACGACATCGCCGCCAACGCCGCGACCCACGTGGCAACGATTCATGCCGTCAATGCGAGCGTGGTGGTCTTTCCTGGGCTGTCACTGACCGGATACGAGCTGATCTGCCGGGACTCCGGTGTCCCGGAACACGCCACGGCGATCGCTCTTCTCGGCATGGACGTCTACGTGGCCAGCGCGCTGTTCTCCTTCGCCGCCAGCCGTCGAGGGGGCAAGCGAATGTGCGCCATCGCCTGGGATGAGGGCCGGGCCTTCGCTTTGGCCGTTCTCGCGTGACCGTAAGCTGCTGATCTACACCTTCTGATATATTATTAATTGCCAAGTTTCGCAAATGGGAAGGTGTACGGCTGGCATGAGTGAGCGGGCGCGGGTTTTGTTGTGTCTAGGGTGCCGCCGTCATCATCGTCCGACGGCGGTACGCCGTGGCAAGTGCCCGGCTTGCGGAGACAACCGGCTGATGGGCTACGTCCACACTGGCTTCGTGGTCACGGGGCGGCACAAGCGCCCAGCCGATGAGACGGCATTCGCGTGACGTTCCAATGGTTCCGGGAGATGCATGCCGGTGCTGAGATCCTCCGGTTCACTGGACATGTGGGCCTCGACGCGCCTGATCTGATCGCAGCGACGAACGGCGTGGACGCGCCCTATCGCGATCTTCCGCTTGTGCTCGACCTGACTGATCTGCAGGGCTGGGGTCGAGGCCGCTCTGCAATTGTCGCCGCCGTCCAGCGCCTGGCGGTCCATCGAGAGGTGACGATACGCGCCCCACACGACAGGCTGACCCTGTGGGCTCTGGAGGAAGCCGGTCTTGGTGCCCTGATAGACGCGAAGCCAGTCACGTCTCCCCGGCGGGATGAAACGTAGGAAGCTCCTGCGGGCACCGGTTACCCGCATCCTCGAAGAGGCTACTGACCAGTTCGCGGCCCCTCTCCTCCTCATCCAGGCCGACGATGATGCGTGATCCGGCGGGCAAGACCTGGTCCACGCTGTCCTCCTCGTTGAGGCTCACCTCCATGGTGCGCCGTCGGATCGGCTACGGGGAGGTACTTGGACGGCGAGATTCACACCGCGACCGTGGTCGGCGCGGAGCTCGCCGTCTGGTCGGGTGAGTCACCGGCCAGCAGATGGCGCGCGCGCGCGATAGCAGCGGGCGTATCGGAGAAGGTCAGACCGCCGCGGCGCAGGTGTTCGGCCACGCCGAGGGCAGCCAACACCTGGAAGTGGTCCTGCTTGATACCGGACAGCAAGACGGTGATGCCACGCTGCTCCAGACGGGTGATCGCATCGCCCAGCACTTGTGCACCGGTGGCGTCGATGGTCGTGACACGCGACATCCGCAGGATCACCACCCGCACGTCAGCGACCTTCGACAGTTCAAGCAGGAAGCGGTGCGCCGCGGCGAAGAACATCGGACCGTCGAACCGATAGGCGACGATGTGTTCGGCCAGTAGTTGCTGCTCCTCTTGACTGTGATCGCCAGTCTCCAGCGGCACCTGCTCCACCTTGACGGTGCGGGCCACAGCACGCAGGGCCAGCACGATGGCCACACCGATGCCCACGGCCACCGCGGTGACCAGATCCAGGGCCACCGTCACCACAAAGGTGAGCGCCATCACGAGGGCGTCGCCGCGGGTGGAGCGGGCAATGGCGCGCAACGACCCGACCTCGACCATCCGCACCGTGGTGGCCAGCAGCACTCCGGCCAGCGCGGCCAGCGGGATCCGCCCGACCAGCCCAGAGGCGGCGAACACGATGATCGCCAGCACGATGGCGTGGGTCAGAGCAGCCAACCGGGAGCGCGCCCCAGAACGCACATTGACCGCAGTGCGGGCGATGGCCGCGGTCGCGGGGACGCCGCCGAACAAGGGAGCGGCCAGATTGGCGATGCCCTGCCCGAACAGCTCGCGGTCCGGGTCGTGCTTCTCTCCGACGCTCATCGCGTCGGCGACCGAAGCGCACAACAGGCTCTCCAGCGCGGCCAGCGCGGCCACCGCCAGCGCAGAAGGCAGTAGCCCAGCCAGCGCGCCGAGATCGACGAAGCCCAGCGAGGGCGCAGGGAGCGCAGCGGGAAGCGCCCCGATCCGCGCCACATCCAGGCCGGCCATCTCTGCGACGACCGTTGCCATCACCACACCGATCAGCGAGAACGGCACTCCAGGACGCCAGCGCGCACCCACCAGCATCAGGGCGGCCACCACCAACGCCATGATCAGAGGGGCAGGCGCAGGAGCAGTCACGTAGCGAACCACTGCGTCGGCTGCCACCTGCCAGACGTGCTCGCCCTCCACTACCGCGATGCCCAGCGCTGCCGGAACCTGCTGCAGCGCGATCACCACCGCGATGCCCGAGGTGAAGCCCTCGATCACCGACGTGGGCATGAACTGAGCGAAGCGGCCGACCCGCACAACGGCCAGCGCGATCAGCGCCAAACCGGCCAGCAACCCCACCATCAGAACGCCACGCGCGCCGTACTGATGAACGATCGGCACCAGCACCACGGTCATCGCACCGGTCGGACCAGAGACCTGCAGATTGCTACCACCGAAGATGGCCGCCAGGGCGCCCGCCACGATCGCGGTGACCAAACCGGCCTGGGCACCCAGACCCGAACTGACCCCGAAGGCCAGCGCGAGCGGTAGGGCCACTATGGCAACCGTCAGCCCGGCGAGCAGATCACGACGCGGATCACGCCGCACCGGGGTCCAGTCCAAGGTGCTGGGAAGGAGACCGAAGAGCCGTGCACGGATACCCGCCGTACTCATCGCACGGTCTCCGCACGCAACTCGGCCAGCAGTTCGCCCTGCCCGACCAGCATCGCACTCAGAATCCGCCGCGAGGCGGACAGGAGGTCGGCCACATCCGGGGTGGACAGCGTGTACACGACAGTCACCCCTTCACGGGTGGCGACGACGAGTCCGGCCCTGCGTAATACAGCCAGTTGCTGGGACAGGCTGGAGGCCTCGATGTCGATCGCGGCGAGCAGGTCCCGCACGTGCATCGGGCCATCCTGGAGCAGCTCCAGCACCCGGATGCGGACAGGGTGGCCGAGCGTGCGGAAGAACTCGGCCTTGGCCTGATACAGCGGCACCGGCACGATCACGCCGTTCCTTCGATGGGGCGCTGGATGTCGATGCCGTGCTGCTCGGCGATGCGCAGCAAATTCTCCAGCCGCCTGGTCAGCACCTCCACGCCGTGGTCGTCCATCGCCGCACGCTCCCGGCGCAACTCGACAACAACCTCATCGACACGCGCTCGAAGCTCCTCCGCGAACTTACTCAACTCAGGACTCCCCGACATCAGACGTACTCTCAGCCATCCAACTGGTGAACTATCTCATAATGTAGCAAATTGCATAATTCTTCAAATTATGATGATGTGAGGAGTGTTTGGTAGCCTGCCGGCCGATGTCCAGGTCGGGCTGTCACCAGTGACTGGTCAAGCGGTCCACGGCACCCCCGACATCATGAGCGGCATGTGACAGTTGGCCATGCACCGTCAGGTTGCGCAATCAGCATGCGGTGGCGACGAGGGCCCGTATGGCCCTGGTGAGGGAGTGCAGATATGGGGCGGGGTCGGTCTAAGGCCAAGCAGACCAAGGTGGCTCGCGAACTGAAGTACACCAGCCACAATCTCGATCTCGATCGTCTCCGAGCCGAACTCAGCTCCGAGGACAGCGCTGTGCACGACGACGCAGACGTCAGCCCCGCGACCGGACACGGCGAGATGTAAATAACTGTGGGTGCCGATTAATCATCCGGCCAGGTCAAGCCGCATGCCGTACTCCTTGAGGGCACCACCGAGTCGATCATGCCGCCGGACGTCGAGTGGCGTAATCCGGGCGGGGTCGATGCTCGGATCGGGAAGCGGTCGAAGCGGGGCGGCCTGCCGAGTCGATGCCGCGGCTGTGACCGGTAGCAGGCGGAACAAGTGACGCCCGGGTCTCGAATTCGAGACCCGGGCGTCGTTGCTTTTTCGCGGGCTATTCAGAAGTGTCGTTCGAATAGCCGAGCTTTCCGAGATCGGGCTGCTGCCAACCCGCCTGCGGGAGGTCAGCCCATGTGCGGGTAGCGGTGGTCGGTCGGCGGGACGAACGTCTCCTTGATCGTGCGGGCGTTCACCCAGCGGATCAGGTTGAAGATCGAACCGGCCTTGTCGTTGGTGCCCGACGAGCGGGCGCCGCCGAAGGGCTGCTGGCCGACGACCGCGCCGGTGGGCTTGTCGTTGATGTAGAAGTTGCCCGCCGCGAAGCGCAGCCGCTCGGAGGCCGACGCGATCGCGTAGCGGTCCTGGGCCATGATCGAGCCGGTCAGGGCGTACTGGGAGACGCTCTCCATCTGGTCCAGCACCGCGTCGAAGTTCGCGTCGTCGTAGACATGCACGCCGAGGATCGGGCCGAAGTACTCCTTGGCGAAGATCTCGTCGGTCGGGTCGGCGGACTCCAGGATGGTCGGCTTCACGAAGAACCCGGCGGAGTCGTCGTAGGAGCCGGTCAGCACGTTGATCGAGTCGAGCTCGCGGGCCCGGTCGATCGCCGCCTTGTGCTTGGCGAACGCCCGCCCGTCGATGACCGCGCCCATGAAGGTGGACAGGTCGGCGGCCACGTCGCCGATGGTCAGCGACTCGGCGGTGCCGATGAGCTCGTCACGGATCTGCGACCAGATCGAGCGCGGGACGTAGGCGCGGGACGCCGCGGAACACTTCTGCCCCTGGTACTCGAACGCGCCCCGGACCAGCGCGGTGGTCAGCGCCGCGGGGTCGGCCGAGGGGTGGGCCAGCACGAAGTCCTTGCCACCGGTCTCGCCGACCAGGCGCGGGTAGCTCCGGTAGGAGCCGATGTTCGCGCCCACCGTGGACCACAGGTGCTGGAAGGTCGCGGTGGAGCCGGTGAAGTGGATGCCGGCCAGCTCCGGGTGGGTCATGGCGACCTCGGAGACGGCGGCGCCGTTGCCGGTCACCATGTTGATGACGCCCGGAGGGAGCCCGGCCGCCTCCAGCAGGCGCATGGTGAAGTGCGCGGCGAACTGCTGGGTGGGGGAGGGCTTCCAGACGACGACGTTGCCCATCAGGGCCGCCGACGAGGGCAGGTTTCCGGCGATGGCGGTGAAGTTGAACGGCGTGATCGCCAGGACGAAGCCCTCCAGCGGGCGGTACTCCATCCGGTTCCACACGCCCGGCGACGACACCGGCTGGTCGCTGTAGAGCTGGCGCGCGTAGGCCACGTTGAAGCGCAGGAAGTCGATCAGCTCGCAGGCCGAGTCGATCTCGGCCTGCTGCGCCGACTTGGACTGGCCCAGGATCGTGGCGCCGTTCAGCGTCTGCCGCCACGGGCCCGCCAGCAGGTCGGCCGCCTTGAGGAAGATCGCGGCCCGCTCGTCGAACGACAGGGCGCGCCACGCGGGCGCGGCCTTCAGCGCGGCGTCGATCGCGGCACGCACGTCGTCGGCGGTGGCGTCAGCCGTACGGCCGAGCACGGAGGCGTGGTTGTGCGGCTGGACCACGTCGATGGAGGCGCCGCCGGCCATGCGCTGCTCGCCGCCGATCGTCATGGTCAGGTCGAGCTGGGCTCCGGCGAGCTCCTTGACGCGCTTCTCGAGCGTGGTGCGCTCGGCGCTGCCGGGCGCGTAGCCGAATACCGGCTCGTTGACCGGGGTGGGGACGTTGGAGATGGCATCCATCACTTGCCTCCAAGGGCACGAAGAAAGAAGGCGATGTTGGCCGGGCGCTCGGCGAGGCGCCGCATGAAGTAGCCGTACCAGTCGTCGCCGTAGGGGATGTAGACACGCATGGTGTGACCGGCGCCGACCAGGGCCTGCTGCTTGTCGGTGCGGATCCCGTAGAGCATCTGGTACTCGTAGTCGCCCCGGGAGCGGCCGAAGCGGTCGGCGAGGGTCTCGGTGATGGAGATCAGCCGGTCGTCATGCGTCGCCACCATGGGGTAACCCTTACCCGCCATGAGGATCCGCAGGCAACGGACGTAGGCCTTGTCGACCTCGCTCTTGTTCTGGTGGGCCACCGAGGCGGGTTCGGCGTAGGCGCCCTTGACCAGGCGGACCCGCGAGCCCTCGTGTGACAGGTCGCGGCAGTCGGCCTCGGTGCGGAACAGGTAGGCCTGGAGGGCGACGCCGGTGGACGGGAAGTCGTGGCGCAGTGCCCCCAGGATGCCCAGCGTGGAGTCGACCGTGGTGTGGTCCTCCATGTCGAGGGTCACGTTCGCCCCGGCCGCGCGGGCGGCCTCGCAGATCTTCTGGGCGTTCTCCAGGGCGATCTTGTCGCCGTCCGCGCCGAGCGCCTGGCCGACCGCGGAGAGTTTCACCGACACCTCGGCGTGCTCGCCGAGCTCCAGCCCGCGCAGCGCGTCGAGCAGGACGACATAGGCCTGGGCCGTCTGGGCGGCGGCCACGCCGTCCCTGGTCTCCTCGCCCAGATGGTCGATGGTGACGGCGAGGCCGGTGGCGGTCAGCCGCCGGACGGCGTCGACCGCCTCCTGGGTGGTCTCGCCCGCGACGAAGCGGTCGACGACCTTGCGCGTCAGCGGGACGCCAGAGACCGCGCGCCGGACCAGCGGCACCCGGGATCCGGCGAGAAGTAGGGAACCGAGCATGCTTTCAGACTAAAACTCCAGCTCACGCAACCCTCATATGCATCTGCCACGACCGTCGGGATCGGCGTTCATACAGATGTACAACAATGGTGGGGTGTTGCAGGAGACAGTCGACGAGATCGCCGCCGTGCTCGGCGCCTCCGCCACGCTGGAGGACCGCTCGTTCCAGCTCCTGGCCTACGCCGCGCAGAGCGGCGACATCGACGTGGTGCGCCAGGAGTCCATCCTCCGCCGCCGCGCGACGCAGGAGGTGCGGGCCTACTTCGAGGGGTACGGCATCGCCGGAGCGCGCGGCCCGGTCCGCATCCCCGCGGACGCCGAGCTGGGCGTCCTCGCCCGGGTGTGCGTGCCGCTGCGGCACCATGAGGTGACCTACGGCTACCTGTGGCTGCTGGACGACGGCACGCTCAGCGACGACGCGCTCGCCTCGGTGTCCGGGCTGGTCGCCAGGGCCGCGGCGACGCTCGCCCAGGAGGCCCGCCGCCGCCAGGACCTGGGCAGGAACCTGCGGGAGCTGTTCTCCTCCGACGCCGAGGAGCGCTCCTGGGCGCTGTCCCGGCTGGATGTGCGCGGCCCGGTGACGGCCATCGCCGTGCGGAGCTCGCTGGACCGGGTGGCCGCGCTCTGGACGCTCCCGCGCGGCGTGCTCGCCGACTCGGGGCTGATCGCCCAGGGCGAGTCACTGGTCGCGCTGCTCGCCCCCGCGGGCCAGGCCTGGGAGCTGGCCTGCCGGATCCAGGCCATGTACGGCACGGCCGCCGGAGTCGGCAACGCCCGGGCCGACGCCGCGCAGGCCTGGGGAAGCTGGCGGGAGGCCGTACACGCGCTCAGGGTGGCCGACCGCGTGCCCGCGCTCGCCCCTGTGGCGGCCTGGTCCGACCTCGGCGTCTATCGGATGCTCGCCCGCCTGTCCTCGGCCGACCTGCGGGAGCTGGCGGGGGAGACGGCCGCGCTGGCCAGGGAGCCGGAGCTGGCGAGGACCGTGGAGAACTATCTCGACCGCGCCGGTCACGTCCAGCAGGTCGCGGCCGCGCTCGGCGTGCACCGCCAGACGCTCTACTACCGGCTGGGCAAGGCGGAGCGGCTCACCGGCCGCGACCTCGCCGACGGTGAGGACCGGCTGGTGATCCACCTCGGCCTCAAGGCGGCCCGCCTGCTCTGAGCGCCTGTGTGCGAGCATTCCGGCTTGAACGACGCCGCTGCGGTACGGCAGGCACTGGCCGGGCTCGTCCTCTCCGGCGCGGCGGGTCGTGAAACGACACCCCCCGAGAGGTGAGGGGTGGTGTGTTCAGGCCGGCAGGGGCGCGAACGCCGCCAGGAGAAGATCGGTCAGGCACTGCACCGCTCGCTGGTCGCCGTCGAGGCGCAGGTCGCCCGACCGGACGGTGTCTTCCAGGGTGCGCCGGCCGGTGCACAGGGCCCGAAGGGTGCCGATGCCGGTGGTGAGCGTCGCGTCGGGCCGTCCGATGGTCCCGAGGCCGATCCGGAGGGAGCCGTCGGCGACCTCCGCGACGTAGGTGTCGGCGTCGATGCGGAGCTCGTAGGCGCCGCGTAGCTCGTCGGCCCGTGCCGGGTCGAAACCCGCCTTGACGCTGAGCAGCAGCGAGTCGAGGCCGAACTCGCCGCCGGAGGGAAGCGGAGCCCTGCTGCCCCAGCGCCCGAGCTGGAGCAGCATGGGCTCCAGCTCGCGGCCCCATTCGGTCAGCTCGTAGAGGCGGACACGCGCCGGTGCCCCCAGATCCCGCCGGTGGACGACGCCGTGCTCGATCAGGTCGCGCAGTCGCTGGCTCAGGACGTTCGGGCTCACGCCGGGCAGGCCGCCGAGCAGGTCGTTGAAGCGCTTGGGGCCGAGCAGGAGGTCACGCACCACCAGCAGAGCCCATCGTTCGCCGATGACGTCGAGGCCGCGGGCCACGCCGCACGGATCTCCGTAGCTACGCCTGTCGCTCATGGCGCCAGGCTACCTCACTGATCTTTTTTTAGGAGTGTCGCTTGTTTTTTAGGAGTTAAGTTCCTAGATTGCACTCATGGGTTCCTTGAACGACGAAGCGGCGAGCCTGCCGCAGGGCGACCTGAGGTTGCTGGACACTTCCACGGTCCGGCGCCTGCTCGCCACGTCCGTGGCGCACCTGGCCTATAACGGGCGCGACGGAACACCGCGGGTGATACCGGTCAACTTCCACTGGACCGGTGACGAGCTGGTCATAGGCGCGTTCGCCGGCACCTACAAGGTCCGGGACCTGCGTGCCCGTCCCGACGTCGCGATCTGCGTCGACACCACCGGCGGTCCCCCGCAGGTGCTCATGCTTCGCGGGGAGGTCTCGCTGGCCGAGGTCGAGGGGGTCCTCCCGGAATACGCGATCACGCAGCGTTTGATGATGGGCGACGAAGCGGCCGCCGCATACCTCCAGGCAATCGACAAGCCCGGCCTGCGGATGGTCCGGATCGGCCTGCGCCCGGCCTGGGTCGGATTCCTCGACTTCCGGGAACGGTTCCCGGCGCGGACGCCGGAACCCGTCCTGGCCGCCTTCGGCGCCACCCGGTAGTTCAGCCGATTTCTTGAAAGCGATGGTGAACAGATGAACGCTCAGACCGACCCGCTGACGGCTCTTCCCCCGGTGGTCTCACCCGAGGAGTGGCAGGCCGCCCGGGACGGGCTTCTGGCGAAGGAGAAGGAGCTGACCCGCGCGCTGGACGCGCTGGCCGCCGAACGCCGCCGGTTGCCGATGGTCCGCTTTGACAAGGAGTACGTCTTCGAGGGCCCGGACGGCAGGGCGGGCCTGCTGGACCTGTTCGAGTACCGCCGCCAGCTTGTCGTCTACCACTTCATGTGGACGGGCGGCCACCACTGCAAGGGCTGTTCGAGTTTCGCCGACAACATCGGCCACCTCGCTCATCTGCGCGCACGCGACACCTCGCTGGCCCTGGTCTCCGACGGCTCGCTTGCCGAGATCGAGGCGTTCAAGCGGCGCATGGGCTGGACCGTGCCCTGGTACTCCTCGCGGCCCGGCGGCTCCAACGATGTCAACGACTTCAACGCGGACTGCGGAACGGGCGGCGGATTCGGCCTGAGCGTCTTCCTGCGCGATCGTGACAGCGTCTTTCGCACCTACTACACGAGCGGGCGCGGCGTCGACAGGCTCCGGATCGATTTCAACCTGCTCGACCTGACTCCCCTCGGCAGGCAGGAAACCTGGGAGGACTCTCCCGACGGGTGGCCGCAGACCGCACCGTATGAGTGGTGGCGCCTCCACGACGAATACGAGCACGGCGACCAAGGCGAGTAAGCGGCACGCTACCAGGACCCCGCGGCGCACTCAGGACCCTGCGGTGCGCTGCCCGGACCGGCCGCGGTCCGCCCGGACGGGGTGCACCGGCGGAACGGCGGGTGTCATCGGGCACGGAAAGGGCACGGAAAGGGCACGGAAAGGGCGCGGAAAGGCCGGACCCCGGGCGAGGGTCCGGCCCGTGAGCGGTCAGTGCTGCATGGCGAGCGCGTTCTCGTAGACCTGGAGGAGCTCATGGCTGATCCGCTCCCAGGAGTAGCGGGACCGGGCGCGGTCGGCGGCGGCGAAACCGAGCGCGGTTCGCCGGGTGGGGTCGCCGAGCAGCTCACGGGCGAGGCGGGAGGTTTGCGCGGGGCGGTCCGCCGGCACCAGCAGGCCGGTCACCCCGTCCACGACGGAGTCCAGGTGGGCACCCACGGCCGAGGCGATGACGGGCACGCCACACGCCATGGCCTCCAGCACGACGACGCCGGTCGGGGCCTCATGCGGCAGCGACACGACCAGGTCGGCGCTGCGCATCAGCTTGGCCACCGAGGCGTGCGGAACCTCCCCGAGCAGGGTGATCCGGTCCGCCACGCCGATCTCCTTGGCCAGCAGCATGATGCGGTGCGCGTCGGCGTCGTGCTCCAGCTGCCCGGAGGCGGGGCCGCCGGCGATGAACAGCTCGGCGTCGGGAATGCCCTCCAGCGCGCGGATCGCGGTGTACACCCCCTTGTCCGGAGTCAGTGCTCCGACATGCAGCAGCCGGGGCCGGGTGCCGCGGGCCGTGGCCGGGCCTTGGCGCCGGAAGCGCTCGACGTCGACACCACAGGGAACGATGGAGATGTTACGGCGCGGCACGCCCAGCCGGATCAACGTCGACTCCTCGTCTCCGCACCCGGCGATCACCGCGCTGGCCCGGCGGCCGATCGCGCGCTGCAACCGAACCCTCTTGGCGTCGAGGATGTGCTCGCTGCCGAAGCTCTGGGTGAACGGCACGCCGAGACCCCTGGCGCCGGCGATCACAGCCAAGCCGTCGGTCCAGGAGTGGGCGTGGATGACGTCCGGGCGTTCCTGCCCCCAGCGGCGCATGAGCTGGTCGCCGAGGTCGGACAGGTAGGGCAGCACGCTGTCCTCGGGAAGGTTCTGGGCGGGACCGGCGGGCAGGTTCTCCAGCGTGACACCCGGGGAGACGCGGATCCGCGCCTTGCCGGCGTCGGAGTTCCGGCGCGTGTAGATCGTGACCTTGTGCTCCCGTCCCAGCTCCCGGGCGATGGCCAGAAGCTGGGCCCGGTGGGCGGCGATGTCGGAGTCGCTCTGGGAAGCGGAAGGAGCGTCGGAGGAGACGAATGCAATGTTCACGGCACACCTCTGGGAGGAGATAGGCATGAGAAGCCCGGGGTTCCTTCAGGGGTGCCTGCGTCTTAGGCACGCGTCTGTATGAATACGACCATACCCAATCCCCGTTCCGAGGCAAACCTCCGGATTCGCCGCCCCGCTCTCGGTTTCTTCACGCGGGCAGCCCGGTACGGGGCGCCGGGACGCACCGGCCAGATCCCATGTCCGCCCGGTCGCCGTGGAGGCCCGGGCCGGTCGTACGGCCGCCGGCCGAGATCCATCTGCGCGCCGCCGGGTCACGCGAGGCGCAGGGCGAGTATCACGATCTCATCCCACACACGCCCGCCGGAGAACACGTGCCGGTCCTCCTCCACGCTCTTGACCACCGCGGCCGACGGCTGCCCCACGCAGCGCGCCAGCACGTCGGCCAGGCGGCTCTCGCCGTAGGCCTCGCCCTGCTCGTTACGCGACGCCACCAGCCCGTCGGAATAGAAGACCAGCGTCTGGCCCGTGGTCAGCGTGAGCTCCTCGGAGAACATCTCGGCCTCGGGGGCGATGCCGAGCGGCACGCCGCCACCCGCGGTGAACCGTACCGCCCCATCTGGCTGCAGGAGCGCCGCGGGATGGTGCCCCGCGCTGGCCAGCCCGACCCTGCGCCCCCGGATGAACCCCGCCACGGCCATCACGAACATGCCGCTGTTCTGGGCGGTCAGCGCCTGGTTCAGCTTGCGCAGGGCCTCGCCGGGGTCGGACTCCCAGACGCTCAGCACGCGCAGCCCGTTGCGGACCATGGCACTGACCGACGCCGCCTCCTCGCCCTTGCCCGCGGCCCCGCCGAGGGCGAAGCCCCACCCGTTCTGCGTGGGGAAGACGTCGTAGAACTCGGCGCCGACCGAACTGGAGCCCGCGTGATAGATCGCCGCCGCGTCGAATCCCGGGATGTCCGGCAGGCTCCGGGGCACCACGCTGGTACGCAGCGCGTCGGCGGCCTGGGAGCGCGTCTGGAAGCTGCGCCGGGCGCGCAGGGCGAGCCCCAGGTGGACGCCGATCTCCTCCATCAGGCCCAGATCGGCCAGAGAGAACGGCTCGCGGTCGCGAAGCCGCACGAGGGTGAGAGCGCCCAGCGCGCCCGCGTCGCCCTGAATCGGCACGATCAGCACCGAGGCGGCGCCCATGACCCGCAGCAGCGGAGGTCCGCCGGGGAGCGAGCCGAGCAGCGTCTCCTCCTCCAGCATCTCGTGGACCACACCCGAGCCGCCGGTCAGCACATGGGCGACGGCCGGCGCGGTCAGCGGGTTCAGCCCTTCGACCAGGCGGACCAGCTCGGTCACCGGCTTGTCGCTCGGGCCGAGCACACAGGCCCGGGCGGGCACGCCGTCGCGAACCACATCGGCGATCACCCAGTCGGCCCACTCGGCGGCCAGCAGCCGCGCGGCCCGGGTGACGGTCACCGGCTGGCGCAGGCTCTCCTCATCGAGCAGCAGGCGGGTCATCCGGGACAGCAGCTCCTGGCGGCGCGCGGCGGTGAGCAGGAGAGAGTCGTCCGACCGGTTCACCGGCCCCGGGGGCGCCCCGGCGACCTGCGCCTCCAGAGGAAGGATCACGACCGCGGTCATCTCCTGCGGCTCACCCGGCATGGTCAGCCGCGTGATGGCCACCTGCACCGTGTGCGCGCGGCCCTGATGGGCCAGCCGGGTCTGGAGCGTCGCGGTCTGGCCTCCCTGCTGCACCGCCGTCAGGTGCGAGCGGAACGCCGCCCGCCGTGAGATGTCGACGAACAGGGGGAAGGAGCGGCCGATCAGGTAACCGGCCGGGCTGCCCAGCATCTGGGAGGTCTCCGCGCTGATGCGCCGGACCACTCCCGAGGCGTCCAGCACGACCACGGGGACCGGGAAGGCGCGGAACACCTGCCGCAGCAGTTTGAGCTCCCGCTGCGACCCGTTCTCCCGCTCACCGGACCGCTTGGGCGCCTTGCGCAGCTCGCCCAGGGAGGCCTCCAGCAGCTCGCGAGCGGTGTCGAGCTCCGCGAGCGCCGCGTCGAGTGTGGACCGGGGGTCGGCGGGGTAGGCGGACCTCGCCTCGCGCAAAGAGAAGATCCTGGCCGTGAGCGCGTTCAGCGCCTGCTCCAGGGCCGCAAGGCCAGTGGCGTCGGTCAATGCTCGTCCTCGTCAGTGGCCGGAATAAGGCTGCTCCCGTTGTCGACGGTACGCCACCCGGTGAATCGAATCGATGCACGGTCGGATATTGGTTAAGTTAGCGAAATCGGGAAGGGGTCTCGCGACATGGAGATGGTCACTCCTGTTCTCGCCCGAGATCTCGCGGCGCTCGGCAGGGTCAGCGAGGAGACATCGAGTGAGAGCGTGCTGCGCGGGCTCACCGCCACGCTCGCCGGTGACATCCCCGGTTGCGCGGGCGGTTCCGCCGAGCTCTGGCGCGAGGAGCGGATGGTCGCCTCAGCCTCGCACAGCGAGCTGATCCTGCTCGTCGACAGCGAGGGCGACATGGGGGAGGGGCCCTGCACCGAGGCCCGCGCCACCGGCCGCCACGTGATCGTCCAGGACGTGCTGCGCGACTCCCGCTGGCCGGCCTACGACGGCATGGCGGTCCGCTGCGGGGTCCGCTCGGTCCTGGCCATACCGATCGACGTCGAGCGCGCCGTCCTGGTCCTCGGCCTGTACGGCGTGCGGCCCGGCGCCTTCGCCGCCCGGAACGTCCCCCCGCTGGCCGACATGCTGGCGGAGCAGGTGACCGTGGCGCTGGCCAACATGTGGGACTACGACGAGGTCAGGACCGACGCCGCCCAGATGCACGAGGCGCTGGCCGGTCGAGCGGTCATCGACCAGGCGAAGGGCATCATCATGCAGTCGAGCGGATGCTCGGCCGAGGCTGCCTTCGACGAGCTGTGCCGGATCTCCCAGCACCACCAGGTGAAGGTGGCCGACCTGGCCCGGTTGCTGGTCGACGAGCACCAGCGCAACCGGCACGGCGGGACCGGCTGAGAGGCGGCACTCGTCAGCCTCTCAGCCGGCCGTACCACGGCCGCCGTCAGCCCCTCGGCAGGCCCGTATCACGGCCGTCGCCAGGGCCTCGGCCGGCCGTACCAGGACGGAGACCCGGGAGCGCGACCTAGCCGAACGCGGCGAGCGCGTCGTCGATCGTGTCGTAGAGGGGCAGCCGCTGAGCCAGACCGGTGATCCACATCACCTTGGTCTTGGCGTACTCCACCCCGATGAGAGCGAACTTGCCGCCGGCGTTGGTGCTGAGCTGCCAGTGGTGGACGATGAGCCCGAGCGCGCGGGAGTCCATGAAGGTCACCCCGCCCAGATCCAGTGCCATGTCGGGGCCGTGCTCGTCCGCCTCGGCGGCCAGATAGTCAGCGAACTGGTCTCTGGTCGTCGCGTCCAGCAGGCCCGTCACCCGGATCACGTTGATCCCGTCGACCAGCATCGACGTCAGAGTCAGGGCTGCTGCTCTCTCGCCGTTCTCCGACACCGTCACTCAGGCCCTCCTCGATATTCGATTAGCAACCTTACTGTTACCTGTCAGTGAGTAATACTCCCGGAAACGGGGTAATAGTAGAACCGAGGTCCAGCAGAGGGCCTCGCCTCGAAAAGTGGTCGAGGCGATGCCGTCTGCCCGGATGCTGTCCCGAGCTGCCGGTGTCGCCGACAGTCATACCAGGGAGCAGCGATGTCTGTTCAGGCCCTCGAAATCACCGACATGACCGCCGAGGACCTCCTCGCGGAAATGGCTCTGCCCGAGGTCTCCGAATACCGCGCCGAGCGTCTGCGGGAGCGCATCGTCGAGATGCACCGGCCGCTCGCCTTGGAGATCGCCCGTCGCTACCGCTACCGGGGTGAGCCGCTGGAGGACCTCCTCCAAGCCGCGTACGTCGGACTGATGAAGGCCATCAACGGATTCGACCCGGCGCTCGGTCACGCCTTCCGCGGCTACGCCGTGGTCACCATGACCGGCGAGGTCAAGCGCCACTTCCGTGATCGCACCTGGGCCATCCGGGTGCCCCGTGTCTACCAGGAGCGCAGGGCCGAGCTGAACCGGCTGGTGGCCGATCTCAGCCAGGAGTTCGGCCGCGCGCCGACGGTCGCCGAACTCGCCGCGAAGATGAACATCTCCGAAGAGGACGTCCTGCTCACCCTCGACGCCTCGGCCGCCTACAGCGCCCTCTCGCTCGACGCCCCGCTCGGCGCCGACGACGACGCGGCCGCGCTGGGCGATCTCATCCCCGACGAGGACGACGTGCTGGGGACGCTCGTGGACCGCGAGGCGGTCAAGCCGATGATCGACAAGCTGCCGCCGAGAGAGAAGAACATCCTGCTCCTGCGTTTCTTCGGCAACCTGACCCAGGCCGAGATCGCGGCGGAGTTCGGCATCTCCCAGATGCATGTCTCCCGTATCCTGCGAAAGGTATTGGACCAGCTACGGGCGGAGCTGGTGGCCGAATGCTGAATACGCTGAATACACGGCCTCTTACCGGGCATCCCGGCCGACGACGGCATGACACGGCGCAGGCGCGTTCGATGATCCCCGGGTGATGACAGCGATGGCGTGGCGGGACAGGGAAGGCGGAGTTCGCGTGAACGAGGACGGTGCTCATCCGGCTCGTCTCATGACGGGCTACGTCCGTCTTCGGCCCCCGGACGCCGGAGCCGCCGTGGCCGAGCGGGCCTTTCACCTTCCCGATCTTCCTGACGTACGCGACTTCGCCGCCGCCGAGGCGCTGCGAAGGGGGATGTCGCAGGAGAGCCTGGCCGACTTCCTGGTGGCGGTGAACGAGGTGGCCACCAACGCCGTCACGCACGGCCATGCCACGGCCAGGGCCGTCCTGCGGATCTGGACCGCCGACCGCACCCTCGTCGTGGAGATCCACGACGAGGGCCGGTGGAACCCCCGGGAAACGCCCGGCATGGTGCCGCCCGCGTCCCACGCCACGAGCGGAATGGGCCTGTGGGTGGCCAGAATGGTCAGCTCCGGCCTCGAATTCGAGACGGGGGCCGCGGGAACCTTTATCACAATGTCTTTCAAGGTATAAATAAGTCTTTTCGGGCATGCGCTGCGAACCATGACTTATGGGTATAAATCGGTTCGTGACTGAACCTCCCCGCATTCTGGTCGTCGGCGGTGGCTATGTCGGCATGAACACCGCCCTGCGGCTCCAGCGCAAACTCCGCCGCGGCGAGGCCCGCGTCACCGTCGTGGACGTCGACTCATACATGACCTACCAGCCGTTCCTTCCAGAAGCGGCGGCGGGAAACGTCGAACCCCGCCACATGGTCGTCCCCCTGCGCCGAGTCCTGAAGAAGTGCGTGATTCTCAACGGCTGGGTGGTCGGCGTCGACCCCGTCGCCCGCACCGTCGACCTCCACCCCCAGCGCGGCCCCGCCCGCCTTCTGGAGTACGACTTCCTCGTCCTCGCGCCCGGTTCCATCTCACGGACCCTGCCCATCCCCGGACTGGCCGAGTGCGGCATCGGTTTCAAAAGCCTCGAAGAAGCCATCCACCTGCGCAACCACGTGCTCGCCCAGCTCGACCTGGCCGAGTCGACCACCGACAGGTCGGTCCGGACCAAGGCGTTGACCTTCGTGTTCGTCGGCGCGGGCTTCGCGGGCGTCGAGGCGCTGGCCGAGCTGGAGGACATGGCCCGCGACGCCTGCCGCTACTACCGGACGGTCGAGCCCGACGACATGCGCTGGCTTCTGGTGGAGGCCACCGACCGCATCCTGCCCGAGGTCGGCCCGGAGATGGGCCGCTGGACGATGGAACAGCTCTGCGGGCGGGGGATCGACGTGCGGATCAACACCCGGCTGAACTCCGCCAAGGAAGGTCACATCGTGCTCGACGACGGCACCGAGTTCGAGGCCGACACGCTGGTGTGGACCGCAGGGGTCAAGCCGAACCCGCTGGTGCGCGCCAGCGGGTTCCCGCTGGACGACAGGGGCCGGGTGAGGGCGACCGCCGAGCTGAACGTCGAGGGCTTCGGCAACGTCTTCACCGCGGGAGACTGCGCCGCCGTACCGGACCTCACGAGGCCGGGGGAGACGTGCGCGCCCAACGCCCAGAACGCCGTACGGCAGGCCCGTACGCTGGCGGACAACCTGGTGGCCACGCTGAGGGGCGGCAAACGTGTGCCGTACCGGCATGCCTACGCCGGATCGGTCGCCAGCCTGGGGCTGCACCAGGGCGTCGCACAGATCTACGGCCACAAGGTGCACGGCCTGCCGGCCTGGGTGATGCACCGGACCTACCACCTGTCGCGGCTGCCGACCCTGAACAAGAAGGTGCGCATAATGGTCGACTGGACCCTCGCGATCCCCTTCCGCAGGGAGATCGTCTCGCTTGGCGCGCTGCGCCATCCCCGCCAGGAGTTCGAACTCGCCGCCCGAGCCGATCTGCAGTGACCGGTGAGGCCAGCGAGAGGCCTGCGAGAGCCTGCGTCGGCTGGTGAGGCGTCCGAGAAGCCCGCGCTGGCCGGCGAGATGTGCAAGAAGCCCGCGGTGACCGGTGAGAGCCACTCAGGAAGGGGCGCCGCCCATATGGGCGGCGCCCCTTCTCCCGGTGAGCCTAGGTTCGCACGAGCTCCGGCTCCGTTCACACGGACTCCGGTTCGGTTCGCACCGGCTTCGGCTCTGCAGGAGCTTCGGCTCGGTTCGCGCGAGCTCCGGCTCCGCGGGAGCTTCAGTTCGGTTTGGTTTGGTTCGCGCGAGCTCTGGCTCCGCGGGAGCGCTCAGCGCCTGGCTCGGCGCCAGCCTCCGCTTCGCACGCCCGCCGTTCCGACTCCGGCCTGGTGCAGTGCGAGCAGGAGAAGCCCGAGAAGCAGGAAGGTCGTTCCGCTGATGCCGCCGATCTGGGTGTTGATCAGGTCGAGCAGCAGGCCGAGACCGAACACGATCGCGGCAGCGATTGCGAGCATCGTTCACCTCGTTCCGGTAGACAGGTCCAAGAGCTGCTCCAACATCGCCCGGTAGTCTCGCAATGCGGTACGGAGCTGCTCGGTGTCGTCGTGGCCGATGTTCTTCCAACGGCTCTGGAGCTCCGTGGTCCTGGCCTCCAGCGCGTTGCGCAGTGAGCTCGTGACTTCCTCGACAAGGGCGTCGGCGCGCTCCACCGAGTCACGGGGGTCGTCCACGAAACCGACCTGGACCTCCTGCCAGCGCCGCCGTACCTCGCCGGGATCCTGATCGAACAGGAATCCGCCATCGGCGGGTGCGGCCGTGGCGCGCGCGGGACCACTCCGGTTGTCGCCTGGCGCGCCGTCCAGGCCACTGTGCAGGCCGTCCGCCGTGGTGCTCAGGTCGTTGTGCCGTTCGCCGGGTGCGACGCTCAGGTTGTCGTACGGCGAGTCCTCTGCGGCGCCCAGGTTGTCGTGCGGGCCGTCCGTTGCGGCGCCCAGGTTGTCGTGCGGGCCGTCCGTTGCGGCGCCCAGGTGGTTGTGTCGCTCGTGGGGTGTGGCGCCCAGATGCCCGGGGCGATCCGGGGGAACGTCACCGTAACGCGGTTCCTCGAACGCGGGAGTCACCTCGTCGGCGCGCTGCGGCGGAACGTTCACATCGTCGTTCTTGTGAACAAGGCGGTCTTCGTTTCGATCGGGCCGGTCATTCACGTTGGCTCACCGTCCTTGGGGATCGCGGCTGGTCCACCCGTCTTCGCTGGTCGTCTCCACATGGGCCAGACCACCGTGCCGCGGGGAGCGGCCACCGTTGGCCGTGTTCCCCGAAGCCGAGAGCAGTTCCTCGAACAGGACGCGATAGTGCACCATGGCCTGCCGGAGCTCCTCGGTGGAGGCCTCGGTGCGAGCGGCCCGGCTGCTGATCTCGTGAGCCTGCCGGTAGTGGTCGAGGGTGCGGCCGTGCGCGACCGACAGGTCGGAGAGCCGCTGCTCGAAATTCTCGGTCGGATACCCCCGGTCGGCCATCACGGAAGTCACCAGGTGGTCGGCCTCGGTGACCGCGAATCCGGGGGCGTCCACGAAGCGTTCCTGGACCTCCGTCCATTTCCTGGCGTAGGTGTCGCGAGCCCCGGAGTCGAGCGGGCGGATGTCGAGGGAGTCGACGCGCTGTTCACGGGCGATGAGCTCCTGCTCAGCCTCCTGACGGCTGTCGCGTTCCCGCAGGGTGCGTTCGTACTCGGGGCCGAATCGAGCGCGAAGTCGGTGTCGGCGCCGCTGCCGCAGTACGGCGTAGCCGACTGCGATGATCGCCACCACCGCGACCACGACGACGGCCACCCAGATCACGGTGGACATGTCTGCCTCCGGTTGTGTAAGCGGTTGCCCCCGTGCGCTGCCCCAGGGTCAAGCCTCGAAACCGGCTGTCTGTGTTCGTGGTTCGCCGCCGAGAAGCCATGATCTGGCGTTTCGCTCTCCCATCCCCAGCCTCGTCCGGCCCCAGCGCCTTCGATCCCCACCCCCAGCCGGCCCCGTCCGGCTTCCAGGGCCTTCGGCCCCAGCCTCAGCCCCGTCCGGTCTCTGATGCCTTACAGCCCTCGGCTTTTCAGCCTTGTCCGGACTCCAGCGCCCTGCGGGCCTCGGTCACGACCGTCTCGATGAACGAACCCCCGGCGGGAGCGGGGATCTCCCGGAACCCGTACCCGGGCTCGTAGTCGATGTCCAACCCCCCGGCCACCAGCCGGTCGGCCCAGCGCAGCGCCGTGTTGAGCTTCTCCGCCGGGATCGCCCGGCCCTGGGCGACGGACGACAGGTTGCGCAGGTTCGTCGCCGGACCCGACTGATTGTGGGCGCGGTCCAGCTTCCACGGGATCGCCCGGGAGTGGTCGAGCATCGGCTTGGAGAGTCCCGCGGCCCGCTTGGCCTGCAAAATCCCGGATTCACTCACCCCGAAACGGGAGGCCAGCTCCGCGTTGGACAGTCCCTGCCCGGCAAGTCGTCGCAGCTCATCATGGTCGATCAACGCCTTGCGTCCCACGCGCACCTCATCCCTCGTACGGTCACATCTGCCCGATGGGCATCGCGACGTGCACATGTCCATCCGATCTGCGCTAAGGTTATGACGTCCCGCTCGAGAGGGCGGAAGACAAACCGGGACGTAGCGCAGCTTGGTAGCGCACTTGACTGGGGGTCAAGGGGTCGCAGGTTCAAATCCTGTCGTCCCGACCAGGTTTTAGCTGGTCGGCAAGGGTGTCACCCGCAAGGGAGACACCCTTTTCGCATGATGGGTGACTAACTGAGTGACTATCACTCTCCTCATGTGAAGATCAGATCCATCGCCTCTGCGCCGCCGAGAAGCACCGGGCGAATCTGCTCGCGGTAGACCGCTTCCGTGACCGCCGTCCCACTGTGACCGACGAGCCGCGCGATGTCCTCCAGGGACACGCCGGAGTCGGACAGCAGCGAGACGAAGCTGTGCCGCATCTCGCGGGGAGTCCAGTCCTAGGCGGTCAGCCCGGCGTCTTTCACGATCTTCCGGAAGGCCCGCCGCACGTTGTGCGAATCCAGGGGAGTGCCGACCAGGGAATCGAAGACACCGGTCGCCGTAGATTGGCATGCGTCGGTGCACTCGGCTCGCACAGTGCGAACCCAGCGCGCGGCATAACAGTTCGCCCGGGGCGTCCGCGGCGGCGTCTTCAGCACCGTGATGCCCGCGGCAGCGAAGATCTCGCCGAAGACGGCGGTGAACTTGGCGTCACGATCACGGATGAGAAAGTGGAACGACCCAACCCGCTCGCCAAGGTCGATCAGCAGATTACGCGCCTGCTAAGCCGTCAATGCGCCAGTCGGATGGGACATCACGCCCAGGATGCGCACGCGCCGAGCGCCGGCCTCCATCACGAACAACACGTACAGGCGCTTCAAGAAGATCGTCTCGACATGGAAGAAATCACAAGCCAGAAGACCCTTCGCCTGCAAGCGCAGGAAGGCCCGCCAGGAAATATCAGCGTTGCGGGGCACCGGGCCCAACCGGCGGGACCACAGAATCGGCCGCACGGTCGCTTCGCTGACCTGGAAGCCGAGCCGAACCAGCTCTCCGTGCACCCGTCGATAGCCCCACCTCGGGTTCTCCCGCCCTATACGAGCGCGCAGCGGTACCGGCAACATCCCGGCCGGCGCCGCCGGCACTGCCTGATCAGCCCAGTCCGGCTTCGGCCGAGCGATCTGACGCCTTAACACCGCCACTTCGTGACGAAGCATCATGATCTCAACGTCCTTGGACGCGCGGCTGCGGCTCAGCAATATGAGCCAACCGAACACTCGAACCGCGATCAGGTAGAGAAGACGAACGGACACAAGCCGTGATCTTGTCTGCCGTATCGAGCTCGGTCAAACCGCAGTTCAAAGCAGCTGCAACGGCGTTTTGAAGCGGTACAAGGCACTCGCGTTGCTGGCCGTCCCGGATGTCGCCTGTCAGGCCGCCGCGGACCTGCAGCAGGTCACCATCACCGCCTTCCGCGTCCGCCCCGACCATGCCATCGTCACCAGCTTCCCCGGTCTGGGCGAGCTGACCGGGGCACGGCTGTTCGCCGAGATTGGCGATGACCGAACCCGGTTCGCCGATGCCCACGCGCTCCAGGCCTACGCCGGAGCCGCCCCCATCACCCGCGCCAGCGGACGCAGCCGAGCCGTCGTCCATCGCCGCGTGAAGAACCGGCGCCTGGCGGCCGCGGGCTGTATCTGGGCCTTCGCCAGTATCACGGTCTCCCCGGCGCCCGAGCCCACTATGACCGGCGAAAACAACACGGCGACCGGCACTCCTCGGCACTGCGTAACCTCTACAACCGCTTCCTCGGCTGCCTGTTCCACTGCCTGCAAACCCGCCGGCCCTACAACGAGTACATCGCCTTCCCCGGCACAGAATCTGAAGACTCACAGCCCCCAGCCCATCGTGGCAGCCGCCGACGCACAACGCTTCTAGGTCCTGTCTCGTAGATTTCCTCTCGTCAGACGAGGGTACGGCGGCATCCGGCGATCGAGACCGTCGTCGGTGCACTTCAGCGCTTGATCCATGTCAGGATCACCTCGTCGAGCACGACGGAAGCGGTCGGCTGATCAGGCATGTTGTACTGTCCCGCGGTGATGGCGACCGCGAGGTCCAGCGCGGGCGCCACGTAGATCCGCTGGCCACCGTTGCCGAACCCGCCCATCCACGTGTCGCCTATGTACCACTGGTAGCCGTAGTCGAAGCCCTCGTCGATGCGCACGTGCGAGCGCAGCGCCGTCGCCAACCAGGACGCGGGCACGATGCCGCGGCCTCCGTCGAGCACGAGCCGCCCGATCGCGAGGAGGCCGCGAGGGGTCAGCCGCAGTCCAGAGGCCGCCAGAGCCATCCCGTCTTCGCCGGTCGACCACTCGAAGCGCGCGATCCCCAGCGGCTCGAACAGCCTGGCACGCGCGTAGTCCTCCAACGCCAGCCCCGTGCCCTTCTCGATGAGGCACGCCACCAGCGCCGAGGCGCCTCCGCAGTAGGACCATCGGATGCCGGGCTTGTCCACGATCGGCTGTTGCAGGATGTAGCGGAAGCGGTCGGGGGCGAGCTCCATCGCGATCTCGCTGTTGGCCGCGCTCGTATAAGGGACGTTTTCGTTCCACTCCAGCCCGAGTGTCATGGTGAGCGCGTGCTTGACCGTCAGTGCGGCGCGCTGGGGGTCCTCGGCAAGGTCTGGATATTCGGGGAAGTGCCGTAGCAGCGGCTCGTGCGGCTCCGGAACCTGGCCGTCGGCCAGGGCGATGCCGTACAGGAGGCCGACGACGCTCTTGGTGACCGAGCGGATGTCATGGAGCGTGTCGGGTGTGAAGCGCACGTGGCCGAGGGGTTCGTTCAGTTTGAAGTCCTCGCCCTCGCCATAGTGCTCGAGAATCACTTGGCCGCGGCGGACGGCGATCACGGCGTGGAGATCGGGCACCTGGTTTTGCTTGATGGCGCGGGCGAGGCGGTCGGCGAGTGTGTGGCTGCTCATGATCCAGTTCTATGCCCTACCACTGTGTCGGGGCCAACTTGGTCGGAAGAACACCCATTGATCACAATGCGCTGGTCGGTCGGCCCATCGATGGCGCTGCCGGTAATGAGCGGGCAATGGCGATGCCACCGCCCTGCAGATGCCGATTAATCATCCGGCCAGATCAGGCGGCGCGTCGGTACTCCTTTAGCACGCCACCGAGTCGATCATGTCGGCGGATGTCGAGCGGTGCGGTTCGAGCTGGCCCGGTGTCGGGATCGGGAAGTGATCGAAGCGGAGCTGCCTGCCGGAGAGCACGGTGCGGCCGGTGTTCGTTGTAGAAGGTCTCGAACTCGCGCAGCGCGTGGAGGAGGTGACGCTCGTTCCAGATCAAGGTCCGGTCCAGCAGCTCGAGTCGGCAGGTCTGGATCCAGCGCTCCATGATGGAGTTCATTCGCGGTATCCGGAACACCAAGATTTCGATCTCCTTGTCACGATCAGTGCGGGGTAGCAGTCGCAGGAACGAGAAGGCGGTTCTCATCGTGAGGTAGGTCAAGAGCAGCAACACGACCGGCCATCATGCCGTGCGGGCGCGCGGCGGGAGCACAAGAGAACACATCACCCCCACGACCTGGACGGATGAATGTTCGGCACTCGCACGGCCCGCGTTCCGGTCAGCTGTTCTTCGTCAGACGTGGTGCTGTTTTCCACACGAGCGCGGTGACAAGCGGCATGAGGAGCATCGGTAGCAGCAGTATCGGCCCGGTCGTGACCGAAAAGGCGCCGAGTTGCCCGGCGAGGATGGTCGGGATGAGCAGGAGCGTGTTGTTGACCGCGTGCACGAGGACGGCGACTTCCAGTCCTCCCGTGGCCTGGACCATCACCGCGAAACAGACTCCGGCGAGGGTGTAGTAGGCCAGCGTCCAGCCATCGGCGGAGCCGTGGATCGCGGCGAACTGCAGCGCGGTGATCGCGGTGGCCACGATCATGGCGATCGCCGGACGGCGGAAGCGGGCGCCGATGGCGCGGAAGATCAGACCGCGGAAGAGGTACTCCTCGCCCGCTGACTGCAAGGGCACGGTGATCAACGCCACAACCGAGAGCGAGATCGTGGTCATGGTCAGTTCGATCGCGCCCGCCGGCATGAGAAACTGCAGCACCACCATATGAATGACACACAGCGGGACAATGAACACCGCGGCCCGCCCGAGAACTCGCCATCGGAAGCCCCCCTCGATCGAGGACAGCCGGCGCGGGCGCTCGCCATAGATCGCCAATTGCAACATTCCCGAGATCGGGATCAGGGCGGCAAGCAGAAGGTTCCCTGCGATCCAGAACCCGATCGTGAACGAGGGGTTCTCAGGGTCGAACGGTGTCACGCCCAGGAGACGATCCGCGGCGATCCCGACCGGAATCGCCGCGACGAACAGCACGGCGAGCATCACCCCGAGCCCGGCAAGTACGGCCAGGATCGTGCGCCACGGCTGCGGGCGGTCACGCAGACCATGCACGTACGACGATGCATCCGGACTCACCCCGTGCTGTAGGGCACCGTGGTCGGTCGCTGTCGTGTTGCTCACTGTCTCCTCCAGGGTCTTCGCCCTCTTCGCGTCGGTTGCGCGAGATGCCTTGCCCCATCCGAAACTACGACGTAGCGTCGGAGTCAAGTCCATGGACATGAGACAAGCGAAAGACGATGCGCTCACACCAACTCGCGGAACTGGCCGGCGTGACCGTGCGGACCCTGCGGCATTACCACCAGATCGGCGTCCTCCCCGAGCCACCCAGATCGCCCAACGGATACCGCAGGTACACCGTCGACGACCTGGTCCGTCTGCTACGCATTCGGCACCTTGCAGGGCTCGGTGTCAGCCTCACCGAGGTCCCCGGCGTTCTCGATGACGACTCACACGAAACGGTCACGACGGTCCTGGACCGGATCGAGGCCGACATCGATGCGAAGATGGCGCAGCTGAGCGCGCAGCGCGATCTCGTTCGCTCGCTCCGCACCGAAGGAGGTGCGCCTGACGCTCCCGCAGGCCTGGGTGGCGACCTGTCGAAGCTTCACAGAGAACTCGGCCTTCCGGCCGAGGCGGCGAGATTCGACCTCGATGTCGCCACTCTGATCGCACGGCTGTCCGGACCAGATGTTCACGCGGCACGCGAGGCAATCGCCAACCTCAGTGAGCACGCAACTCCCGCGTTCTTCGATGCCATCAAACGACTCGCCCGGATGCCACCCGACGCGCCAGGCGAGCAACGACAGAGAACCGCCGACGGTCTGCGCGCAAACCTGCCGACAGCCCTGCCGAACAAGTGCGAATCAGCGGATACGACGATCACCAAGATGCTCCAGGAACTCCAGCAACTGCACCTCAACAGCGCACAACTCGACACGCTTGCCCGTCTCCGGATGCCAAGAAGCTGACGCCAGGCAGCTCGCCCGTTCCGTCAGCTCGCTCATCCGTTGGCCCTGCGGTCGGCGATACCGCGTTCCGTCACGTTACGCGTGCTCGCGCAGAAGCGGCCGACGCCCTTCTCGATCCACTCTTGCCCGGTCCACTCCGGCGCTGCTCGATCATCAGCGCCTCGACCTCGGCGACGATCGTCTCCGTGCTCAGTGCCGAGTCACGCCGTACCCAGGTCTCATCGCGCAGCAGCTCAAAGTCACGGACATCGACGAGTACCCGCGGGACGGAAATATCGGACCACGCGCGGGTTGGTGGTGATCAGGCCAGGACGCTTGACACCAGCGCCCTTCGGTGCCCCGTCGGTAACCTCGATGTCATGGTGTTCGACTCCACTCGTTTCGATCTCCAGCCATATGTCGGTTTCGACATGGATCGTTACGTTCGGCGGACGTATTGCAGTTGGGAGGACGCCGGCTGGCGGTCCTTGCTTGTTCAGCGGTTCGAGCATGTCCCCGTTGCCGAGGACATGGAATTGCCAGGCGCAGCGGATCTGCACCTGGTGCTGCCGGTCGCGGGACGGGCGGTGATGGAGGCGCGAAGTGGTGGCCGGTGGAGTCGCTACCCGTGGGCACCGGGACGGCTTGAGCTGGGGATCCCTGATCAGCCCGTCCTTCGCCGTTATCGCGGGGACGGGTCGATGCGGAGCGTGCAGGTTCACATCCCGCGTGGCACCGTCGATTCGGTCGCGGTGCAACTGGGTGGTCGCGCGGTGGACTATGAGGCCATGGCCGCGTCCTTGACTGCGGGAGACCCGCTGATCGAGGAGGCTGTCCGAGCGGTCGATTGCCTGAGCGATGCCGATGATCTGTATGCCGAGTCCGCGGCCGCCTTCCTTGCCGTGCACCTGCTCACCCGCCATTCGCGACGGGCGGCTCTTCGGACGCTGACGCGGGAGGACGCACGCGTCCGTGCGGCCGTCGCGATGATGCGCGAGCGGCTGGCCGATTCGGTCACCTTGGCTGACATCGCCGGTGAGGTACACCTCAGCGTCTACCACCTCGTCAGGGTCTTCAAGGAGGCGACCGGGGTGACACCGTACCGGTTCCTCACCCGGCTACGGATCGAGGAGGCGAAACGGCTACTGCGCGACACCGACCTGGCCATCGCCCAGATTGCGCCGCGGTGTGGCTTCGCCAGCCCCGGCGCTCTGTCGGCTGCCTTCATGCGGCACGCCGGAGCGCGCCCCTCGGTCTATCGCAATTCTTGACCGTTGCACCGCAATCTCGAGCATTGGGTCAGTGACAATCTGTCCCTAGGTTTTGTTCCATGATCGATATCTCTTCGGGCGATGCGACGGTGCCTGAAATCGAGCCCTTCGCTATTCACGTCCCCGATCACGACCTGGCTGATCTGCGTACTCGCCTCGACCGGGTCCGGCTTCCCGAACCCGAGACCGTGCCGGACTCGACGCAAGGAATCGAGTTGCGGCAACTGGCGACGTTGCTCGATGCGTGGCGACAGCACGACTGGCGCGCGAGGGAAGCCCAGTGGAACGCGATTCCGCATTACCGGGTACGGCTTGACGGCTTGGGTATCGCGTTCTGGCATGTTCGCTCACCGGAACCGACAGCGCTGCCGCTACTGATGACACATGGTTGGCCCGGCTCGGTGCTTGAGTTCGAGAACGTGCTCGGGCCGCTCAGCGATCCGGTCGCTCACGGCGGTTCCGCGGGCGATGCCTTCCATGTGGTCGTACCAGCGCTGCCGGGGTTCGGGTTCAGTGACCGTCCACGTGAGCGGGGCTGGCACCCGGGCCGCACCGCGCGGGCGTGGGCCGAGTTGATGACCGTGCTCGGCTACCAGCGGTTCGGGGCGCACGGCGGGGATTGGGGTGCTTATGTGAGCACCGAACTGGCGCGTCTTGCTCCTGAGCGCGTCGCAGGCCTGCACCTGACGATGCCGTTGGCATCTCCCCTACCGGAGGACCGGATCGCACCGGCCCCGGCGGAACAGCGCTTGCTGGACCGGCGTGACCTGCATCTGACGGACGGCTACGGCTTTGGGATGCTGATGAGCACGCGCCCGCAGACGCTCGGCTACTCTCTGCTCGACTCACCTGCCGGCCTGGCCGCATGGCTCGGTGAGAAGTTCACCGCCTACGCCGACACCCGGCCCGAGGTCGGTGGTGGTGTGAGCGTGTCGAAGCAAGTCGACAACATTGCGCTGTACTGGCTGACCGGCACCGGCGCCTCCACTGCTCGGTGGTACTGGGAGGCGATGAGGTGGGTACCGCGCAGCGCGGAAGACGAGAACGCCCAACCGGTGACCACCCCCACCGCCTGCTCGTTGTTCCCGGCCGATCCCTGGCCGACCGCACGTCGCTGGGCGCAACGGCGCTATCAGGACCTCCGCACGTGGCACGAACTGGACCGCGGCGGACACTTCCCTGGCCTGGAGCAGCCAGATCTTCTGGTGTCCGAGATCAGAGACGCGTTTCGCCATGTGCGAGATCAGCCGACCATCCCCTGAACTCCCAATGATCTCGGGAGTTCGCTCGAACAGCGAGGTGACACGGCTGCGGGAACAGAACTAACGGGGCACAACTCCGCAAAACGGGCGGCTTCGAGCGCGTCGGTGCCCGTGCCGAGCGGGTCAGGGTCGGCTACTCCGCCCTGGCGGTGAGAGCGCACCGATGGTGGTGATGAGTTGGCTACGTGGTGGGGCCTCGGGCCGCGCACGGCCGTGGTCGGCCGGGTGCTGCTGGGGCTGGTTCCGGTGGGGCCCAACAGTTCCTGTGCGTCTTGCGGTCCTGTGCCTGCTGGGGACCGTTCGCCCGCGGGATCTGGTCGGCAAGACCCGCCGCCAGTTGGCCGCGGAGTTGATCGGGGAGCGCTGGACAAGAAGCGCAAGGCCGCCGACAGGCAACTCGTGAGGTGTTGCATCCCGCAGAACTGCCCGAAAGTTCTGCCGGTGCGTCGCAGCTCCACCGCACACCTGGGCCCTGCTCGTGATCAACCAACCCAAGGCGACAGCCGAACAGTGTGAGGAATCCCGGAATGCAGTCGTACGACGTTACGGCCGAATCCACGGCGCCGTCAGCGACAGTATGGGCATTACTGCTCAACCCGCAGAGTTGGCCCGCATGGTCGCGTATCGACGCGCTGGAAACCGGCCAGTCGCGTGGCCTCTCACCCGATGGACGAGACGGCGTCGGCGCGATCCGTGCCTTCCGCACGGGGAAGGTCGTTGCCAAGGAGCGGATCACCGCTCTGGAGCCCGGACGTCGGTTCGCGTACGAGGGTGTGGATAACCCGCAGATGACCGACTATCACGCCGCTGTGGAACTACACGAACTGCCCGGCGGCGGAACACGAATTCGCTGGCACGGCATGTATTCGGCGCGCCGAGGGATGCGCTGGGTCTTCCAATGGTATCTCCGCCGCTTCATGCAGGCCATGGCGACCGGACTAGCGGAACACGCCGCCGGTCTGGACGGGGCCCCGGCCCGCCAGGGCTACTAGCGTGCGTCTGCGGTGTCCGCAAGCCGCCCTCTCTGATGGCGAAGACGGCTGCAAATACGCGGCCACCGTCGCCACTCCCTTGCGGGCCGCGCAAGTGCTTTGAGGCCAGAATCGAACCTAACGGCAGGAAGCCACCGATCGCGCGGTTCGGCAGAATCCGCTCAGACGGCAACGGGCCGCGCTCACCTCCGACCGTGTCCTGATTCCGGATGCTGATCTACGGCCAACGTCACCTGCGTTCGCCCTGGACGAGTACATCGACCATTGCAACGCGCATCGGCCGCATCAGGCTCGTGGGCAACGGCCACCCGATCAGGATGAGCATGTCGCAGTGTCGATGAAAGGCCGGATCGAACGCCACGAGATACTCGGAGGAGTAATCAATGAGTACCGCCGAGCCGCATAGCGCCATCGGAGAAGCCCCGGCTCAAACTATGCGCGCGAGTTTTGACGCCCTACGGCCGCCGTCGGCCCACACCGGCGCGATGGTGGAGAACTTCTCCCGCAATCGAGCCGGCAGCGGGTGTGCCCCGTCCCGGTCCTGGACCGACGCGGCGGTGACGATCACACACAGCAGCAGCCCGAGCGTGTCGACCGCGATATGCCGCTTCTGTTCCTTGATCTTAGGTCGGAGCCTCAACGAAACCGGCTCGAAGCAGGGTTCCAGGGCGAGTTTCGGTCGAACTTCTCCGACGTTCCTTGCATCAGAATGGTCATGAACTCACGCACCGAGCACAAGAGCAGCCCGATGGCCCGCCGACTCCGTGCCTGGGCGGGGACTGTCGCCATCTCGACATCACTGGTGCCGATCCTCGCCATGGGCACCGCCACAGCGGACAGTACGGCGGCTCCAGCCACGGCCGCCGCCTTCGAAGAGACCGGCCAGGCGACGAACCGCTTCGACGGGATCGACTGGGCGGCCGTGGTGGAGCGGGCGCTGCACTGCCCCAAGCCACGGCCGAACGACACCTGGTATGTCGTGCGCGCCCGCGTCGCCGCTGTAGGCGACCTCACGCGTGACGGACAGCCCGAGACCGTGGTCGTTTCGTCCTGCCCGAGCCCTACGTCGGGCAATCCCGTAATTTCCTTCGTTTACGACGGCGCCTCCAAACGCTCAGCCCCCCGCCTGATCGGCGCGTTGGGCAAGAACCGCTACTTCAAGTCCCAGAACGTCACCATCCGGCACGGACAGGTACACCTACGCGGCCAGGTGGTCAGCGACCGGGCTCCCAACTGCTGCCCCGATCTGATCGTCCGCCAGACCTACAAGTGGAACGGCACGAAGTTCCTCAGGACGTCTGAGAAACTGACCCGCACCTCATGAGCTGGGGTGAGCGTCCTGGGCGAGGATCAGGAGGAGGCGTGCCGCCGGCTGACGGGAAAGGACGGCGACCGGTTCGCCGGCCTTCCGTGGCAGCCGAACGACCGGCTGTGAACAGCACGCCATGAGTGCTGACAAGTCCCGCTCCCGCGTGGGGAGTGTGCCGGCTGAGGTGACGAGCTTCGCCGGGCGGCGGCATGAGCTGTCCCAGGTCCGGCAAATGCTGTCCCAGAGCAGGCTGGTGACGTTGACGGGCGCTGGTGGGATCGGGAAGTCCCGCCTGGCCCTGCGCGCGGCGCATCCGGAGTTTCGAACTGTGCACGCCATCGGAGCGGCACCTGTGGGCGCAGGCATCCGTCTTCCGGGGCGGTCTTCCGGGGCGGCTCGACTGGAAGCGGCCGAGGAGGTCCGCATCGGCGAAGGGTTCGAGTACGGACAGGTACCCGAAACCCTCGCCGCCCTCCTGGACAAATCCATCCCGACCCGTGACGACCGGCTTGGCCACGTGCGTTACCGCATGCCGGACTCGAACTGGTCGCCTCCCTGTGGAGTCACCATCCCGGTATGGGCGGCCTGGAAGAGGAACGCCGCTGCCGTTTGGCAGCCACCCGACGTGGCCATGCCCGGCCGCGGCGAGTGATCACATCCTGGCCACGACTTCGGCGCACATGATGACGGCGGGGTCCGGGGAGTGGGCCGGGTGCCGGCCGGACCGTTTCTAGGCGACCCACGCGTTGGTCATCGTCTGCACGGCGGAGCCGTCGAGGTCGGCGAGCTTCGTCCCGGCGAAGGCGCGCGCGGCGTCGGAGGTGAGCAGCCGGAAGGCGGGCCGCTCGGCCGCGAGCAACTCGACCATCTGCGCCGCCACGTCCTGCGGCGTCTGCGCGCTGGCGAAGGCGCCGCGGGTGCGGTCCAGATAGGCGGACAGGGCCGGCGCGTACGGCCCGGCCTGCTCCAGCGGGTTGCCGGCGAGACGCACGTTGCTGACGAACTCGCTGGCCACCGCGCCCGGTTCGACCACGCTGACGGACACGCCGGCCGTGGCCGCGACCGGCGCGAGGGACTCCATGAAGCCCTCGACCGCGAACTTGGCGGCGCAGTAGGCCTCGTTGAAGGGCTGGCCGATCACGCCGCCCACACTGGACACGGTGATCACGCGGCCCTTGCTCGCCCGTAGCAGGGGCAGGGCGGCCTTCGTGACGTGCAGCACGCCGAAGAAGTTGACCTCCATGACGGCGCGCACGTCCTCGACGCTCTCCTGCTCCAGGGTGCCGAGGTGGCCCGCGCCGGCGTTGTTGACCAGCGCGTCCAACCGGTCGAGGCCGGCCAGGCACGCCTCGACCGAGGCCGGGTCGGTCACGTCCAGGGCCCGGACGTCGACGGCGACTCCGGCCTCCTGCGCCGCCGCCAGCAGCGCACCCGCCTTGGCGGTGTCGCGCATGGTGGCGATCACGTGCCAGCCGCTGCGCGCGGCGGCGACGGCGGTGGCCAGGCCGATGCCGGAGGAGGTGCCGGTGATCAGGACGGTCTTGGTGCTCACTTCGGTGACCCTAACATGCTTATGAGACATAATTAATATTGAACATAACTATGAGTCGAGAAATTTCACTTTGTCAAGTACCTCGATACGCTGGACCCATGTCCAACTCACCGGATGAGCTCACCAGGGAGATCGTCAGCCTCTTCGCGGCCGTCAACCGCCGCTACACCCGGGAATCCGAGGCCGCCGCGGCGGCCCACGACCTGACCCCGCTCCAGGCCAAGGCACTGCTCGCCGCCGAGGATCCGGTCCCTACGCGCCGCATCGCCGACCGGTTGCACGCGGAGCCGTCCAACGTGACCGTGATCATCGACCGGCTGGAGTCCCGCGGCCTGGTCGAGCGCAGCCTCGACCCCGGCGACCGCCGCGTCAAGCGCGTCGCCGCCACCACGGCCGGCCGCACCGTCGCCGCCGACCTCCGCACCCGCATGCCCTTCGCCGCCGAACCCCTGGCCCGGCTCACCGCGCAGCAGCGCGAGACTCTGCGCGAGCTGCTGCAACTGATCCTGGAGGCATGACGACAGCCGGTTGCGCCCCGTTACTCGAAGGTCGGCGCGTAGTCGGTCTGGACATACGGCTTGACGAGCCACTCGGCGATGCGGGCAAGGCCGCTCTGGCTGTGCGGCGCCGCCATGTGATCGCGCACCGCCTCCATGGAGGCGTAGCGCTGAACCAGGTTGAAGCGGTTGCTGGCGGCCCGATCGCGGAGGAGGTCGTACTGGAGGACTCCTTCCGTACCGGCACGATCATCAACGTCAGCTCCATCGCCGGCCGCAAGACCTTCCCGAACCACGCCGCCTACGTGGGCACCAAGTTCGCCGTCCACGCCATGTCGGAGAACCTGCGCGAGGAGGTCGCCTCCCGCGGCGTCCGCGTGGTCACCATCGCCCCCGGCGCCGTGGAGACCGAACTGCTCTCCCACACCATCGACGAGCAGATCAAGCGCGACTACGAGGTATGGAAGAAGTCCGCCGGCGGCGCCCTGGACCCGCAGGTCGTGGCCGAGGCCATCGCCTACCACCAGCCGCAGAACGTCACCATCCGCGAGATCGTCCTCGCCGCCACCGGCCAGGAAGCCTGAGGCCACGGGGCTGACTGCCGCTGCTGTGTGATCGGCCGTGCCCCAGGACCGGCCGGACAAGTCCCGGCCTGGTCGGAAGCTCGTCGGCAGGTGAAAACGGCTGGGTGAAACCGCGTCAGTGCCGCCGATCTCCGTCTGATCTGAGGCCCCGCAAGCGGATGCCGGAGCGGGCATCCTCCTGGCTGGGGCGGCGCGGAAGGGCCCGGGAGTACCGGCACTTACCGCGCACGCAAAAGCGGCTCTGAAGGTCGCTGATCCGCGCCGCAGGGCCGGTCGGCGAGGACGCCGAGCCGCACGGCCGCGTCGGGTCGAGGCGGCCCGACGCCTCGCGGAAGACGGCAGATGAAAGTGACCAGGGGTTATCCCGCGCTTCCTCCGCCGGTGCAGGGGTTTTCGAGTGCGGGCAGCATGACGGCATTCACGAAGGACAGCAGGTATTCCTCGTCGACCCGTTGTCCTTCCATCAACGGGCGCGCCAGGGCGGCAGCGAGCAGCAGGTGGTGGCAGAAGGCTCGTGCCGGGTTTTCGTGGGAGATCTCCCCGCGGTCGGCGGCGCGCGACAGGATGCGCTCCACGACCTCCCCGGCGGGATCTGCGAGTTGAGCCTGCATGATCCTCGCGAGTTCGGGATCTCCCAGGACGACGTGGGCCATGCCTGCCATCAGCTGCTGGTCCGCCGGGGCGATGTTGCCCAGGCGGTGGGCGAGTTCTCGGAGATCACCTCGCAGGGACCCGGTGTCGACGTCCCGTTCGAGTGACTGCTCCGCTGGACGTGACCGCGCATCTGTCTGCAGGTCACCGAGGCCGGTAGCCCTTCCTTTTACGGTTGGCCGGCGCGGCCCGGCGACCGGAGCCATTCTGCGCGGGTTTTTGTGCCTGCCGCTGTGCCGGTTTCTCCGCAGGGGAGGCGGGGGTACGGCCCCGCGAGCTGTTCACCGTCCGGCCGCGGACGATGCCGATGAAATCTTCCACCAGGTCAGTGGTCGCGTCCGTGGGCCAGGTCAGCGCAACCTGAGACTGCGGCGCGTCCGGCACCGGCCGGTAAGTGAGATCCCTGCGGTGGTGGAGGCGTGCCAGGGACTGCGGAACCAGGAGAATCCCAGCGCCGGCCGCTACCATCTCGACCGCGTCCGCCGTTGTGGCCGGGCGGGTGAACGCGGGCAGCCCGGGCCGGACCGTCCACTCGATGGTGTCGTCCAGAGGATGGAACACCTCGTCGTCGATAAGGTCGGCGATGGTCACCTCGTCGGCGGCGGCCACCGCGTGGTCCTTAGGCACCACGACCACCGTGGTCTCCACGTAGAGAGGAATCACGCTGAGCCCGTCCCGGTCGACCGGCAGCCTGACGAATCCGGCGTCGGCGCCGCCGTTCCGCAGGAGTTCCACCACCTCGGCGGCGGGAACCGCGACCAGGGTAATCGGCACGCCGGGCATTCTCTCGGTCCAGACGTTGACCCATTTCGCGGGTGTCACCCCGGGCACGTACGCCAGCCGAAACACTCTGCCGGTCTCTCCATCAGTCACTTCCTCAGGGTACCGATGTCAAGGGAACCTGTTCCGGTTGACTATTCTTGACGCCATGACCTCGCCCAAACCGAAGACCATCCAGACAATGAAGCCCGCGACCGCGGCCAAGAAACTGGGTGTCCTCCTCTCGGCCACTCCCGCCGAGTTCCAGGCGGGTGTCGTCTCCAGGGACGAGCTGAACGAGTTGCAGTCGACGCCACCCGCCTGGCTCGTTGACCTGCGCCGCAACGGCCCGCACTCCAAGCAGGTCATCGCCGCGAAGCTCGGGATCTCCATTTCCGGCCTGATCAGAGGTGGGATCACCGGACCGCTCACCACCGCTGAGATCGATGCGCTGAAAGCGGAGAACCCGGCGTGGCTGGAGCGCGAGAGGTCCATCCAGGCCGAGGTCCGCAAAGAAGCACTCCGCCTCAAGCAACGCTAGCCAGCTGAGATCCTGCACGTCTCCGACCCCGGACACGTCTCCAGGCTGCCGCCACCGCCTCGCTCCATCCGCCAAATCAACCAACCAATTCAGGCGGCGTGGCCGGTTCATGATTAGGTAGATGGCATGGCGCATGAAGTGAGTGAATCGGCGGCGAAGGGAAGCCGTGGCGAGGCGGTCACGACTCCTCCTGAACTCCTTGCGGCGCCGGGATATGTGGCACGGCGGCTGTACCAGTCCTATGTCGCCTTGTGGACGCGCGTGGTCGATCCGGTGCTGACCGGTCCGCAGTTCGCGGTGCTCACCGCCGTGGACAACTTCCCTGGCGTGGACCAGGGCTCGCTCGCGTCGGCGGTGGCGCTTGACCGGTCCACCATGGCCGACGTTGTGCGCCGCCTGGAGGTGAACGGGCTGATCGTCCGGCATACCTCGTTGCACGATGGCCGCCGCAAGCTGCTGCACCTGACCGAGGCAGGCGCACAGCGCCTGCATGAGGTGAACCGGCGCGCCCGGGAGTTGGATGAGCGGCTGCTGCAGGGCTACTCGCAGGGGGAACGCGAACGCGTTCTGCAGGAGATGACCGCGTTGGCGGCTCGGTGGGAGAGCCTCATCGACGAGTGACGTCGGCCGGGTTTCGGGGGGCACATCCTCGCTCACCTCTTGCGTTTTCCGGATCGTCCGTGTTCGGATTAGTTTTGCCGGGCGCAGCCCCGTCCTTCCGCCGCGATGGCGGAATGGCTGTGATCAGCATGCCCGCGAACAGCCGTACACGCATTCCGTGATGACGTTCCAAGGGTTTGGAGGAGCATTGGCGGCGAGCCAGGTGAGTCAGTCGTACCACGTCACGATCGTCGGAGGTGGCCTCGGCGGAGTGACCGCCGCGCTGGCACTGCGGCAGCGGGGCCTGCGGGTCACGGTCCTCGAGCAGGCAGCCGAGCTCGGCGAGGTCGGCGCGGGCATCCAGACCGCGCCGAACGCCAGCCGCGTCCTGCTCGGTCTCGGGTTGCGTTCCGCCCTCGAAAAGATCCGCACCGAGCCGCTGGACCAGGTGCGCCGCCGCTGGCAGGACGGCAGCGTGATCGGCCTGACCCCGCTCGGTGACTTCTGCAAGCGCGAGTACAACGCCCCCTACTGGCACTACCACCGCGCCGACCTGCACAAGGCGTTGCTGGACGCCTGTCTGGACGAGCACCGGCCAGGACCCGTGGTGGAGGTGCGGACGGGCTGCAAGATCGTAGCCGTCGACCAGACCGTACCCGCAAGGCCCGTCGCGGTCACCACCGACGGCGAACGGTACGAGACGGACGTCCTCATCGGCGCGGACGGCATCAGGTCGAGCGTTCGCGACGCGCTCGGCCTGTCCGACACCCTGCTGTTCTCCGGCGAGATGGCCTACCGCGTACTCATTCCAGGAGACAAGATCGCCGCTGACCCGGCGACCCGCTGGCTGGTCGACCGATTCCAGAGCACCATCTGGTACGGCCCCGACCGGCACCTGGTCCACTACATGATCCGTGGCGGGGAATGGCTCAACGTCGTCGCGATCGTGCCCTGCACGCCCGAGGTGAAGGAGCGGTGGACCGTTCCCGCCACGGTGGACGAGCTGGTCGACGCCCTTCCCGGTTGGGACGACAGGGTCGCGCTGATGCTCTCCAAGGCCGAGGGTGACATCTCGGCGTGGGCGATGTACCACCGCCGCCGTGATCCGGTGTGGGTGGACGGCAACGTGGCCCTGCTCGGCGACGCCTGCCACGCCATGCTGCCCTACCAGGCGCAGGGCGCCTCGCAGGCGATGGAGGACGCGGCCGTGCTCGCCGAGGAGCTCGGCGCCGTGCCGGTCGAGGGCGTCAGGGCAGCCCTCATGCGGTACGTGGCCCGCCGCGCCAAGCACGCGGGGATGGTCCAGGACGCCGCCTGGCGCAACATGGCCTTCTATCACCTGCCCGACGGGCCCGAGCAGCGGGCCCGTGACGAGAAGCTCAAGCGGTTCAACGGTGAGTCCGACGTCTCCTACGAGTGGCTGTGGAGCGGCACCCCGCTGAACGACCCCGACGAAGAGACCTTCTCCTACCAGTTCCACAACTGACAGGCACCCGCCCCCCGACGGGCCGGGATACCCCCCATCACCTCATACCAGGGTGGAAACTCCATGAAAACAGGAGACCAGATCGTCCAGGATCTGCCGTGGAAGTGGCGTGTCCAAGGCAAGATCTTCATCATCGGCGGCCTCGGCTACATGTTCGACGCCTGGGACGTCGCGCTCAACGGCTTCCTCTCCCCGCTGCTCGGCCAGGAGTTCGGCCTGACGGTCGGCGAGAGGGGCCTGGTGGCGACCGCCAACCTCATCGGCATGGCGGTCGGCGCCGTCATGTGGGGCACGATCGCCGATCGCATGGGCCGCAAGCGAGCCTTCAGCCTGACCCTGCTCATCTTCGCGCTCTTCTCCGTCTTCGGCGCCCTGGCCCCGAACTACGAGATCTTCCTCGTGCTGCGATTCCTGGCGGGGGTGGGCCTGGGCGGCTGCATCCCCGTCGACTACGCGCTCGTGGGCGAGTTCTCGCCGAGTCGGCTGCGCGGCAAGATCCTGGCCGCCATGGACGTCTGGTGGCCGATCGGCGCGACGCTGTGCGGCGTGGTCGCCCTCCTCCTGGAGCCGGTCCAGGGCAACTGGCGCTGGATGCTCACCGTGATGATCCTTCCCGCGCTGCTGTTGTTCTGGATACGGCGCGGCGTTCCCGAATCGCCGATCTACCTGGCCAAGAACGGGCGTGAGCAGGAGGCGCGCGAGATCATCGACGACCTGGTCGCAAGGACGGGCGCGCCCGTCGAGCCGTACGTGATCCAGGCCCCCGCCGACGAGAGCGCGGGCCCGCGGGGCCTGCGGGCGGTGCTCGACCAGCTCCGGCAGGTCTGGAGCTTCAGCCCGCGGGTGACCTCCGTAGCCTGGCTGTTGTTCATCACCGTGATGACGGTGTACTACGTGGCGCTGAGCTGGATGCCCACGATCCTCAAGGCGGGCGGCTACACCGACTACGCGGCCTTCGCCAAGACCACCCTGATGACGGCGGTGGGCATCGTCGGCGTCCTGGTCTCGGCGTGGCTGGTCGAGGCCGTCGGCCGCAAGTGGGTGATCGGCGTGTCCGCGCCGGTGGCCTCGGCCGCGCTGGTGGGCTTTGCGCTGTTCCTCGACCTCAAGACCGCCGCGCTGGTGTGGCTGGGCGTCTTCGGCTTCTTCATTCAGGTCGCCATCCCGGTGCTGTACGCCTACGTCGCCGAGCTGTACCCGACTCCCATCAGGGCGAGCGGCTTCGGCTGGGCCTCGTCGGCCAGCCGGGTGACCTCCGGCTTCATCCCCCTGATCTTCGGCGGGCTGCTCTGGCCGCTGCTGGGCCTCACACTGACGTTCGCCGTTCTCGGCGCCGTGATGCTGGCCGTCGTCCTGTGGATGGCCGTCGCCGCGCCGGAGACCAAGGGCAGAGAGCTCGACCACATCACCGAATCCACCGACGACGTGGCCCGTGTGAGGATCTGATGAAGCCCGCGCCGTTCACCTACCACCGCGCCAGGGACGTCCAAGGAGCGGTCGCCCTGCTGGCCGAGCTGGGCGAGGACGCCAAGTACATCGCCGGCGGCCAGAGCCTGGTCGCGATGATGAACTTCCGCCTCGCCAGGCCGTCCCACCTGGTCGACCTCACCGGCCTGCGCGGCGAGCTGTCCTTCGTCAGGAGCGAGGACGGCGTGCTGCGCATCGGGGCGCTGACCACCCACCACCAGGTGGAGAAGGCGCCGCTCGGCCAGGACTTCGCCGTGCTGCGCGAGGCGATGACCTGGATCGGGCACCTGCCGATCCGCACGCGCGGAACGGTCGGCGGCAGCCTCGCCCACAGCGACGCGACCGCCGAGTGGTGCCTGCTCGCGGTCCTGCTGGGCGCCGAGGTCGTGGTCCAGGGGGCGGGAGGGGTACGGCGCGTGCCCGCCGAGGAGCTGTTCCTCGGCTTCTTCACCACGGCGCTCGAGCCGGAGGAAATGATCGTCGAGGTGGTCTTTCCCCGCCCCGCGCCGCGTGCCGCGCTGACCGAGTTCGCCGAACGGCGGGGCGACTTCGCCATCGTGGCCGCAGCAGTCGACCTGGACGCCGGCCGCGTCGTGCTCGGCGGCGTGGCTCCCGTGCCGCTGCGGGTCCCCGAGGCGGAGGAGGTGCTGGCGCGCGGCGGGACCTTCGCCGAGTGCGCCGAGGCCGCCGCGGCGGCCGTCGACCCGCCTGCCGACGGCAACGGCAGCGCCGACTACCGCAGGGCCCTCACCAGGACCCTGCTCGTCCAGGCCTGTGAGGAGGCGATGACACGATGAGCTGGGTCGGGCAGTCGGCCGCCAGGCGGGAGGACCCGCGGCTGCTGACGGGAAGCGGGAGGTTCGTCGACGACATCCACCTTCCCCGCATGCTCCATGCGCAGTTCGTCCGCAGCACGATCGCCAACGGGAGCGTGACCGGCGTCGACCTGTCGGCGACGCTGGCCGTGCCTGGGGTGGTCGCCGCGTTCACGGCCGACGATCTGGATCTCGGGGACATCACCGCCGTGCTCGACCGGCCGCTCTCGGAGTTCGTTCCGACCGCGATGCCCGTGCTCGCCAGGGACCGGGTCCGCTACGTGGGCGAGCCGATCGCCATCGTGCTCGCCGAGGACCCGTACGCCGTGGAGGACGGCCTGGAGGCCGCCAAGGTGACCTACGAGGTGGCCGCGCCCGTGCTCTCCGACGAGCAGGCGCTGGCTCCGGGCGCGCCGCTCGTCCACGACGCGGCGGCGGCCAACACCCTGGTCGACGTGTCGATGTTCGCGACCGCGGGCATCGACGAGGTCTTCGCCGCCGCGCACCGCGTGGTGCGCGTGCGATCCAGGACGGGTCGCCAGAACGCGCTGCCGCTGGAGACCAGGGGCGTCGTCGCGGCCTGGGACGCGCGTGAGGAACAGCTTCTCGTGCACACCTGCACCCAGGTCCCCCACCAGGTCCGCACGGTGATGGCCGAGTGCCTCGGCCTCGACGAGCGGGCCGTACGGGTGGTGGTTCCCGACATGGGCGGCGGTTTCGGGCAGAAGTGCGTCGTCGGCCGCGAGGAGATCGCCGCAGGGGCCGCGGCCCTGCGGCTGCGTCGCCCCGTGAAGTGGATCGAGGATCGCAGGGACGCGCTCACCGCCTCGTTCCTGGCCCGCGAGCAGCGCTACGACGTCCGGGCCGCGTTCGACGAGGACGGCAGGATCCTGGCTCTCGACGCCGACGTGGTGTGCGACATGGGAGCCTATTCCTGCTACCCGTTCACGGCCGGCATCGAGCCGCTCATGGCGTCGGCCGAAATGCCCGGCGTCTACCGGGTGCCCGCCTACCGGGTGCGCGGCAGGGCCGTCACCACCAACAAGGCGCCGTCCGCGCCGTACAGGGGCGTCAGCAGGCCGCAGTTCGTCATGGTCATGGAACGCGTCTTCGAGCGGGCCGCCCGCGAGCTGGACCTGGACCCTGTCGAGATCAGGCGGCGGAACCTGATCACCGACTTCCCCTACACCGGGATCAACGACGTCACCTACGACCCCGGCTCCTACCTGGAGTCGCTGAACCTCTGCGAGCGCACGCTCAAGCAGGAGGGCTGGTACGAACGCAAGGAGCAGGCGGCGGCCGAAGGGCGCCTGCTCGGCATCGGCTACTCCTGCTTCAGTGAGCGCACCGGCTACGGCTCGGGCGCGTTCGCCAAGCGCAAGATGGCCGTGGTGCCGGGCTTCGACCTCGCGGGGATCACGATGGACCTCACGGGAGCCGTCACCGTGACGACGGGAACCATGAGCCATGGGCAGAGCCACGAGACGACACTGGCCCAGATCGTCGCCGATCGCCTGGGCCTCGACCTCTCGCAGGTCAAGATCCATCAGGGCGACACCGACAGGATCACCTATGGGTTCGGGACGTTCGCCAGCCGTTCGGCCACCATCGGCGGCAGCGCGGTCGCGCGGGCGGCCACCAGACTGGCGGACCGGCTCCTGCACTTGGGCGCGCACCTGCTGGAGACGACGCGCGACAACGTGGAGCTGCGTCAGGGCCAGGTGCGCAGGCTCGACGACCACGGGCGCGCCCTGACGTACAAGGAGCTGGCCGACGTCGCCTACCTGAAGGCCAACCTGCTCCCCAAGGACACCGAGCCGGGACTGACGGCGAGCGCGTCGTTCGACGTGCACGGCGACGGGACGTTCTCCAACGCCGCGCACGGCGTGGTCGTGGAACTGCATCCTGGCACCGGTCAGGTGGAGTTCCTGCGCTACGTCTGCGTGGAGGACTGCGGCGTCGCCATCAACCCGCAGGTGGTAGAGGGGCAGTGCCGTGGCGGCATCGCCCAGGGCATCGCGGGAGCGCTGTTCGAGCAGGTGACCTACGACGAGCAGGGCGAGCCGTCGTGCGCGAGCTTCATCGACTACAAGGTGCCCACCGCGAACGAGATCCCCGACATCGAGATCCACCATCTGGAGACCCCGTGCGCCTTCACCGAGAGCGGCGCGAAGGGCGCGGGGGAGGGCGGCACGATCGGCGCGCCCGCGGCGGTGCTCAACGCCGTGAACGACGCGCTGCGGCCCACAGGAGTGGAGCTCGACGAGACACCCATCAGACCCGAGACGGTACAGCGGGCGATCGGAGCGATGACATGACGGAGAAACTGCTGATCAGCCTGACCGTGAACGGCCGGCGGCACGACGATCTCGTCGTGGAGTCCCGGCACACGCTGGTGGACGTGCTACGGCACAACCTGGGCCTCACCGGCACACATGTCGGCTGCGAGCACGGCATCTGCGGCGCCTGCACCGTCCTGCTCGACGGCGCGCCCGTGCGCTCGTGCCTGATCTTCGCCGCCCAAGCCGAGGGCCAGGAGATCCGCACGGTCGAGACGCTCGCCGACGACGGCGAGCTGAACGACCTGCAGAAGGCGTTCTCCGCCCACCACGGCCTGCAGTGCGGTTTCTGCACGCCAGGCTTCCTGATGCTCGCCGAGGGCTTCCTCGCCGAGCATCCCGAGCCGACTAGAGAGGAGATCCGCGAGGTCGTGTCCGCCAACCTGTGCCGGTGCACCGGCTACCAGACCATCGTCGACGCCATAGAGGACTGCGCCAGAGGACGGCGCGAAGCAGGGGAGCCACGATGATCCTGGACAACGAGATCACGGTGAACGCCTCGCCCGACGAGGTCTTCGCCCTGATCAACGATGTGGAACGGGTCGTGACGTGCCTGCCGGGCGCCGCGCTCGACGGCCGTGACGGCGACGCCTACCGAGGCGGCGTCAAGGTCAAGGTCGGCCCCATCACCGCCGCGTACGCGGGGGCCGTGCGGTTCCTGGAGGTCGATCCCGACCGCAGGCGGCTGCGCTTGCAGGGCAGGGGCGCCGACACGCACGGCAGCGGCGACGCCGAGGCCGAGGTGGTGCTGACGGTCGAGGAGGTGCCCGGCGGCGCGGTGCTGCGCGTGCGAACCGACCTGTTGATCCGAGGGAAGATCGTGCAGTTCGGCAAGGGCGCGATCGTCACCGTCTCCGACAAGCTGCTGCGGCAGTTCGCGGTGAACCTCGCGAGCCTGATCGAGGCCGACAGGGCGGGCGGAGGCCGGAAACTCGCCGCCGCCGCGCCGGTCGCCGCGAGGGAACCCGCGGCCGAGCTGGACGCGCTGTCGATGCTGGTGCCGCCAGGCGCGGCGAAGTACGTGCCGATCACCGCCGCCTTCGCGCTCGGCCTGTTCCAGGGCTGGCTGCTCGGCAAACTGAGCGCCCAGGCCAAGCTGATCAAGGAGCTGCGTCGTGGGTAGCGGCATGTACGGCCGGCAGACCGACGACACCTACGCGCACGCCGGGTTCGGCGCCGCCGCCCGCAGGGGCGCGCGTCCCGCGATCGTCGTCGTGGATCTCACCAACGGCTTCACCGATCCCGCCTACCCGTCGGGCTCCGACCTGTCGGACGTGGTCGCCGCCACCGCGACGCTCATCGAGCACGGCCGCGCCGCGGAGGTGCCTGTCGTCTTCACCACCATCGCCTACACCCCTGCAGAGGCCGACGGGGAGATGGTGACCTGGCTGCACAAGGCCCCTGGAATGCGCGCGATGCGCGAGGGCAGCCCCGCCGTGGCGATCGACGAGCGTCTTCCGCGCCGTCCCTGCGACACGCTGGTGGTGAAGAAGGGCGCCTCGGCGTTCTTCGGCACCGGCCTCGCCTCGGTCCTGACCGGGCTCGGCCGTGACACCCTCCTGGTCTGCGGAGCCACCACCAGCGGCTGCGTCAGGGCCACGGCGGTGGACGCCGTCCAGTCGGGGTTCTCGGTGCTGGTGCCGCGCGAATGCGTCGGCGACCGCGCGGCGGGCCCCCACGAGGCCAGCCTCTTCGACATCCACGCCAAGTACGGCGACGTGATCGGTCTCGCGGAGGCGCTCGACTACCTCGCCGAAGGAGTTCGCTCCCATGTCTGAACGCACGCTGACCCAGCAGGCCGTCGCCGATCTCGCCGCGGTGCCCGCGCGCAGCCGATGGATCGGCTCGGGACCTGTCCGGCTGCACGCGCTCGACTACGGAGGTGACGGTGTGCCCCTGCTGGTCCTGCCAGGGATCACCAGCCCGGCGATCGCCATGGACTTCGTCGCGCGCGAGCTGACAGGATCGGTCCGACCGATCGTCCTCGACGTGCGGGGCCGCGGCTTCTCCGACGACGGCCCCTCGTACACGCTGGAGGACTACGCCGCCGACACCGAGGCGGTCATCACGGGTCTCGGGCTCGAAGGACCAGTCCTGCTCGGCCACTCGATGGGAGCCCGGATCGCCGGCCTGACCGCGGCCAGGGGCGACGTCGCGCTGCGCGGGACGATCCTCGTGGACCCGCCGATGAGCGGCCCAGGTCGCGGGCCGTACCCGACCACGCTCGCCGCGTTCCAGAGCCAGCTCCAGCAGGCGCGGCGCGGGACCGACGCCGACGAGGTGGCCGCGTCATGGCCCCGCTGGCCGAGGCGCGAGCAGGAGCTGCGGGCGCGGTGGCTCGCCAGCTGCGGCGACGAGGCCGTCGCCGCCACCCACAGGGGTTTCGAGAGCGAGGACTTCTTCGACTTCTGGCCGTCGGTGCCCGCACCCGCCTTCCTGGTGTACGGCGCGCAGAGCCCGGTGGTGACCGCTCCCGACGTGAAGGAGGCGGCCAGGACGAACACCGCCGCGCGCCTGGTCGAGGTCCCCGACGCCGGACACATGGTCTTCTGGGACAACCCGCGGGGCGGACTGCGGGCCGTACGCGACATCCTGCGCGACTGGGTGGCGTGACAACAAGCGAGGAAGGCCGGGGCGACAAGCCCCGGCCTTCCTCGCGTTCGTGTCAGTACGCGCCGCTGAGCAGGCTTCCGGCCTTCGGCACCGTGGTGGTGAGACCGAGTTCGGACAGGATGCGGTACGTCGTCGCCGTCGCGGCCGTCAGGACCGGCAGCCCCGCCTCCTCCTCGACCGCCTGGACGACAGGCAGCGACGGCATCTGCACGCACGCCGACAGGACCAGCGCGTCCGCGCGGCTCAGGTCGAGCCTGCGCCAGTGCTCCCGCAGGTCCTGCGGGTCGAGGCGGCCGACGGCCAGGTTGTCGGCGACCTCCAGGCTCAGCGCGTCGACGATCTCGACGCCCGCGTCCTCGATGTACTCCACGACCTTCTGGGTGAGCGGCTTCATGTAGGGGGTGATGATGGCGACCCTCTCGGCCTTGAGCGCCCCGAGCCCCGAAAGGAGCGCCCCCGCGCTGGATATCACGGGCGCCTGCGAGCCCTCGGTGCGCAGGGCGTCGCGGATGGAGTCCTCGGCCGTGCAGTGGTAGCCGGGCCCCTGCGCCATGATCGCCACCAGGCACGCGGTGGCGACCACGTCGGGGCGGGCGTCGGCGAGCTCGCCCGCGGCCCGCTCCGCCTGTGCGTTCATGGCGCGAAGCTGCTCGGGCGTCACGTGTTGCATCCGCGCCCTGCTGCTGTGGAAGACGAACCTGTCGCCTGGCTCGGCCTCCTCGCGGGTGCGCAGCATCCGCGGCAGCTCGGTCTCCATGGTGAGGTTGGAGCTCGGCACGATCAGGCCGATGTGGTGGTCGGTCACGGAATCCTCCAGACGGGTCAACGGCGTGCGGCGGGGCGCATCTCGTGGACGACGACGTCGCCGTCCACGACCACGGGCTCGTCGTCGAGGAAGAGGCTGCAGCCGCGCATGGGGATGTCGAAGTGGCAGGGCGTGTCGTTGGGTCCGCCCAGCTCGTTGTTGGGTCCGATGGAGAACATGACGTTGCCGTAGAACGAGCGCAGCTCCATCCCCATCCCGCCGGGGAACTGGGTCAGGCCGTGCCAGTGGGCCCGCTCGTCCAGGCCCCACCCGACGTGCGACATCCCGTAGCCGCGCGGGTCGTCGAACGACCTGATGTAGGACGACAGCAGCTCGGCATCGAGGCCGCCGCGGATGTCGGTGATGAACCCCTGCTCGATGGTGAGCGTGACAGGGCTCTGGACATAGGTGTTGAACGGCAGCAGCACGTCGCCCGGCGATAGCACGATCCTGCCGTCCACGCCGTCGTCGGCCCCGCCCGTGAAGACGAAGGCGGCGGGCCAGTGGTCCCATCGTCCCGGCTGGTCGGTGTAGCCGTACTCGCTCATCGTGGGGTAGACGCCGAGGCGGTAGGTGACATCGGTCCCGCCCGGACTGGTGATGCGCATGACGCCTGCCTTGCTCAGCAGCTCTGCGCCGACCTCGACCCGCTCCCGCAACTCGGGCGTGGGCATGAGCCTGGCCAGCAGCGGGGCGGGTTCGACGGCGGTGAGGATGCGCGTGCCGGCCTCCTGGATGGCGAACTGCTCCTTGCTGAACAGCAGGAACTTCAGGTCGATGAGCATGTCGGCCTGCTTGAGAGCCTCCACCGCCTGAGGGTTGCCCGCGAGCTCGGACGTGCCCACCGCCCACGCTCCCGACGCGGCCGTGGGAGCGGGAAGCCGCAGGTGGTACGCCGAGGCTCCCAGCCGCCTCGCCGCGTAGAGGAACGCGTCGGCGTAGTCGAGGCGTTCGGCGCCCTCCGAGAGCACCGCGACCGTCTCGCCTTCGTGCACGCCGCTGAGCGAGAGCTGGCGCAGGCAAATCTCGTTCAACAGGTTCTGGTCCATCTACCCTCCCATGATCATACCAATTTAGTCCGAACACGGACGATTGTGGCCGTGGAGGGCCCGCACAGTCCAGGCTCGATGACGAAATTAATCCGAACACGGACTAGTCGGCTTACGCAAGGGGGTGAAGGAGGCGAAGCGTCACGGGATATGGGTGAGAGGGTGATCACATGCGTCCGGCCTCGAGGGCAGGCCGGACGCTCTTGTGGACCCGCATCCCGCTCGGAAACCCGATTTCGTGCTGTGAGCCGGCATCTCCGCACTCATCGCAGGTCACGGCCGAAGGTTGGGCGTGTTGCTAAAACGTTACATTCTTCGAAACCTTTTTTCACTTGCTTCGATCGGGAGGGGATGCCTTTAATTTAGCCAGCCATCCAAACTAATTAGGGAGTGGCGTGAACCAGGTCAAGGCCGGCGGCCTCATCACGGGCTCGACGAGTCGCAGCAGCTCTGCGGGAACCCCCGCGGACCAGGCCAGCGTGCGCCGCTCCAACCTTGCCCTGGTCCTCCGGCACGTGAGCGATCACGGCCCCTGCGCCCGCTCGGCCGTCGCCGTCGAGACGGGGCTGAACAAGACCACCGTCACCAGCTTGGTGAGCGAGCTGCAGGCGCGCGGACTGGTCAAGGAGACCGGGCCGCAGCACGCGGGCTCAGTCGGTCGGCCGAGCCTCGCGCTCGTCATCGACGGCTCGCGGGTGGGCGCTTTGGGCGTGGAGGTCAACGTCGACTACATCGCCGTCTTCGTCACCGACCTGGCCGGCCGGGTCCTCATCGACCGGCGCATCGGCTTCGACGCCATGGGATCTGGCCCGGAACGCTCGCTGGACGAGCTGACCCGGGCGGTCGAGCGCGCCGTGGCCGACCTCGACCGCCTCGGCGTCGTACTGGCGGGGATCACGGTGGCCGTCCCCGGTCTGATCGACACGACCACGGGCACCGTCGTCTTCGCCCCGAACCTAGGCTGGCGCGGGGTGGAAGTAGCCGAGCGGCTGTCGCGCGCAGGCATCCCACAGACGGTGCCCATGACGGTGGACAACGACGCCAACCTCGCCGCGCTGGCCGAGTACACCTCCGGCGTTGCTGCCGGAACCTCCGACCTGGTCTACCTCACCGGGGAGGTGGGCGTCGGCGGCGGCGTGATCTCCAGCGGCCGACTGCTGAACGGCGCCGACGGATTCGCGGGCGAGGTAGGCCACATGGTGGTCGACCCCGAGGGGGAGCGGTGCGGCTGCGGCCGCATCGGCTGCTGGGAGACCAAGGTGGGGCTCGCCACGCTCGTCCGCATGGCCACTCCCGACCACGCCTACGGGACGAGCCGACACGTCGTCCGTGATCCGGAGGAACGGCTCGCCGACATCGAGCAGCGGCGGGCCGAAGGGGATCCTCGGGTCGACGCGGCCGTCACGCACGTGGGCAAGTGGCTCGGCCGCGGCTCCTCCCTGCTGGTCAACCTGTTCAACCCACGAGTGATCGTGCTGGGCGGGTATTTCGCCAGGCTCGCCGACCGGCTCATCCCCGTCGCCCAGGCGGAGCTGGAACGCCTCGGCATGACCGCAGCCACAGAGCGCTGCAGGTTCGTGCCCTCCGATCTTGGCTTCGGCGCTGCCTCGCGGGGGGCGGCAGGCGTCGTCGTCGAACGAGTGCTCGCCGACCCCACCACCATCCCCATCAGTCAGCCGTGAGCCCCGGATGGAGCAACGATGAGACCCCGCCTCCCCGACCTCGCACCCGCCTGTCCCCTCTCACTCTGAACGTCCTGCCTGCTCTCACTCTGAACGTCCCGCCTGCCTGACCGCCCGTCCGGAGCCACGCCTCGCGCCCTTCCCGCCCAACACGGGCGCCGTTGCCGCGGCACCTTCCGTGGTGCGGGAAGGCCGGCGGGATCCCACGTCCTCTTCCCCCCGCTGAACGTCCCGTCCGTCTGTTCGGCTGTCCGGAGCCGCGTAGGCATCGTTAACGCCGACCTCGGTGCGACGCGGCAGTGCCGCCGGCATCGCTTCAGACGGACGGGATCCAACCCCTCGGCCTGCCCCACCCCCCAGGAGGCCCCTATGCCGCGGTCGTCTTCCGACTCGGCGTCCCTCCTCGTCATGCGAGGAATCGTCAAGCAGTTCCCCGGTGTGCGCGCCCTGGACGGTGTCGACCTCGACGTCCGTGCCGGGGAGGTGCACTGCCTGCTCGGCCAGAACGGCGCGGGCAAGTCCACACTCATCAAGACCCTGGCGGGGGCGCACCAGCCCGACAGGGGCGGCATCAGCTTCGGCGGACAGGAAGTCCGCCTGACCAGCCCGACGGCCGCGATCCGGCTCGGCATCTCCACCATCTACCAGGAACTCGACCTGGTGGACGGGCTCAGCGTGGCCGAGAACATCTTCCTCGGCCACGAGCCCGCGCGGCTCGGGTTCGTCCACCAGGGTGAGGCCAACCGGGCTACCCGCGAACTGCTGGCCAGGCTCGGACACGGGGAGATCCGCCCGACCACCGAGGTGGGCCGGCTCTCGCCTGCGGCCAAGCAGGTGGTGAGCATGGCCCGGGCGCTCTCCCACGACACCCGGCTGATCGTGATGGACGAGCCGTCGGCCGCTCTCGCGCACGATGAGGTCGGCAACCTGTTCCGCATCATCAGGGAGCTGACGTCGCAGGGTGTGGCGGTGATCTACATCTCGCACCGGCTGGAGGAGATCCGCGAGATCGGCGACCGCGTCACGGTGCTCAAGGACGGCCGCACGGTCGCGGTCGGACTCCCGGCCAAGCAGACGTCGACGTCCCAGGTGGTCTCACTGATGACCGGCCGTAACGTCGAGTACGTGTTCCCGCCCCGGGCGTCGCGCGAGCCGGGCGAGGAGGTGCTGCGCGTCGAGGGCCTGACGGTGCCCGGCCGAGTCAAGGACCTGTCGTTCTCGGTACGGGCCGGCGAGATCGTGGGGCTGGCCGGCCTGGTCGGTTCGGGCCGATCAGAGATCATCGAGGCCGTCTACGGGGCGCGCCGCTTCTCCGGCCGCGTCTTCCTGGAGGGCCGTATCGTCCCGAGCCGCCGCGGCACGACGGGCGCGGTGCGGCTGGGCATGGGGCTGGCCCCCGAGGAGCGCAAGGCGCAGGCGCTGCTGCTGGGCGAGAGCGTCACACGCAACATCTCTCTGGCCAGTCTGGGCCGCTACTCCCGGCTCGGCTGGATGGACAGGGGCCGCGAGGCCGAGGACGCCCGTGCCATGGTCCGGGCGCTGGACATCCGGCCTCCGGACCCCGACCGGCCGGTGGGCACTTTGTCCGGCGGCAACCAGCAGAAGGCGGTGCTGGCCCGCTGGCTGGTCAACGGCCGCAAGCTCCTGCTGCTCGACGAGCCCACGAGAGGCGTGGATGTGGGCGCGAGGGCCGAGCTCTACGCCGTGGTACGCCGGCTGGCCGACGAAGGCGTCGGAGTGCTGCTGGTCTCCAGCGAGGTGCCCGAGGTGCTCGGGCTGGCCGACCGGGTGCTGGTCATCAGCCAGGGACGCCTCGTCAACGAGAGCGCGGCCGGTGACCTCGACGAACACGACATTCTCGACATGATCATGGAAGGGGCTCCGGCATGAGCGAGCCTTCTGCGCCCGCGGTGAGCGGGCAGAGCGCCGTCCACGGCCAGGCGGGCACACCCGCCTCCGTCCACGGCCAGGCGGGCACACCCGCCCTCGCCGACGGACTGTGGACCAGGCTGACCGGGATTCCCCACCTGGGACTGATCGTCGCGCTGGTGCTGCTGTCCGCCGTGGGGCTGGTGACGACACCCGGCACCTTCGCCACCGTCTCCAACCTGGTGAGCATCCTGTCCCTGGCCGCCACGATCGGCGTCATCACGGTCGGCGCCACCTTTGTGATCATCGGTGGTGGCATCGACCTGTCGGTCGGCGCGGTCATGGCGCTGGCCTCGGTCTGGGCGACCACGCTGGCGACCCAGTCGTACGGCCCGTTCGTGATGATCGTCTGCGCCGTGCTCGTGGGCACGGGGGCCGGGCTGGTCAACGGCCTGCTCATCGCGTACGGGCGGCTGGTGCCGTTCATCGCCACGCTGGCGATGCTGGTGGCCGCCCGGGGACTGGCCCAGCGGATGTCCGACCGTAAGACCCAGCTCGTACAGCAGGGCAACCAGGCGATCGTGGACCTGTCGACGACCCGGGTGCTGGGCATCCCCGTGCTGGTGTACATCTTCGCGATCATGGTGTTGCTGGGGTGGGTGCTGCTCAACCGGACCACGTTCGGTCGCCGCACGTACGCGGTCGGCGGCAACCCGGAGGCGGCCCGCCTGGCCGGCATCGACGTCCGGCGCCACACGATGCTGCTGTACGCGCTGTCCGGCCTGTGCTGCGGCATCGCCGCGGTGCTCATCATGGCGAGGACGACCACAGGCTCTTCCACTCACGGCGACCTGTACGAGCTGGACGCCATCGCCGCCGTGATCATCGGCGGCACGCTCCTCACCGGCGGGCGCGGCACGATCATCGGCTCGATCCTCGGCCTGCTGATCTTCACCGTGATCACCAACCTGTTCATCCTCAACGGGCTCAACACCAGCGACCAGCTGATCGCCAAGGGTCTGATCATCGTGGCGGCCGTGCTGCTCCAGCGACGCTCTCTGCGATCACCCGTCTGACCCGTCACCCCCCTCGCAAGGAGAAATTCTCATGTCCGATTCTGTCCCACGCCGGGGATTCCTCTTCAGCGGCGCCGTCATCGGGGCCGGTGTCCTGGCGAGCGCATGCACCAGCAACGAGCCTGCCGCCACGCCGAGCAGCGCCGCCGCGCCCGCACCCGCGGCCACCGCCGGCAACGACGCGCCCGGCGAGAAGGTCGTCATCGGCTTCTCGGCTCCGGCCGCCGACCACGGCTGGATCGCCGCCATCGCCAAGAACGCCGAGGACGCCGCCAAGCAGTACTCCGACGTGGAGTTCAAGCCGGTCGAGCCGACCAACGACATCAACGCCCAGATCAGCGCCGTCGAATCGCTGATCGCGGCCAAGGTCGGCGCGCTGGTGATCCTGCCCAACGACGGCCAGCAGCTCAACCAGATCGCCCGCCAGGCCACCGACGCCGGCATCCCCGTGATCAACCTCGACCGGGTCTTTCCCGACAAGCTCTCGTACCGGACCTGGATCGGTGGAGACAACTACGGTATGGGCGTCGCGGCCGGACACTTCATCGGCAAGCGGCTCAAGGAGAAAGGCGTGGCCGACCCGGTGATCCTGGAGATCCAGGGCATCGCCACCCTGCCACTGACGCAGGACCGCAGCAAAGGCTTCGACGACGCGCTCAAGACCTATGGCTACAAGGTGACCGCCCGCCAGGACGCCCAGTTCACCGTCGAGTCCGGCACCAAGGTCGCCACCAACCTGTTGCAGGCCCACAAGAAGATCGACGCGATCTGGAACCACGACGACGACCAGGGCATCGGCGTGCTGGCCGCGATCAAGGAGGCCGGGCGCAGCGAGTTCTTCATGGTGGGCGGGGCCGGCTCGGCCAACGCGATGCGTGAGATCCAGGCCGACTCCGGCGTGCTGAAGGCCACCGTCACCTACAGCCCGACCATGGCCGCGTCAGCGATCAAGCTGGCCCGCCTGATCGCCCAGGGAAGGGGCATGAGCGACCTGCTGGAGAAGCAGGTGCCGCAGTCCATCACGCTGGCGTCGGAGACGGTGACCAAGGACAACGCCGCCCAGTACCTGCCGCTCGGGTTCGAGTCATGAGCGCGAGCATCGGAGTCGGCATGGTCGGGTACGCGTTCATGGGACGCGTCCACTCCCAGGCGTGGCGCAACGTCTCGGCCTTCTTCGACGTGCCGTTGCGGCCCGTCATGGCGGCGCTGGGCGGCAGGTCGGCCGAGGCCACCGCGCAGGCGGCGGAGCGTCTGGGCTGGGCCGCCGCGGAGACCGACTGGAAGCGCCTGGTCGAGCGGGACGACGTGCAGATCGTCGACATCTGCACCCCCGGCGACAGCCACGCCGAGATCGCCATCGCCGCGCTCGAGGCGGGCAAGCATGTCATCTGCGAGAAGCCGCTGGCCAACACCGTCGCGGAGGCTGAGGCCATGGCTGCCGCCGCCCGTACGGCAGCCGGACGCGGCGTGCACGCGATGGCGGCGTTCAGCTACCGCAGGGTGCCCGCCGTCGCGCTCGCCCGGCGCTACGTCGAGGAGGGCAGGCTCGGCGAGATCCGGCACGTACGAGCCCAGTATCTGCAGGACTGGATCGTCGATCCGGAGTTCCCGCTCGTGTGGCGGTTGCAGAGCGACAAGGCGGGCTCAGGGGCTCTGGGCGACATCGGCGCGCACATCATCGACACCGCCCAGTTCATCACCGGCGAGCACCTGACCGAGGTGGCGGCGCTGACCGAGACCTTCATCAAGGAGCGCCCTCTGGCCGGCAGCTCGTCGGGGCTGACGGCCGGAGGGGGCAGCGGCAGGGGGCCGGTCACCGTGGACGACGCCGCCCTGTTCATCGGCCGGATGTCGGGCGGCGGCCTGGCCTCGTTCGAGGCCACCCGCTTCGCCACCGGCCGCAAGAACGCGCTTCGCATCGAGGTCAACGGCGCGCTGGGCAGCCTGGCCTTCGACTTCGAGTCGATGAACGAGCTGTGGTTCTGCGAGGGCACGGGCGGCGGGTTCCGGCGCATCCTCGTCACCGAACCCGACCACCCGTACGCCGGCGCCTGGTGGCCGCCCGGCCACGGCCTCGGCTACGAGCACGCCTTCACGCACGAGGTGAAGGACTTCCTGGAAGCGATCGCCGCAGGCACCGCCCCCGAGCCGTCCTTCGACGACGGCCTGCGGGTGCAGCGCGTGCTGGGCGCGGTCGAGGAGAGCGCGGCTCACGGGAGCCGGCTGACCCCTACGGAGGACGCATGACCAGGCCCATCACGCTGTTCACCGGCCAGTGGGCCGACCTGCCGTTCGAGGAGGTGTGCCGCCTGGCCGCGGAGTGGGGCTACGACGGCCTGGAGATCGCCTGCTGGGGCGACCACTTCGAGGTGGACAAGGCGCTGTCCGACGACTCGTACGTCGAGCGCAAACTGGAGCTGCTGGCCAAGCACAACCTCAAGGTGTGGACGATCTCCAACCACCTGGTCGGGCAGGCCGTCTGCGACAACCCCGTCGACGAGCGTCACAAGGGCATCCTGCCCGCCCGAATCTGGGGCGACGGCGAGCCAGAGGGCGTGCGCACGCGCGCCGCCGAGGAGATGAAGGACACCGCCCGCGCCGCCGCGAAGCTCGGCGTCTCCACCGTGGTCGGGTTCACCGGATCGTCCATCTGGCACACCGTGGCGATGTTCCCGCCGGTCCCTCCGTCGATGATCGAAGCCGGATACCAGGACTTCGCCGACAGGTGGAACCCGATCCTGGACGTCTTCGACGAGGTCGGCGTACGGTTCGCCCACGAGGTGCACCCCAGCGAGATCGCCTATGACTACCACACCACGGTCCGCACCCTGGAGGCGATCGGCCACCGGTCGGCCTTCGGCCTGAACTGGGACCCCTCGCACATGGTGTGGCAGGAGATCGACCCGGTCGGCTTCATCCTCGACTTCGCCGACCGGATCTACCACGTGGACTGCAAGGACGCCAAGGTGCGCGTGGGCGACGGCCGCCGCGGCCGCCTCTCGTCGCACCTGCCCTGGGCCGACCTGCGCCGGGGCTGGGACTTCGTGTCCACCGGGCGTGGGGACGTGCCATGGGAGGACTGCTTCCGCGCGCTCAACGCGATCGGCTACGACGGCCCGATCTCCATCGAGTGGGAAGACGCGGGGATGGACCGGCTGCACGGCGCGCCTGACGCGCTGGCGCTCATCCGCGCCTACAACGCGATCACCCCGCCCTCCTCGGCGTTCGACGCCGCCTTCTCCGCTGAATGAACCCGCCGACGGGCGGTTGCCGGCAGCCGCCCGTCGGGCACCCCCTCGTGAAGGAGATCAGATGAGCACGGGAGTATGGCTGATAGGCGCGCGGGGCTCGGTCGCCGTTACCAGCATGGTCGGAGCGCTCGCGGTACGGGCCGGCCTGGCCGCGCCGACCGGGTGCGTCCTGGAGTCGGCCGATCTGCGGGGCCGGGTCCGGCCCGGCATCGGCGACCTGGTCTTCGGCGGCCACGACATCTCCTCGGTCCGTCTGGAGAAGAAGGCGGAAGCACTGGCGGAGGCGGGAGTCGTCCCGGCGGCGCTGGCCGATGCCGTACGCGGCGAGCTGCTCGGGATCGAGCAGGACGTACGGCCGCTTCCGGCCGCCGCCACCCAGGCCGAGGCGGCCCGCGCCATCGGCGCCGACCTCGACCGCTTCCGGCTCAGGCACGGCCTGGACCGCGTCGTCGTGATCAACGTGTCGTCCACGGAGCCCGCTCCACGAGAGCACCCCGCCCACGCCGATCTCGACGCGTTAGGTGTCGCGCTCGCGGGTCCCGATCCCGTTCTGCCGCCGAGCGCGTTGGCCGCCTACGCCGCCCTGCTCGCCGGCTGCCCATACGTCGACTTCACCCCCTCGACCGGCACCCGCCTGCCCGCGCTCGACGCGCTCGCCCGGGAGCAGGGCCTCCCGTACGCCGGGCACGACGGCAAGACGGGGGAGACGCTGGTCAAGTCGGTGCTCGCGCCGATGTTCGCCCAGCGCAACCTGACCGTGCGGACCTGGTCGGGGATCAACCTGCTGGGCGGCGGCGACGGCGCCAACCTCTCCGAACCGGCCGCCAACGCGGCCAAGGCCGCGAGCAAGCAGCGCGTGCTCGCGGAGACGCTGGGCTACGCCCCGCAGGGTGACACCCGCATCGACTACCTGGAAGACCTCGGTGACTTCAAGACCGCCTGGGACCTTGTCACCTTCGAGGGCTTCCTCGGCACCCGCATGCGCATGGAGTTCACCTGGCACGGATGCGACTCCGCCCTGGCCGCCCCGCTGATCCTCGACCTGGCGCGGCTGACCGCCGCCGCCCACCGTGCCGGGCGGACCGGTCCGCTCACCGAACTGGCCTTCTTCTTCAAGGACCCCCTCGGCCAGGTCCCGCACGGCCTGGCCGCCCAGTGGCAGGCGCTCCGCGACCTCGTCGCCGCCCTCGACGCGCCGGACGCCGCACGATGACATTCCAGAACAGCGCACCGGGAGTATGGCGATGACGGAACTGAGAGACCTGCTCGAACTCGTCCGAGCGCCGGCCGCGCTGTCCGTGCCGGGCGACGTGATCGCCGGGGCCGCGGCCGGACATGCGCTCGGCGGCCGGACTCTGGGCCTGGCCTGCTCTTCGGTCTGCCTGTACTGGGCGGGCATGGCCGCCAACGACTGGGCAGACCGCCGCCTCGACGAGGTCGAACGTCCTGAGCGACCCATACCCTCGGGCCGGGTGTCTCCAGGTACCGCCCTCGCGGTGGCCGCCGGCCTCACGGCGGCGGGCGTCGCCGCGGCGGGGCTCGCCGGCGGTCGCCGCGCACTGACCGTCGCCGTGCCCCTGGCCGCCGCCGTCTGGGCGTACGACCTCCTCGCCAAGAACACCCCTGCCGGGCCGGCGGCGATGGCCCTGTGCCGCGGTCTCGACGTGCTGCTCGGGGCCGCGCCCAGTCGTTTGACGGTCGCCGCGCTCCCGTCCGCTCTCACGATCGCCACCCACACCTACCTCCTCACGGCCTTGTCCCGCGCCGAGGTCTCCGGCACGGACCGCCGCCTCCCCGCCGCCACCCTGACGGGCACGCTCGCGCTCGCGGCCGCCACCGCCGGTCCTGGAGCCCGCCGCGGCGACGCGTCGGCGTGCGAGGCTCACACGGTGCTCGCGGCCTGGTACGCCGCCGAGTTCGGCGTCTCTCAGGCCCGAGCCGTCGCGGAGCCCTCCGCCGGACGCATCCGCGCCGCGGTCGCCTCCGGCATCGTCGGCCTGCCCGCACTCCAGGGCGCCCTCGCCGCACGGACCGGGGCCACCCGCACCGGTCTCGTCCTCGCCACGGCGGTCCCGCTAGCCCGCCGCCTGATCAGAAAGCTCTCCCCGACATGATCAGATTCGGTTACGGCACCAACGGCTTCACCAACCACCGCCTCCCCGACGCCCTCGAGGTCATCGCCGATCTCGGCTACACCGGAGTGGCGCTCACCCTCGATCACCATCACCTCGACCCCTACGCCGACGGCCTGCTCCCGCGCGTGGCCAAGCTCGCCGACCGCCTGCGCACCCTCGGCCTGGCCGTGGTCGTCGAAACCGGCGCCCGCTACCTGCTCGACCCCCGGCGCAAGCACGCCCCGACCCTGCTCCACGACGACCGGGACACGCGGCTGGACTTCCTGCACCGCGCCGTCGCCATCGCCGCCGACCTTGGCGCTGAGGCGGTGTCGTTCTGGTCAGGAGCGCGCCCCGCCCACACGGAGCCGTCCCTCGCCTGGAGCCGGCTCGTGGACGGATGCGCGCGGGTCTTGGAGACGGCCCGGCGCGCCGGCGTGCCGCTGGGACTCGAGCCGGAACCCGGCATGCTCGTCGAGACCATCGCCGGCTGGCGCGCGCTGCACCAGGCGCTCGGCGAGCCGGACGGCTTCGGCATCACCCTCGACATCGGCCACTGCCGCTGCAACGAGCCAGACCCGGTGCCCGCCTGTGTCACGTCCGTCGCGGAGTTCCTGGTGAACGTCCAGATCGACGACATGCGCCGCGGCACGCACGAGCACCTGGAGTTCGGCGAGGGCGAGATCGACTTCCCACCGGTGCTGCGCGCGCTCGCCGACGCCGGTTACCGGGGCCTGGTCACGGTCGAGCTGCCCCGCCACGCGCACGCGGCCCCCGACGTGGCCGCCCGCTCGATCGGATTCCTCCGCAGGGCCGAGCAGGTGTCCCTGCTCACGGCCGGGGGAGGGGCATCGTGACGACACCCGAGCGGCTGCGGGCTGCGTTGCGCGAGACGCCGGGGGCGGCCTCGCTGGATGCCGCGCTCGCCGCCGCGGCCGAACGCCCCGAGACCGTCAGGCGGTCCTTCCCCGCTGCGGGACGGCACGCCGGACGGGAGGCGCTGCCTGGTGCGCCAGGCTGGACCGCCGATGAGGCCGCACGGGCGCTGCTGCTGGCCGCGCTCCCCCCGGACCGCGCCGCCGTGACCTGCGAGCTCTACAGGTACGGCGACGCCGACGAGAAGCGAGCGGTGCTCAAGTGCGTGTTCGTGACTCCTCCGCTCCTTGAAGGGAGCGGCTTCTCGCTTCCCTCGGCTGAGGTAGGCGACGGACAAGCCCTGCCCGTTTCGAACAACGAAACCGTATCAAGGAAGCGTTTCCCCTGCCGGGTAAACCCGACAGTCCCCTCGCTAGATCTGATGGCCGTGCCGCTGGCCGTCGTGGACGGCCTTGAAGAGCGGGCCGACTCCGAGCTGGGCGCCATGTTGGCCGCCTTCGCCGACGAACGTGGCGCGGCCGGCCGCTCCACACCCGGCGGCGCCGTCGCGCTGCTGCTCCGTCTCACCCACAAGGAGCCCTGATCGATGCGCATCTTCGACCCGCACATCCACATGACATCACGCACCACCGACGACTACTCCCGCATGGCCGACGCCGGAGTCCAGGTCGTCGTGGAGCCGGCGTTCTGGCTGGGCCAGTCCCGCACCAACGCCGGATCGTTCACCGACTACTTCGACTCGCTCGTCGGCTGGGAGCCGTACCGGGCCGCGCAGTTCGGCGTCGTCCACCACGCCGCCCTCGCGCTGAACCCGAAGGAGGCCAACGACCCGCGCTGCCGCCCCGTTCTGGACCTGCTCCCGCGCTACCTGGAGAAAGACCGCGTCGTCGCGGTCGGCGAGATCGGCTACGACTCGATGACACCCGAGGAGGACGACGCCTTCGAACGGCAGCTCGCCCTGGCCGTCGAGCACGACCTGCCGGCCCTCGTCCATACCCCCCACCGCGACAAAGCCCGCGGAACCCGGCGCACCCTCGACGTCGTGGCGGCCTCCGGCATCGCGCCGAGACGAGTCGCCGTCGACCATCTCAACGAGGTCACCGTCGGCCTCGTGCACGGCTCCGGCTGCTGGATGGGCTTCTCCATATACCCGGACACCAAGATGTCGCCGCCGCGCATGGTGGAGATCCTCCGCCGGTACGGTCTGGACAGGATGCTGGTCAACTCGGCCGCCGACTGGGGCGTCTCCGACCCGCTCCTCACGCTGGAGACCGGCAGGGCGATGCTGGTCGCCGGCTTCACCGAGGACGACGTCGACCGCGTGCTGTGGCGCAATCCGGTCGAGTTCTACGGTCAGTCCGGCCGCCTCGATCTGGCCGTCACCGGCGCCGCAGAGCCGACGTTCGCCGGCAGCTCCATCAGGCGGGGCGGCTCCTGATGCGGCTACACCACCCCTCGGGAACGCGGCTCCACCTCAGCTACTGCACCAACGTGCACCCCGCAGAGGACCTCGACGGCGTCATCGCCCAGTTCGACACGTACGCGGCGCCGATCCGTGCCCGCCTCGGCACGGACGTCCTGGGGCTTGGGCTCTGGCTCGCCGCTCCCGTCGCCGCCGCCCTCGCCGCCGACCCCGCGCTTCGCGGCAGGCTCCGCCGGGAGCTGACCGTACGGGGTCTGGAGGTGGTGACGCTGAACGGCTTCCCCTACCGCTCCTTCCACGACCCGGTGGTCAAGCACGCCGTCTACCAGCCCGACTGGACGACCCGCGCCAGGCTGTCGTACACGCTGGACCTGGCGCGCGTCCTGGCGGACCTGCTGCCCGACGACGCGGCACGGGGGTCGGTCTCCACCCTGCCCTTCGGCTGGCGCGAGCCCTGGAACGTCGACATGGCGGGTATGGCCGCGCGCCTGCTCGACGAGCTGGCGACCGGCCTGGCCGCCGTCGAGTCGGACACCGGGCGCGCCGTGCGGGTGGGGCTCGAGCCCGAGCCCGGCTGCGTCGTGGAGACCACCGGCCAGGCGATCGCCTCGCTGGCCGGCGCCGACACCGATCGGGTCGGCGTCTGCCTGGACCTCGCCCACCTGGCCTGTGCCTGGGAACGTCCCGCCGACGCGCTGGCCGCCCTCAGGACGGCCGGCCTGCCGATCGTGAAGGTCCAGCTCTCGGCGGCCCTGGAGAGCACCCATCCGAACGCCCTGCGCGAGTACGCCGAACCGCGCTTCCTGCACCAGACCCGCAACCCCAGTGGGCTGGCGGCCGACGACCTCGACGAGGCGCTCGACCGGGACCTCCCGGGGCCGTGGCGCGTCCACTACCACGTGCCGCTGCACGTCGCTCCGGCCGCGCCGCTCGCCACCACCATCCCGGTGTTGCGCGAGGCCCTGAAAGAGCTGGCCGGCGGGCCGCGGCCGCTGTGCGACCACTTCGACGTGGAGACCTACACCTGGGAGGTGCTGCCGCCCGCACTGCGCCCGCGCACCCCGGTCCAACTCGCCGCCGGCATCGCCGACGAGTTGGACTTCGCCCGTGCCGAGCTACGCGACCTGGGAGTGAAGGTATGACAGCGTTACTGGTCCTGGACGTGGTGGGGCTGACCCCGAGGCTGCTGGCACACATGCCGCGGCTGCGTGCCGTCGCCTCAGAGGGCTTCCAGGCCGAACTCGGCACCGTGCTGCCCGCCGTCACCTGCCCGGTGCAGTCGACCTTCCTCACCGGCCTTCCGCCGTCCGGGCACGGCGTCGTCGGCAACGGCTGGTACTTCCGCGACCTCGGCGAGGTCCTGCTCTGGCGCCAGCACAACGCGCTCGTAGGCGGCGAGAAGCTGTGGCAGGTCGCCCGGCGCGCTCGGCCTGGCTACACAGTGGCCAACGTGTGCTGGTGGTACGCCATGGGCGCCGACGTCGACTGGACGGTCACGCCCCGGCCGATCTACCACGCGGACGGGCGCAAGGAGCCCGACTGCTACACCGACCCACCGGAGCTGCACGACGAGCTCACCGCGGCTCTGGGGACGTTCCCCCTGTTCAGCTACTGGGGGCCCGGAGCCGGCATCGCCTCGTCGGCCTGGATCTGCCGTGCCACCGAGCACGTCATGGCCGCCCGCGATCCGGACCTCACCCTGGCCTACGTCCCCCACCTCGACTACGACCTGCAACGGTACGGCCCGTCGGACCCGCGCTCCGCCGCTGCGGCAGCCGAGCTCGACATCATCCTCGCGCCCCTGCTGGCTGCCGCCGCGGAGCAGGGGCGCACCGTGGTGGTCCTGTCGGAGTACGGCATCACCGATGTGTCCCGTCCGGTGAACGTCAACCGGGCACTGCGCGCCGAGGGGTTCCTGCGGGTTCACACGCAGGACGGCATGGAGTACCTGGATCCGTGGACGTCGCGCGCGTTCGCCGTGGCCGACCATCAGACGGCGCACGTCTACGTCCGCGACCCCGCCGACGTGCCGGCCGTCGCCGAGCTCTGCGCGTCCCTGCCGGGCGTGGCCGACGTGCTCGACGGAGCCGGCAAGGCGGCGTACGGTCTCGACCACTCCCGCTCCGGCGAGCTGGTCCTCCTGGCCGAGCGCGACGCCTGGTTCACCTACTACTACTGGCTCGACGACGCTCGCGCGCCCGACTTCGCCCGCGTCGTCGAGATCCACCGCAAGCCTGGATACGACCCCGCCGAGCTCTTCTTCGACCCCGCGGCCCCCGCTGCGGCCAAGCGGCGGGCCGGAGTGGCGCTACTGCGCAAGAAACTCGGCATGCGCTACCTCATGAACGTCGTCGGCCTGGACGCGGGCGCCCGCGCCGTGCGCGGCTCCCACGGGCTGCTCCCCGCGGACCCCGCCGACGCCCCCGTCCTGCTCTGCTCCGACCCGTCCGCGGCCCGCGAACGGTACGAGGCCGTGGAGATCAAGGATCTGCTCCTGCGCCTCGCCCTATCCGCTCACAAGGGAGACCAGCATGTACGAGCCCACCCCTGACGACCGCTTCACCTTCGGTATCTGGACGGTCGGCTGGGAGGCCCGCGACCCGTTCGGCGACGCCACCCGCGCCCCGCTCGACCCCGTCGAGACCGTGCACCGGCTGGCCGAGCTGGGCGCGTACGGCGTCACCTTCCACGACGACGACCTGCTCGCCGTCGAGCCGGACAGGGACAAGGCCATCACGGCCTTCCGCAAGGCGCTCGACGAGACCGGCATGAAGGTGCCGATGGCCACGACGAACCTGTTCACCCACCCGGTGTTCAAGGACGGCGCGTTCACCAGCAACGATCGCGACATCCGCCGCCACGCCATCCGCAAGGTCATGCGCAACCTCGACCTCGCGGTTTCGCTCGGCACGAAGACGTACGTGTGCTGGGGCGGCCGCGAGGGCGCCGAGTCGGACGCCGCCAAGGACATCAAGGCGGCCCTGACCCGCTACAAGGAGGCCATGGACATCCTCTGCGGGTACGTCCTCGACCAGGGCTACGACATCCGCTTCGCCATCGAGCCCAAGCCGAACGAGCCGCGGGGCGACATCCTGCTCCCGACGATCGGTCACGCGCTCGCCTTCATCAACGAGCTGGAGCACCCCGAGATGGTCGGCCTCAATCCCGAGGTCGGCCACGAGCAGATGGCCGGGCTCAACTATGTGCATGGTGCCGCGCAGGCGCTGTGGCACGGCAAGCTGTTCCACCTCGACCTGAACGGCCAGCACGGTCCGAGATACGACCAGGACCTGATCTTCGGCCACGGGGATCTGAAGAGCGCCTTCTTCCTGGTGGACCTGCTGGAGCACGGTGGCTACGACGGCCCGCGCCACTTCGACTACAAGCCTCTGCGCACCGAGGACGCGCAGGGCGTCTGGGAATCCGCCGCGGCGAACATGCGCACGTACCTGATCCTCAAGGAGAAGGCACGCGCCTTCCGCGCCGACCCGGAGGTGCAGGAGGCGCTGAGGGCCTCCCGGGTGGACGAGCTGGCCCAGCCCACGCTCGCGCCCGGCGAGACGCCGGCCGACCTCCTGAACGACGACTTCGACCCGGAGGAGGCCGCGCTCCGCGGCTACCACTTCACCCGCCTCAACCAGCTCGCCCTCGAACATCTGATGGGAGTACGCGGGTGAGCGTCGTCGGCGGTTGTTCCGCCACTATCGCGTCGAGCTTTATCAGGTCGGCCGGCGCCTGATCTGGTAGGTCGTCATCGACGACCTGGCTCTGGCAGGCACATGACGGCTGGGAGACGAAAGGAGTTGTGCAACGCCAGGTAGGACGGAGGCGGCACCTTCCGGCCTGCGCCTGACGCATCCCGATCCGCGACACCCGGCATCAGCGCGGCGGCGCGCGCCTTGCCTAACTGTCTCAAGTTAGGAAGGACTTCGATGTCATCTCCTTTCCGGATGCGGGCGAGATCGCCCGTAACCACACCCTTGATCGCCACCAATGGTGTGGCGACCGCCGTGGCACGTGGCCCTGTAGCGCATTCCCGCGCACTTCCCAGCAGCACTCGCTCCAGCGGCTGACCGTCGGGGCCAAAGACCCGTGGCGCGGCAATGGCGATCACATCGTCGCGACGGGCGGCACGCCGGCATCAGCCTGTCCCACCCACCCCGACCCGATGAGTTCGCACTCATCGCACCCCCCAGAGGAGCTGCTTTGACAGTTCAGCGATATCGCGCCTTACGACGGGTGGCCGCGACGATGGCCCTCGGCCTTGTCCTGCCCTTACTGTCGCTGTTCGCGCCGCCGGCACAGGCGGTGACGGCGCGAGCCGCAGCTGCGGCCGATTCCTTCAAGGTGCTCGTCTTCTCCAAGACCACCGGATTCCGGCACGACTCGATCCCCGACGGCATCGCCGCCATCCAGAAGCTCGGCCAGGACAACGGCTTCGCGGTCGACAGCACCGAGGACGCCGCGAGGTTCACCGACGAGAACCTGGCGCAGTACCAGGCCGTCATCTTCCTGTCCACCACCGGAGACCCGCTGGGTGCGCAGGAGCAGAAGGACGCTTTCCAGCGGTACATCCAGAAAGGCGGCGGTTTCGTGGGCGTCCACGCGGCCGCCGACGGCGGTTACGGCTGGTCGTGGTACGGCAAGCTCGTCGGGGCGTACTTCAAGTCGCACCCGGCGATCCAGCAGGCCACCCTCACGGTCGAGGACCCGGCACACCCGTCCACCGCGAATCTGCCCACGTCGTGGAGCCGCACCGACGAGTGGTACGACTACCAGGCCGACCCCCGCGGGACCGTGCACGTGCTGACGTCGTTGAATGAGAAGTCCTACTCCGGCGGCACCATGGGGATCGACCACCCGAACACGTGGTGCCAGGACTACGACGGCGGCCGTTCGTGGTACACGGGCCTCGGCCACACCAAGCAGAGCTTCACCGAGCCGCAGTTCCTGAGCCTGCTCCTCGGCGGCATCAGGACCGCCGCCGGCGCGGTGAAGGCCGACTGCTCGGCTTCGCAGACCGGTAGTTTCGAGAAGGTCACCCTCGACGACAACACGTCGAACCCGATGATGCTGGACGTCGCGCAGGACGGCCGGGTCTTCTACATCGACCGGATGGGTGACGTAAAGATCGTCAAGCCCACAGGCGGCACCGTTTCGGCCGGCAAGCTGAGCGTGTTCACCGCCAACGAGAGCGGATTGCTCGGGCTGGCGCTGGACCGCGACTTCGCCACCACCAAGTGGGTGTACCTCTTCTACTCGCCTTCGGGGGAGAACGTCGACCGGCTGAGCCGGTTCACCGTCAAGGGGGACACCCTCGACATGTCGAGCGAGAAGAAGATCCTCGACGTTCCGGTGCAGCGTGCCGAGTGCTGCCACCACGGTGGCGGCATGCTGGTGGACCACAAGACCGGTGACCTGTGGATGGCCACGGGCGACAACACCAACCCGTTCGCCTCCGACGGCTACACGCCGATCGACGAGCGGTCCGGCCGCGCGGCCTGGGACGCGCAGCGCACCTCGGGCAACACCAATGACCTGAGTGGCAAGCTGCTGCGGATCCACCCCGAGGCGAACGGCACCTACACGGTGCCGCAGGGCAACCTGTTCGCGCCGGGCACGGCGAAGACCAAGCCGGAGATCTACGGCATGGGATTCCGCAACCCCTTCCGCATCGGCCTCGATCCGAAGACCGGATATCCCCTGGTGGCCGATTACGGCCCGGACGCCGGGTCGGCGAGCGCGGCGCGGGGCCCGCAGAACACGGTCGAGTGGAACCTGATCACCAAGCCGGGCAACTACGGCTGGCCCTACTGCATCGGCAACAACAGCGCGTACCTCGACTACGACTTCGCCACCAAGACGTCGGGGTCGGCGTTCAACTGCGCCGCGCCGGTCAACAACTCGCCCAACAACACGGGCCTGACCAATCCGCCGGCGGCGACCGCGGCGACGGTCTGGTACCACTACGCGACCGACGCGCAGAACTTCCCCGAGCTCAACGGCGGCGCGCCGATGGCCGGTCCGGTCTACCGCTACGACCCTGACCTGCAGTCGGACGTCAAATGGCCGGGATACTGGGACGGCAAGGCGGTCTTCGCCGAGTGGAACAGCAGCAAGATGTTCTCGTTCCAGCTCAACGAGGACACCACCAAGCTCGTCAAGATCAACCAACTCTTCAAGACCATGGGCTTCAAGAAGCCCATGCACTTCAGGTTCGGCCCGGACGGCGCGTTGTACCTGATCGAGTGGGGATCGGGGTTCGGTGGCGACAACGCCGACTCCGGCATCTACCGCATCGAGTACATCAAGGGCAACCGGCCGCCCATCGCCCGTGCCTCGGCGGACAAGACCGACGGACCGGTGCCGCTGGGGGTGAAGTTCTCCAGCGAGGGAACGCGGGACCCGGACGGCAAGGCGCTCACGTACGCATGGGACTTCGACGGTGACGGCCGTGTCGACTCGACCGACCCCAACCCCACCCACACCTACACCACGGCGGGCCAGTACAACGCGGTCCTGAAGGTGACGAACGCCGACAACAAGACCGCGACGGCGAGCGTGGCGATCGTGGCGGGCAACACCCGGCCGAAGGTCACCCTCGACCTGCCGCCGGACGGCGGATTCTTCGAGTTCGGCGACCAGGTGAAGTACAAGGTCACGGTCACCGACCCCGAGGACGGCACGATCGGCTGCGACAAGGTTCAGATCCAGGCGCTCCTCGGCCACGACAGCCACGGCCACCCCCTCGACCAGCAAACGGGCTGCGAGGGTGTCCTGCAGACGCTCACAGACAGCGGTCACGGCACCGACGACAACCTGTTCTACGTCATCGAAGCCAGCTACACCGACAAGGGCGGCTCCGGCGGCGCCGGGGCGCTGACCGGGCGGGGTCAGGTCATCCTGCAGACCAAGCGCAAGCAGGCCGAGCACTTCACCGAGACCGGCCGGGTGGCGGACGGCAAGGGCACCGACGCCGCGGGTGTGCAGACGCAGCCCACGGAGGACTCGGCGGGCGGCAACCTGAACATCGGGTGGACCCAGGACGGCGACTGGTGGTCGTTCGCCCCGGTCAACCTGACCGGCATCACCGGCATCCGGCTGCGGGCCGCATCCGGCACCTCCGGCGGGACCGTGCAGGTCCGGCTGGGCAACCCCGAGAACGGGACGCTGGTCGGCTCGGTCAACGTCCCGGGCACCGGCGGCTGGCAGACCTACCAGGATGTCACGCTGAACCTGACGAACCCGCCGGCGGACACCGGGCCGGTGTACTTCGTCGTGCGCAAGCCGGCGAACGTGGCCGACAACTCTTACCTGGTCAATGTCAACTGGGTCGACTTCATCGGCACGGGAGCCACGGCGAACCAGCGCCCGAAGGTGACCGTCTCGGCGAACCCGACGTCGGGTGCCGCTCCGCTGAAGGTTGACTTCACGGCGTCGGCCACAGACCCCGACGGCGACACGCCGCTCACCTACAAATGGAACTTCGGGGTGAACGGAGCCCCGGAGCCGACGACCGCTGACGCGAGCTACACCTACGCCGCGCCGGGTACCTACACCGCCACGGTCACCGTGACCGACGCCAAGGGCGCGGCGACCAAGGGGCAGATCTCCATCAAGGTGGACGCGCCGAACACGGTGTGCCTGTCCGGCCGTTCCGACGACTTCCTGGGAACGGAGCTCGACCGCGGCCGCTGGTCGGTCATCAGGGAGAACCAGACCCTCAAGGTCGCGGACGGCAAGCTCGTGATCCCGACGTCGAACACCGACATCTATGGAGCAGGCGGCAACACGTCGAACATCGTCGTGCAGCCGGCGCCGTCGGGAGCCTGGACGGCCACGGCCAAGGTCACCCTCACCGCCCGTGACTCCTACCAGCAGGCGGGCCTGGTCCTCTACGGCGACGACGACAACTACGCCAAGATGGTGCTGGAGGCGCGCGGCACCAACGACCACGCCAACCGCATCTTCCAGTACATCCGGGAGGAGAACGGCAAGCCGAACGAGGTGGCGGCGAGCAACACGGCCGCGCTCGGGGACGCCTACCCCGACACCGTGTACGTCCGGCTCGTCAGCGACGGCGCCAACCTGACCGCCTTCTACTCGGCCGACGGCATCACGTTCACCGCGATGCCGCAGTCGAAGCCGCTCGCCGGGATCCAGAACCCGAAGATCGGACTGCTCTCCCTGTCCAGCACCGGCAGCCACCCGGTGATCGACGCGTCCTTCGACTGGTTCCAGATCATCCCCGACGACACGGCCACCACACCGGGGGCGGACGAGTTCGACGGCACGGCGCTCGACGGCTGCCGCTGGAACGCGATCGTGCGGTCCGACGCCGCGGCCGTACGGGTGACCGGCGGCAACCTGGAGATCGACACCTCGGCGGGCGACATCTACGGGACGGGTAACACCGGGCCGAAGAACTTCATCCTGCAGAAGGCGCCGGACGGTGACTGGACGCTGGAGACCAAGATCGACGCGTCGGCGTTCAACCAGGCCTATCAGCAGGGCGGGCTCATGGTGCACGCCGGTGACGACGACTATGTGAAGTTCGACTTCATCACCGACAACGCCCCCGGTTCGGCGGTGCAGCGCAGGCTCGAACTGCGCGGCGAGGCCGGCGGGGTCATACAGCAGCCGCAACCGCAGGTCACCTCGCTCCCCGGCGGCGTGTGGTGGCTACGGGTGAAGAAGGAGGCCGACACCTTCCACGGGTTCTACTCCTCCGACGGCGCCAAGTGGACTGAGATGGCTGCGCCGGTGAAGAACAGCAAGGTGGCGAGTGGTGCGAAAGCCGGCGTGTTCGCCCTCGGCGTGAATCAGACGGAGTCGAAGACAGCCAAGTTCGCCTACTTCCACCTCTCCCAGGGCGGCACCGGTACCGACGACAAGACCGCGCCGTCGACGAGCGCCACGACGGACCCGGCGCAGCCGGGGAGCGGCTGGTTCACCGGTCCGGTCACGATCACGCTGACGGCCGCCGACGAGGCGAACGGCAGCGGGGCCGACCGTACCGAGTACCAGCTCGACGGCGGCGCCTGGACCGGCTACACCACCCCGGTCATCGTCTCCGGCGACGGCTCGCACACGCTGGCATACCGCTCGGCGGACAAGGCGGGCAACGTGGAGAACGCCAAGACCCTCGGGGTCAAGGTGGACGCGACGGCACCGGCGACCACCGCGGCGTACGCCGCGGGGAACGGCGACGGATGGCACAACCAGGCGGTGCCGGTGAGCCTCACCGCGAAGGATGAGACGTCCGGCGTGGCGGGCATCGAGTATTCCCTGGACGGCGGTCCCTGGACGCCGTACACGGACACGGTCACCATCTCGGGTGAGGGGCAGCACGAGTTGCGCTACCGCTCGACCGACAAGGCGGGAAGCGTCGAGAACGTCAAGGCCGTGACCGCCAAGATCGACACCAAGGCCCCGACCGTCCTGATCTCCGGCGCGGCGGCCGGCGAGAAGTACGGCGACAGCCAGGACCTCGGCATCAGCTGGGAGGCCCTCGACTCGGGGTCCGGTGTCAAGTCGGTGAACGGCACGCTGGATGGCAAGCCGTTCGAGTCGGGCACGGTCCTGGCGCTGTACGAGCTTCCGCTGGGCGAGCACACCCTCACCGTCACCGCCACCAACAAGGCCGGCAACCAGACCGAACAGGTGGTGAGGTTCTCCGTCGTCACGTCGACGGGTGACGTCGGCAACCTGATCGACCGCTTCGAGGCGGCCGGGAAGCTCACCGACAAGAGCACGCACACGCTCCGCGGCAGGCTCGCGGGCGTTCGCGACGCGGAGGCCAAGAAGAAGGACAACGACAAGATCGTCAAGGAACTGGAGAAGTTCAAGGAACTCGCGGGCGACACCTCGATCGTCACGGACGACCAGGTCCGAGCCGCGCTCATCCGCGACGCCGACGCGCTGATCGCTCAGTACGGCGGCAGCTCGAAGGCCGCACGGTGAGCGAGGCCAACCCCCTGGAGGGCACCGCCGGACGAGACCCGGCACCTCGCTGAATCCCTCGCGGGTGCCCCGCGACGCTCGTCGCGGGGCACCCGCCCCACTCCACTCTCATCAGTACGCACGTCCATCGGGAGGTGGCGGCCGTCAGCCGACACAAGACAGTGATGGTGTCCCGGTCCTCGGCGCGAAGCCGGGTGGCGGCGGAGCCCCGGCTCACTCCCGTGCTCGACGGACTGGAGCGGGCCATGCCCGCCGAACTGCCCGCCGAAGGCGGCACCGCGCCCCCGGCTGATGTCGCGAAGTGGCGGCAGGCGACCGCCGCAGCCGTCAAGGACTTCGCCGACCCGTCATCCGGCGAGACCGCCACCAACCTGGCACGATCGAGTCTCGCCTCCGCCGTACGGCAGATCGCCACCACCGTCGACACATACGCAAGCTCGCAGGCCCTCACCGGGCCGATCCGCGAGACCCTGACGGCCCTCGCCATCCGGCAACGCGCTGACGCGATCTTCACCTGGTCCATCGGCGCCACCGCCCTCGACGCGGTGAACGTCGACGCGGGCCACGGGCACCAGCACCAGCACGTGTTCCTGCCGGCCTCGCCCGGCAGTGGGGCACTCACCGCCGATCCCGAACACGAGGGGAGTAATTCGTGAACATGACACTGAGGAACACCGCAGCGGCTGTCCTGCTCGCCGTGCTCGTTCTGCTGCTTGGCGCGCCCGCGGCTTCCGCGCACGGCGGGCCGATCGTCCTGGAGGTGGCCGGAGACGGCGACCATGGCGTCAACGTGGTGGCCACCTGGAAAAAGGATCGCCATCCGGTCAGGGACACCGTCATCGGGACGGTGGTCGCGACCTCCACCGACGGCCGTTCCTTCGGACCGGTCAAGCTCGTCTCGGCGCCCGAGGGCCAGAATCTCTACCGCGCCGCCCAGTCGCTGCCGACCGGCGAGTGGCGTGTCACGGTGACCACGGCCGAACCAGCCAAGGCGAAGAAGACGGTGAGCGTGACCGCACGAGACATCGCCGCCCCCGAGCCGTCGCAGACCGCCGAGACGCCGTCGCAGACCGCCGAGACGCCGTCGCAGGCCGCCGAGGCGCCGCCGCAGCTCGCCGGGGCACCCGCGCAGGCCGCCGCCGCAACGGACCCGGGAAGTCCGGCCGGCATGTCGCTCACGACGATCGTCGTCATCGTGGTGGGGATCGCTGCAGCGGCGGTGATCGGTGTCGTGGCGGGGAGGCTCCGTCGCAAGCAGCCGGACGTCAGGCGCTAGTCCAGGCCTCTTGCGGAGACGCGGACGCACGTGACGGACTCGTAGTCGGTTGACATCGATCCTGCCGGCAGGGCAGTACGTGCCGTCGGCGCAGGTCACCGCGCTGGTGGCGCAGAAACCGCCGGTCCAGGTGTGTCTCGCCGGTTCGGGCGCAGGCAGCCGTCTCCAGGCACGTGACCAAATCCCATCGAATCAGCAGAAGACTCCCCGACTTCACCCTGACCGTCGCAGATCCGGCCGGGATGCACCTCGTTGCGCAAGCCGGCATCGAGATCCCGACACCACGTCGTTCCTGCCGGCTCGCCGTCGGCATCACAGACCGTTCCAGTTCGCCTCACCCGAGTGAGGCGCCGTCACCGATTGGAGACCCGCGGCGATGACACTGGTCGCAGGCGTCGATTCGTCGACCCAGAATTGCAAAGTCGTGATCCGGGACGTCGTCACCGGGCGTCTTGCCCGTTCCGGCCGGGCGGGCCACCCGCCGGGCACCGAGGTGGATCCCGCCCTGTG
>NZ_JBIAZA010000041.1:0-81865 GCF_042898655.1 Streptosporangium sp. NPDC000396
TGGGTTGCCGCTTGCCTGTCGGTGCCCAGTTTCACCTTCGACGTTTTCCCAGGGCATGGCCTCACGGCCGATGATCTATACCGGACGGAATCAAGGTTCTGAGTTGTCGGCGCTAGTTGGCGGCTGGGGACGCCTTCGGGAGGAGGACGCCTGTACGGCGGGCCCGCCGTACAGGATCACCCTTGCCAGACCAACCGATCCGTTATAGATCACGATCTATGAGGAACTTCCGGCCTAGGCTGCCGCCGTGTCTGTGACTCCTGGGATTTACCGGCCGCTCGGTCGCGCCGTCATCGCGATCTCGGCGGCGCTTCCGGCCCTGGTGCCGGTCCTGCCCGCCGCACACGCCGCCGAGGCCGCCAGGACGGCGGACCTCACGCTGCCCGGCACCCGGGTGACCGTGCGCGAGAACCCGTCCGATCCGCTCAAGGTCACCTCCTACACCCTCGGCAACGTGGCCTACCTGCGCAGAAGCACCGGCTTCGCCAGGCAGGTCGGCTATCAGGAGATCACGGTCGGGCCCGGGGGTGCCAAGGCGCTCGCGGTTCCCATCGCCTACAGCACGGGCCACGACTCGGTGCTCCTGGCTGATCTGGCCGGGAACAAGGGCAGCAGGATCCAGACCGTCGCCAAGCCGCTCATCGCCCAGTTCGCCCACTGGTCCCGCGATGGCGGGAAAGCGGTCCTGACCGTCCAGAGGAAGAACGGCGCGGGCTGGGAGACGACCGGCTTCGTGATCGTCGACGCGACGGCGAGGACGGCCCGGACGGTGACCGTGCCGGGGGTGGACAGGGCCGCCAGGTTCCGGTGGAGTTCCGACGGCGTCGACGTGGTCGCCGAATACAGGGGAGGCACCCGTTTCTACGGCCAGGACGGCGCGATCCGGCGCACCCTGGTGAAGACGGGCGCCCCCGCCGGAGGCGAGGACGCCTTCTCACCCGCCGGGCGGACTTTCACGACCTGGTGCCCGGTGACCTACGCCGAACACGTCTGCGTCTGGAACCGCACCTCGGGCAGGCTCGCGGCCAGGGTGAACATCCAGCCGAAGGCCCTGCTGGGATGGTGGGACGACAAGCACCTCATCGCCGTCACGTCCGGCGCGGGCGCCTACCGGGCCGTCGTGGCCGATCTCCAGGGCAGGGTCGTGCGGGTGCTGGCCGACATTCCCGCCGAAGACTGGGACAGGAAGGTCTATCTCAGCTACACCCGCAGGTGATCCGCCGGACGGACGGGTTTCGCCGTCCGCGGGGAGGCCGTGACCGGTGGGGGCCTCGCGTCCCGGCGACCCGGGCGGGGCAGCGCCGGCGCGGTGCCGGCGCGGTGCCGGTCACGACCCGGGAGGCCGCCTCACAGATACAGACCGGTGCCGTTGTCGGTCTGCGGGGTGGCGAGGGCGTGCAGGTCGCGTTCGCGCATGACGAGATAGACCTGGCCGTGGACCTCGACCTCGTACTGCTCCTCGGGATTGAACAGGACCTTGTCGCCGACTTTCACGGTGCGGACGCTCGCGCCCGCGCCGCAGACCTCGCCCCAGACGAGCCGGTTGGCCATCTTCACCGTCGCCGGGATGACGATGCCCGCCGTGCTGCGGCGCTCCTCGGACTCCTGCTCGACCTTGACCATGACACGGTCGTGGAGCATCTGGATCTCGAATTTCGGGTCACCCACACCAGAAGCTTATGGGAACGGCGAGGCCGTACCGGCTCATCTCGTCAGTACGGCCGTCCCGGATGAGGACGGCCAGGTCACTGCTCCCGCCTGGGACGGTGGCTGAGCAGGTCTCCCGGCTGGCATTCCAGGACCTCGCAGAGCCTGGTCAGCGTGGTGAACCGGATGGCCTTGGCCCTGCCGTTCTTCAGGATCGAGTGGAACGTCCGCCGGCCGGAGCGTGTCATCGGTGTTCACGGCGACCACGGCGCTCGGCAGGGGGGTCAGCGCCTGCCAGAACGTGGCCATCGACAATCGACATGGCAACAAGATCCTGGACGCGGAGTAGGCTCACGGGTCATGACGGACCCCTCCCCCCACCTGGTCGACGGTTTCATCGACTGGCACCTGAGCACCAACCCCATCACCGCCACCCTCGCGGGTGCCGAAGGCTACGACAGGACCCTCGGCGACTTCACCGAGGCGGGCTTCCTCTCCCGGGAGCGGGAGTCGCGGAGCTGGCTGGAGCGGTTCCAGGCGACAGAGGGCGCGGGCTTCGACGACGAGATCGACCGCGAGCTCGTCGTGTCCGCACTGCGCGGCGGGCTCGCCTACGAGTCCTGGCCCCTGTGGCGGCGCGACCCCTCCGTCTACACGGTGCCGATCTTCGCCTCGATGTTCGCCCCGTTCCTTCACCGGTTGTCCTCCGAGGCGGAGCTGGTCGACGCGGCCGTCGCGCGGCTGGCCGAGGTGCCGGGCGTCCTGGCCGCCTGCCGTACGAACCTGGACCCGGAGCTGGCGGCCGCGCTGCTGGTCGAGCGCGGCCTCGGCCAGGCGCGGACCGCCCGGCACTTCCTCACCGAGACGGTCCCGGGCCAGGTCGCGGACGAGTCCCTGCGCGCCCGGCTGGCCGCGGCGGCCGAGCCCGCGGCGGCGGCCTTCGACGAGCTGGTGGAGTTCCTTGAGGGTTTCGAGGCCACCGGCACCTGGCGGATGGGGGAGAAGCTGTACTCCACGCTGCTACGCGAGCGGGAGATGCTCGGTTACGGCGCCGACGAACTGCTCACGCGCGGCCGGGCCGCCTACGACGAGCTGGACGCCCGGATGCGCGAGGTCGCCCGGCGGCTGCCCGGCGGCTCCGACGGCTGGCACGCGGCCGTCACGGCGCTCCAGGACGACCACGCGCCGACGCTGGAGGACATGCGGGCCGAATACGAGGCCGAGACCGAGCGGGCCAGGGAGTTCGTGCGGGAACGGGGGCTGGTGACGTTCGCCGACGGCGAGGAGTGCCTCGTGGTGCCGTCGCCGGAGTTTCAGCGGCCCATCCTCTCCGTCGCCTCCTACCTGCAGCCCCCGCCCCTGTCCACCTCCCGGATCGGGCACTTCTTCGTGCCGTTCACCCCTGACTCCTTCACCGAGGAGCAGGTGCGCCAGCGGCTGCGCACCAACTCCAGGGCCCAGATGCCCTCCATCGCCGTCCACGAGGCCTATCCGGGCCACCACTGGCACCTGTCGTGGATGGCGGGCAGCCCGCACCGAGCCCGCAAGCTGTTCCGCACGCCCTACTTCTCCGAGGGCTGGGCCCTTTACGTCGAGAAGGTGATGTGGGAGCAGGGTTACTTCACCACCCCCGCCCAGGAGCTCGCCCACCTGGACTGCCGTCTCTTCCGGGCGGCCCGCATCGTCGTGGACGTCTCGCTGCACTGCGGCGACATGAGCGTCGAGGAGGCGGAGGACTTCATGACCACCAGGTCCTCGCTCACCCCCGGCACGGCCAAGGGTGAGGTCAACCGCTACTGCGCGTGGCCCACCCAGGCGCCCTCCTACCTGACGGGAGCCCTGGAGATCGACCGCATCCGCGACGACTACACGGCGGCGGGCAGAGGCGACCTGCGGACCTTCCACGACACCCTGGCGGGCTCCGGAAGCCTCCCCCTGGGCCTGGCCCGCCGGGTGGCTCTGGAAGGCTAGCGGTATGTCCGACAGCGAGGCGAGGGTGCTTTCCGCCCTGGACGAGGCGGAGACGGTCCGGCTGCTGGCCGACCTGGTGCGGGTGCCGAGCGTGACCGGCACGGACGCCGAGTCGGAGTTGCAGCACCGCTGCGGCCGGCTGCTCGCCGAGGCGGGGCTGGACGTCGACGTCTGGAAGCTCGACCTCGACGCGCTCCGGGCCGCCCCCGGGTTCCCCGGTATGGAGGCCCCGCGCACCGAGGGCTATGGCGTGGTCGGCGTCACCGAGGGCGAGGGCGATCCCGCGCTCGTCCTGCAGGGGCACGTGGACGTGGTTCCCCCCGGCGACCTGGCCAAGTGGGAGGGAGGCGATCCCTTCGACGCCCGGATCAGTGGAAACGTCCTGTACGGCAGGGGCGCCTGCGACATGAAGGCCGGGCTCGCGGCGAACCTCGCCGTCGTCGCCGCCCTCCGCAGGTCAGGGGTACGGCTTGCGCGCCCGCTGGCCGTGCACTGTGTGGCGGGGGAGGAGGACGGCGGGCTGGGCGCGTTCGCCACCCTGACCCGGGGCCATCGGGGCGAGGCCGCGGTGATCACCGAGCCGACCAGCGGGGCGATCATCGCCGCGACGGCGGGCGCGCTGACGTTCCGGATCGAGGTGGCGGGGCGGGCGGCCCACGGCGCCACCCGTTACGAGGGGGTCAACGCGCTGGAGGTCTTCTGGCCGGTCTTCGAGGCGATCAGGCGCCTGGAGGCCGACCGCAACCGCGACCCGGACCCGATCTTCGACGGCAACCCGCTGCCCTATCCGATCGAGGTCGGCACGGTCCGTGCGGGCGACTGGGCCAGCAGCGTGCCGGACCTGCTCGTCGCGGAGGGCCGGCTCGGCGTACGCCTGGACGAGGACCCCGCCGAGGCGCGCCTCGCCCTGGAGGCCGCGATCGCCGAGCTCGGCCACCCGTGGCTGCGCGAGCATCCTCCGGTCGTCACCTGGCCCGGCGGCCAGTTCGCGAGCGGGCGGCTGCCCGCGGGGCACGAACTGCCGGGCGAGGTCGCCGGGGCGGTGGCCGACGTCACCGGGACCCGCCCTGTGGAGACGGCCGCGCCGTACGGGAGCGACTTGCGCCTCTACACCGCCGGAGGCATCCCGGCCCTGCACTACGGGCCCGGTGACGTGCGCTTCGCCCATGCCCCGCGCGAGCGGGTCGACCTGCGCGAGCTCCGGGACGTCACGCGGGCGCTCGCCCTGCTGACCCTGCGCCGCTGCGGGGTCAGGGGCTGAACGCCCGGAGCGGGCCGCCGGGCGGGTGCCGATGAACACGGCGCCCGTCCCCGGGTGTCCCCGATGGGTTCGGGGCACCCGGAGGAGGCGGGCGGCCATCACCGGGTGCCACCGCGGGCGCCGGTGTCAGCGGGCGGCGACGCCGGACTCGACGGGCAGCCCCGCCTCGACCCAGTCCTGGATGCCCTCCCGGTACTTGCGGACGTCGGTGTAGCCGAGGGCGGCCAGCCGCCGGGCCACCGCCTCGCTGTTGCCGCAGGCGGGGTTGGAGCAGTAGGTGACGACGGCGGCGTCCTTGTCGGGAAGAAGCTCGGCGGCGCGGGTGGACACCTCGCTCTCTACCAGGGCGATCGCGCCGGGCAGGTGCTGCTGGGCGTAGTAGTCGCCGCCGAGTGCGTCCACGACGACGACGGTGCCCGCCTCGATCGCGGCCTTCAGTTCGTCGCGGGTGATCAGTGCTGTCATTTCTGGCCTCCCCGGCCTCAAATGGACTATAGTCCGTTTCTGTGAGTGATTCGGAATTTAACGGACCACGGTCCGCTTCGTCAAGCGAGCCGCTTCGGACGCTGCTCGACGAGCGGCCCAGGGAACGGGCCGACGCCGCACGCAACCGCCTGAAGGTGCTGGCCGCGGCGGCGAAGCTGTTCCGCGAGAAGGGCGTGGACGGCGTGTCGATGGACGCGGTCGCGGCCGAGGCGGGGGTGGGCAAGGGCACCCTCTTCCGGAGATTCGGCGACAAGTCCGGACTGGCCGTCGCGCTTCTCGACGAGCGGGAGCGCGAGCTCCAGGAGGCGATCCTGTCCGGCCCCGCCCCCCTGGGACCCGGAGCCACGGCGGCCGATCGGCTGGCCGCGTTCGTGGACGCCTACCTCGACTACCTGCTCGGCCACCTCGACCTGGTCCGGATGTCGGAGACCGCCAGTCCCGGCGCCCGCTACCGGATCGGCGCCTACCGGTTCTGGCGTCGTCACGTGGAGATCCTGCTCACCGAGGCCCGCCCCGGCTGCGACGCGGGCCCGCTCGCCCACGCCCTGCTCGCCCCGCTGGCCGCCGAGCACATGACGGCCCTGGCCGGTGAGTACGGCGAGGCACGCGCCAGGCAGGCGGTGCGGGACCTCGTCCTGCGATGAGCTCGGCTCGTCGAGCGTCACGCAGGAGTCGCCGGCCGCGGTGGCGGCCGGGATCCGGTTCCGTCATGGCCACCGGCTGCCACGGCCGGTCGGCGTGACATGTCGCCTCAGCGGGCCGGAGACCCGGGGTCCGTCTCGAGCCAGGCCAGTACGGCCATCACCCGCCGGTTGTGGTCGTCCGACGGCGGCAGCCCCAGCTTGGCGAAGATGTTGTTCGTGTGCTTGCCGATCGCCTTGTCCGTGACGTGCAGGTGTCCGGCGATCGCGATGTTGGACATGCCCTCGGCCATCATCGCGAGCACCTGCCGCTCCCGCGCGGTCAACTCGGCGAAAGGCTCGTCCCTCCCGTGGCGGGTCAGAAGCTGGGAGATCACTTCGGTGTCCATGGCGGTGCCTCCGGTGGCCACCCGGCGTACGGAGTCGACGAACTGGTCGACGTCGCCGATCCGATCCTTGAGGAGGTAACCCACCGCGCCCGCGCGATCGGACAGCAGCTCGCGAGCGTAGAGCTGCTCGACATACTGCGACAGGATCAGCACCGGCAGCCCCGGCAGGCGGCGCCGGGCCTCAAGGGCGACGCGAAGGCCCTCGTCGGTGAAGGTGGGCGGCAGCCGTACGTCGATGACGGCGACATCGGGGTGATGCCGGGTCAGCGCGTCGAGCAGCATCGGGCCGTTGTCGACGGCCTCCACCACGTCGAACCCCTTGGCGGACAGCAGGCGGGTCAGGCCGTCGCGTAGGAGGGCGAGATTTTCGGCGATGACAACGCGCACGGCAGCTCCATCGTGAGTTCGGTCGGGCCGCCGACGGGGCTGCTCACCGTGAGCGAGCCGTCGAAGGCGGACAGTCGGCGTTCGATACCGCGGATGCCCGTGCCGGCCGAGGGGTCGGCACCGCCGCGCCCATCATCGCCCACGGTCAGGCGCAGGACGTCGCCCGAGTGACGCAGCCGTACCCAGGCCCGGGTGGCGCCGCTGTGTTTGGCCATGTTGGTCAGGGCCTCGCCGGCGGCGAAGTACGCGGCCGACTCGACCGGCGCCTCCGGCCGGCCCGGCAGGTCGATCTCGATCTCGACCGGCACCGGGCAGAGCAGCGCGGCGGCCTCGATCGCCCCGCTCAGCCCTCGGTCGGCGAGCACCGGCGGATGGATGCCGCGCACGAGGTCCCGCAGGTCGGTCAGGGCCTGGCCGACGGACTCCCAGGCCTCCTCGACCAGCTCCTGGATCTGGACGGGGTCACGGTTGCCCCGGGCCAGCCCGAGATTCATGCGGATCGAGACCAGCCGCGCCTGCGCGCCGTCATGCAGATCGCGTTCGATCCGGCGCAGCTCGGCGGCCTGCGCGCCGATCGTCGCGGCCCGCGATTCGGTCAGCTGCCTGATCCGCTCGGCCGCCGAGAACCCCGGCCGGAGCAGCAGGCAGGCCAGCCGTGCCTGTCCGGCGCGGAACAGGGGAACGGCCATCAGGGTGACGGCCACGATGGCCGTGATCGCAAGCGAGAGCGCGACGCTCACCGACGAGCCTGTCCGTGTCACGGGGAGGTACAAGATCAGATCGATGGCGGACCACATCGCCCAGACGGCGATGGTGAAGAGAGCACTGGTGACGCCGTGGACGGCCAGCCAGGCGAGATCGCGCCAGGTGGCGGGATCTCGCAGACAGGGGATCAGATGTGCCCGGATCCCCGGTCCGGCCGGTGAGCGGTACGGCTCGGTGATGCCCCGCCCCAGCGTCCGGCCAGCCCAAGCCCGCTGAAAGCGCGCGAGCGACCGGACCGGCGTGAGCACCCGGGCCAGTAGCCAAAGACCGATCCCGGCCACCGGGACCAGCGCGGCGCTCACCAGCATCAGGGCGATCAGCAGCAGCGCGGCCACACCCGTGGCGGCGTTCAGCAGCAGCCCGCCGGCCGAGCCGAGCCCGCGCCGCAGGGTGCGGCGAATCATGGTCACCGGAGCAGTCTGCCCGATAGGAGAACCGGAGACGGTAGGCCTGGACCTACCACAGGGGTGGCGACATCCCACCCACGCGGGAGGCGCGCACCGATGGAGGTCCGTGAGCCACCGCCGGAGGCTGGATCCGAACCTTCAAGCGACAGGAGTCTTTGTGATCACCAGCATGCCTGGCAAGGCCGTTCCAGATGATTTCCCGGCCGTGATGAGGCTCATCGATGGATCCGGCGGTCCGGGTGCCGGCCGTACCGGGAGGTGAAGGTCATGATCGAAGTGAGCGGTCTGACCATGCGCTACGGCGGCACGCTCGCCGTCGACGAACTGTCCTTCGCGGTGAAACCGGGATTGGTGACCGGCTTTCTCGGCCCGAACGGGGCAGGCAAGTCCACGACCATGCGAGCGATCCTCGGTCTGGAGGTCCCGGACTCGGGCGAGGCGCTGGTGGACGGCCGCCCCTACGCGTCCCTGCGCCGGCCCATGCACGCGATGGGGGCTCTGCTCGACGCCGGGGCGGTGCACGGGGGCCGTACCGCACAGGCCCATCTTCACTGCCTGGCGCGTAGCAACGGCATCGGGCGCCGCCGGGTGGCAGCCTCACTGGAGCAGGTCGGCCTGACGGAGGTCGCCGGCAAGAGGATCGGCGGCTTCTCCCTCGGGATGAAGCAGCGGCTCGGCATCGCCGCGGCGCTGCTCGGCGATCCGGGTGTCCTGATGTTCGACGAGCCGCTGAACGGGCTGGACCCCGAGGGCATCCGCTGGATCCGCGATCTGTTGCGGTCGCTCGCGGCCGAGGGCCGCACGGTTCTGCTCTCCAGCCACCTGATGAACGAGATGGCGCTCACCGCCAACCACGTCGTGGTCATCGGGCGCGGACGGCTGATCGCCGACACCGCGATGGAGTCCCTGGCTGAACGCTTCCAGCGGGACGTGCTGGTGCGCACGCCACACCCGGCGCGGCTGGTCCCCGTCCTTGCGGCGCGCGGGGCGAAGGTGAGCACGGAAGGCGACGGCGGGCTGTCGGTGAGCGGCATCGACGCGGCCGGGATCGGCTCGCTGGCTCTGGCGAGCGGGATCGAACTGCACGAGCTGACACCGCGTGGCGCCTCTCTGGAGGAGGCGTTCATGGAACTCACCGAAGAGAGCGTGGAGTACGGTGCCCGGCCCATTCACCTGACCGGTAAGGAAAAGGCGGCCCGATGATCGACGTGATCGCCTCGGAATGGCTGAAGTTCCGCTCGCTCCGTTCGAACCTCTACCTCCTGGCCGTCTCCCTGCTCGCCGTACTGCTCTGCGCCGGGATCGCCTTCATGATCACTCGCGGGTTCGACACCCAGAGCGCGGAGGAGAAGATGCGCTTCCCGGCGAACGGCGACGGGCTCGCCAACGGCTTGCCGGTCGCCTACTTCGTTTTCGGCGCGCTCGGTGCTCTCGCGATCACTTCGGAGTACGCCACCGGCATGATCCGTACGAGCCTGGTGGCCGTTCCACGACGGCAGGTGTTCCTGCTCGCCAAGATCCCGGGTCTCGCGGCCGTCGCCTTGGCCGCCGGTCAGGTCCTCGCGTTCGCGATGCACTTCGCCAGCCAGGCGGTTCTCGGCGACCGCGCCGGTCAGCTGCTTCTTGACGGGCGGACGCTGGGTGCCTCTCTCTCCGAGCCGGGCGTGCTGACCGCGGTGGTCGTCGCCGGGCTGTCCATGGTGGCGGTCGCCTTGATCGGGCTGGGCGTGGGGGCGGCGATCCGCTCCACCCCCGGCTCCCTGATCGCCCTGATCATGATCCTGTTCGTGCTCCCGGTCGTGGCGAAGACCCTGCCCAGACCTCTGGGGGCACAGATCGGCTCCTTCATGATCGAGAACCTCCCCTCCCAGATCGCCGGCGTCGGCGGCGGCCTGCTGCCCCCGCCGGCGGCCGTCGCCCTGCTGGCCGCCTACACGATCGCGGCGCTGACCGCGGGAGCCGTCGCGATCACACTGAAGGGCCGCAGGATCAAGGTTCTGGCCGCCGGAGCGGCCGCGATCATCCTGGCAGGGGCGGTTCCGGCCCTCGCGGACGACTCGGCGGCCCCGGCCTCGTCGACACTGGCGTGGAAGGCGTGTCCGGACAAGGATGTCCCGCCGGAGATGCGGTGCGCTTCGATCCAGGTGCCCGTGGACTGGGCGAAGCCGTTCGGGCGGAAGATCACCCTGCCGCTCGGCAGGCTGCCGGCCACCGGCACGGAGCGCCGGATCGGCACGGTGTTCTCGATCCCCGGCGGGCCGGGTGCCTCAGGGGTCGATGGCCTGAAGGGGTCCGCGGGCAGCTTCACGGATCTGCGGGAGCGGTTCGACGTGGTCAGTTTCGCCCCGCGGAACGCCGTCGACCTGGGCGTGCTGTCATATGAGTGCCTCGACTCCGGTCCCTGGATCTTCCTGCCGAATAACCGCGCCCAGTACGCCGCGCTGGCGAAGGCGAACCGGGAGTCCGCGCAGCGCTGCCGCAAGGCCGACCCGGAGTTCTTCGATCACATGGACTCCGCCTCCGTCGCCCGGGACATCGAGGCGATCCGCGCCGCCCTGGGGGAGGAGCGGTTGAGCTTCATCGCCACCTCCTACGGAGGAGTGCCTGCGGTCGCCTACGCCCGGCTGTTCCCCGCACGCGTCCGCGCGATGGTGATGGACGGCATCGTCAACCTGCTTCCCGATCGTGCCGAATCCGACCGGATGACCTACTCGGGAATCGAGAAGCAGTTCGAGCGGTTCACCACCTGGTGCGGGTCCACCACCTCCTGCGAGCTGAACGGTGAGGACGTCGGCGCGGTCTGGCGAGGACTCGTGGCCGGCGCGGACCGGTCGCCGATCCCGGTGAAGGGCAAACCCCGCCAGGCCGCGTACACCGGCTTCGACCTGAAGGTCGCCGCCGCCCCCCACCTCACATCACCCGGCCCGGAGCCCGAGTTCCCCCGATGGCGGCAGCTCGCCGAGGCCATCGGCAGGGCCAGGAACGGTGACGCCTCAGGGTTCGCCGACTATGTCGAACAGGGGACGGGAAGCCTGAAAGTCTCTTCGGCCGTCGGCGCGAACATGACCCACTGCCTGGACGGCATGGGCTACGGGAGCTACGAGGAATACCAGGAGGGACAGCGGCGCGGCCAGGAGCTCTCGCCGAACATGACCGGGATCAGGCAGTGGCACCCACTCGGCTGCATCGGCTGGCCGGCCCCCGTCACCAACCCGCCCCGCCCTCTGCCCGCTCGTGGCCTCCCACCGTTCCTGGGCGTGGGTACGTGGATCGACTTCGCGTATACCGACGATCTCGTACGGCGAGTGCCCGGCTCGTCGGCGGTTCGCTACGACGGCCACGGCCACGGCCTCTATCTCACCGGCAACTCGTGCGCCATCGCTCACGTGAACCGGTATCTGACCAGCCTGCGGCTGCCCCCGGACGGCACCGTCTGCCGTCCCGGCGGATGAGAGGTCAGGCGTAGGCGCCGCGGACCTCGATGATGTCGGCCAGCGGGAACTCCAGGTAGTCTCCGGCCTCCTCGCACCACGCGTCGAGCACGCCGCTGCGCAGCTCGCCGTGGCTGATGGTGGCGGTCAGGCCGTCGGCCAGCGTGATCGCGGCCCGCACGCCGCGGTCCACCACGAAGCCGAGCAGGGACTGCTGGGCGGTCGGCAGCCGGGAGGCCATGCGGCCGATGATCGCCCACGTCCTGCCGTGCTGCCGGACGGCGTCGCCCTCGGCGGTGAGCAGCCGCTGGGCGTGCTCGTGCGGGTCCGGCGGCGGCTCGACCAGCGGGTACGGCGGCTGCTCCAGCTCGGCCACCCGTCCGCCCGGCAGCAGGATCAGCCGCCCGGTCTGCGGTTCCTCGGTCCGGGCGCGGCGGACGGTGATCTCCCCGGTGTCCTCGACGGGCACCGGGGCGTAGCCGTTCTCCCGGAGCGCGGCCAGGGTCCTGGCGGCGGGCATCGTGCTGGCCAGCACGGTGGGTGCGAGCAACCGCAGGCCCAGCCTGCCCAGCCGCCGGTGCCCGGCGATCTCGGCCAGCAGCGCGGGGTCGGAGGCCTGCACGATGCAGGCGACCGTGGTCACCGTGACCTCGCCGTGCCGCCTGGCCACATCGCGCACCAGGTAGTCGAGGGGCTGCGGCACCGTGCCCACCTCGGCGAGGTCGGCCAGCAGGCCGTCGGCGGTGTGGCCGGCGTCCATCGCCCGGCGCACGCTCGCCGGAGTGAACCGCCACACCGAGGCCGCGCCACGCGACTCGCGCTCGGCGGCCCGGTCCAGCAGCTCGGCCAGCTCCGTGGAGGGCGGCCCGGTCACCACGGCGGTGAGGTCGGCGCCGAACAGCGCGCTCCGCCGTACGCTGGCCAGCGCCCGCGTCGAGCACTCGACCAGCACCGGGTCGTTCTCCACCAGCGGTGCGGAGTCGTCGTTCTCGTCTCCGGCGACGGCGTCCAGGGAGGCCAGCGCGCGGCCCAGGTCGGTGATCGTGTCGTAGGCGACCAGGCCGAGCATCCGGGCCTCCTCCAGCACGGCCGGGGCGCACTCGGCCAGAAGCGGCTGGTCGAGCAGCGGGGAGTGCCAGTGCGCCGACCGGACCAGGCCGGCCAGATCGGGGCAGGCCGTACTCGCCGGAAAGCGGCCCAGCACGCCGAGCACCGCGCGCCGGGCCCGGGCGACCGCGGTTCCGGCGGGGTCGTCGCCGAGCACCGTGCCGTATTTGCCGTCGATCCGGCGGAGCGACGAGCGCTCCATCCGCCACCACGCGGACAGCAGCACCCGCAGCCTGGCCGCCGCGTCGTCCAGCCGCCAGCGGTCGAACTTCTCGGTGGGCACCAGCCCGCCGGCCGACTCGTCCCAGGCCAGCAGCCGGGCCACCGCGCAGACGTCCAGCAGCAGCCGGGTCTCGTCCTCGTCGCAGCCGGTGTCCTTGGCCAGCCGCCTGACCTCGCGCACGCCGACCCCGCCCGCCTTGAGCAGCGGCAGCGGGATCTTGGCCGTGTTCTCCAGCATGGCGGCGCAGCGCTCCACCACGTGCGGGGCCGCCAGGGTCATCAGGTGGTCCACGGCCTCGGGATCCACCGGGACGGTCGCGAGCTCGGGCGGGGTGGGGGTGAACGGCGGGTGGTAGCCGGGGCCGCGCAGCGCGAGCGCCACCTCCCGGGGCATCTCGGCCACGTTCCAGCTCGGCCGGAAGAGCAGGCCGTGATCGGTGGCCCACTTCTCCGGGGCACCCGGCATGACGAACCGGCCGCCGTCGACGTCGCGGATCGGGCCGTCCCAGGCGAACTCCTCCAGCAGCCGCCCGATGCCCTGCGGAGCCCGCTCGACCAGGGCGACCACCCGATCGGGGTCCGAGAGGACCTCGATGACCCTGGCGACCGTACGGCGTCTGGGGCCGTGGGGCAGGCCGAGCGCCCTGGCGAGCGCGCGCAGGGCGTCGGCGCTGACCGTCCAGGAGTTCAGGTAGTGCGCGAGTGGTTCGCCGAGTCCGCAGGGAGCCGTCCACCACCGGGCGACCCCGTCGGCAATCCGGATCCGCCCTTCGTCGTCCGGCCAGGCGAGGGCGTGGTCGAACAGGCGGTCGACCCAGGGAGCGACCTCGGCCTGCGGCACGCCGAGGAACCGGGCCAGCGCCTCCAGGCTCACCTGGTTGCCGAGGGCCAGGGACGCCTGCGCGACCTCCAGGGATGGCAGCGGAAGGCCGCGCATGACCGCTATCACCGCGAACCCGTTGCCCAGCCGCTGCGCCAGGGTGTCCAGGCGGCGCGGCCACGGCGGGGCGATGGCGTCCGGCCGGTTGGCCAGGACTCGGGTGAGCCGTTCTTCGTCGAGGGTTTTCAACCAGCCGAGCAGGTGATCGTCCATCTCGCAGCTCTCTGCAGGAATCTCGCGCGGGACTCTCCGTGAGCCATAGGCATCCACGGTAATGCAGAGGACATGCCTGGGGGCATGCACCGCGCAGAATGCAACGCGTTCCAGAGATGCTCTTCCGCGTTCTGACCGGTCCCGGGACCGCCAACGGGGGGTCGTGGCGGTCCCAGGACCGATCGGCGCCAGGTGAGGGGAAGAGGCGGCGCCTTTCGGGAAGGTCTGGTGGCGGCCTTCCTGGGAGGTTCTATCGCAGGACGGCCCAGACGATTTTGCCGTAAGGAGCCAGCGGTGCCCAGCCCCAGCGAAGACTGAGTGACTCGACGATGTGCAGTCCGAGTCCGCCGATCTCCAGCGGCGACGGGTCGCGGAGCGTGGGAAAGCCCGAACCCGGATCGTTGAGCGCGCAGGTGACGAGGTTGTCACGGCGCAGCAGGGAGAGCCTGATCGGTTCCCGCGCGCGTGACTCGGCCAGCCGCAGGCCGTGCCTCAACGCGTTGGTGGCCAGTTCAGAGACGACCAGTTCCACGTTCTCGCTCAGCTCGGGAAGCTTCCAGCCGATGAGAGTCCCCGTCGCGAAGCTGCGGGCGGAATGGACGGACTCGGCCTGCGGGGGGAGGACGAAGGTGGCGCTGGCCATGGCCGGAGAACCGGAGAGAAGGTCACGCGCCGCATCAGGCCACCAGCCGACTGGGGGCCACCAGTCGAGCGCTGTCCATGATGTCCGAGGGGGCGCGGTTTGGGCGGACTGCACGCGATCATCATGATGCAAACTCCCGTGCAGGTGCAAGAGCGAATGCACGTGCATAAGGTGTGTGCAACCGCTACGGTTACCCATGATTCGGCAATCTGAAGGGAAAGGGGATCTTGTCCGCGGCTAAGGAATCTTGGGCCGCAAAGTGACAAACTGTCGATCAGGAAAGCGAGCGAGGAGCAACCACGTGTCCATGGACCCGCCCGGTACCGGTTCCACCGTTCGGCGCATCATGCTCGGCGCAAGCCTGCGCCGCCTGCGTGAGGAGAAGGGGCTTCCCCGTGAGGTCGCGGGATTTCACATCCGCGCCTCCGAGTCCAAGATCAGCCGAATGGAACTAGGCCGTGTCGGTTTCAAGACACGAGACGTGGAAGACCTGCTCACCCTGTACGGCGTGCTCGATGACGCAGAGCGGCGCGGCCTGCTGGAGATGGTCCGCGAGGCGAACACCCCCGGTTGGTGGCACAAGTACAGCGACCTGTTGCCGAATTGGTTCACCACCTACGTGGGGCTGGAAGAGGCGGCGAGCGTGATCCGCACCTACGAGGTGCAGTTCGTTCCCGGCCTGCTGCAGACGTCCGCCTACGCGCGCACCGTGATCCGGCTGGGCTACCCGGACGCGCCGGAGGCGGAGATCGAGCGTCGCGTGCACATGCGCATGCAGCGACAGGAGCGCCTGACGAAGAAGGACGGCCCTCGCCTGTGGGCGGTCATCGACGAGGCGGCCCTGAAGCGGCCCATCGGAGGCAAGGAGACCATGCGTGAGCAGCTCCAGCACCTGCTGGAGGTGGCCACGCTGTCCAACATCACCATCCAGGTGATGCCCTTCCGGTACGGCATGCACGCGGCCGAGGGTGGCGCGTTCAGCATCTTGCGATTTCCCGAGTCCGACCTGTCGGACGTCGTTTATGTCGAGCAGCTCTGGGGTGCCCTCTACCTGGACAAACGTGAGGACGTCGACCCGTACCTCACGGCCATGGAGCAGCTGTGTGTGGAAAGCACCACGCCTGGGGGCACTGCCGAGATACTCGGCGACCTTCTCAGAGAGATCTAAATGAAGCAGACCTACAACGGCATGCCCGCCACGGACCTGGCCGGGGCCAGCTGGCGCAAGAGCCGTCACAGTAACTCGACGGGCAACTGCGTCGAGCTCGCCGAACTGCCGGACGGCAGCATCGCCGTCCGCAACTCTCGTTTTCCTGGGGGGCCGGCGCTGATCTACACCCGAGACGAGATTCGCGCGCTGGTGCTCGGGGTGAAAGACGGGGAGTTCGACAGCCTTACGGTGTAACGCTGTTTTTACGCCCGGCTCGACTGGTTAACCCGGTCGCGTCGGCGATGTAACCGGGGGAGTGGGTCGGCAGGCGAGAGTTTGAGCCCACAGTGATTGGGGGCCCAGGCCGTGCTCGACCAGATGACCTTGTATCCCGTGGCCGACGACGTGTTGCTGGCGCCAGGGGGGCGCGTCGTGATTCGTACCTACGGCGTCGCCTCGCCGGTCGGGGGGGATGGAGCGGCCGCTCCGGTGTCCTATCGCACATGGGTCACCGGAGTGCGCGACCAGCCCCGCTACTGGCGATGGGGCCATTTCGAGGATGCCTGCCACGGCCATCGCAGGGTCCTTGAGTGGCTGACCGGCCGCGGGCCCCAGCCCGCCACGGCGGTCGCCTGAGCGATACCCCAAGGCTGTACGGCCTGCGCCTCCTCGACTAGGGTAGCCAACCAAGCATTCGCTTGGGTCGAGGAGGCGCTTTCCATGCGGCGAGGCATCTACCTGATCGAAGAGGTCGACTTCCGGCCGATGAACTCCCGCAAACCCCTGGAGTACCTGACCTGGCTCACGCGGTACAAGAAGGAGGACGAAACCCTCGACGTCCCCGAGCTGACCGAGGGGCTGTCCATCAGGTCGCGGGAGATCGACCTCGTGGGCGCCTTCTACGCCGTCGGCATCACCGGCCACCCCCAGTTCAAGGCCGTCACGCTCTGGGACTGCCACGGCGGCTGGGACGGCGGCTGGCGGCAGATGATGAACATCTACGACGGCGTCGACGGCAAGCTCTTCCTGTCCGACATCGACGACCTGCGTTTCTCCGCCTTCTCCCGCCCGCTCGGCGCGGTGCACGGCAGCCCGGCGCTGGCCGACATCACCGCCGAGGGCTACGCGGCGCCGTTCTACCTGTTCGAAAGCGCCCAGGTGCGCCCCGGCGCGGCGCTGGACTATCTCGACGCGGTTCGCGAAGAACGCGCGCCCATCCTCGCCGACCACGGCCACCGGCCGATCGGGTTGTACGAGGTGCTGTTCTGCGACACCGAGGTCGTCACGATCTGGGGCATGTCGCTGGACGACCACCTGGCCCTGCAGCGCGCGAGAGACGCCGCGCTCGGCCTGGACGACGAGGTGGAGCCCGACGGGCGGCTGCTCGACTGGCGGAAGCGGTCGCGGGACTTCCTGGCCGGCCCGTGGCGGGAGACCCTGCTGGCACCGTTCCCCGGCTCGCGGCTCTCACCGCTTCAGGCCCCACCCTGGGACGGGGGCGCGACCGCGCCGCCCCCGTGACCGAGTGGTGCCGCCCGTACCGGCTCGCCCTGCCCGACGACGACTTCGAGCGCGTCCGCCTGCGCCCGGCGATCGAGCGCTACTTCACCGGTCGCGACGAGGGTCCGGCGAACGGCTTCACGCCAGGGCGTTCCAGGTGAGGACGACCGGCTCGCCGTGCTCGAACCCGAGCCGGGAGTAGGTGCCGGTGTCCAGGCGGAACAGGCGGCCGTCCCGCGGGGGCAGGCCGAGCCAGCGCGCGCACAGCACGCGCAGGAAGTGACCGTGGGCGACCAGGGCCACGCCGCCCTCGGCCCCGCGGGCTCGGGCGATCACCCGGTCGGCGCGGGCGCCCACCTCCTCCACGCTCTCGCCGGGGTGGTCGGCGTCGCCCGGGGGAACCCCGTCGCGCCACAGGTACCAGCCGGGACGGGTCTCGCGGATCGTCGGGGTGGTGATGCCCTCGTAGCCGCCGTAGTCCCACTCCCACAGGTCCGGGTCGACCTCGTACTCTGTGATCCCGGCGAGGTCGGCCGTACGGCGGGCCCGCAGCGCGGGGCTGACCAGGACCAGGTCGAACGACCTGCCCTTGGCCAGCCGGGCGAGCGCCCGGGTCTGATCTTCGCCCTTTTCGGTCAGCGGTAGGTCGGTGCGTCCGGTGTGGCGCCCGTCACGGCTCCACTCCGTCTCGCCGTGCCGCAGCAGAAGCATCTCGTTCATAGGAGATCCATCATGCCGGTACGGCTCGCGTCGGCCGGTCAGTGCCCCGCCAGTTCCTCGACGACCGGGATGAAGGCGTCCAGGTCGCGTTCGTGGTGGAGCACGAAGTAAGACAGGTCATGGGTGTCGCGCCAGTAGCGAAGCTTGTCCACGATGTCCTGGTGGGTGCCGAGCAGCACCTGGGGTGTCCGGTCCTGCCGGGAGGAGTCCGCGGCACTCCATGGCTCGTCCTGTTTGCGTATGCCGAGTTGCTGGACGCTGGTGCCGAGTTCGATCCGGTCGTAGCGGCCGGCGGCGGCCCGCCGTACCAGGTCGATCTTGGCGAGGAAGGCGTCCAGGCCCCCGTCCGTGCCGTCGGGGCCGGTGCCGTCGGCGCGCACCCGCATGCCGAGGTTGATCACGTCGGCCTCGCGGGCGGCGAGCCCCAGCATGCGGGGGCCTCCGCCGCCGAGCAGCAGCCGGGGGTGGGGGCGGCGTGACGGCTTGGGCCACTGCTCCAGGCCGGTGATCCGGTAGTGCTCGCCGTGGAAGGTGAACGGGCCGTCGGCCCAGAGCCCCTTGAGCACGGCGATCGCCTCGGCCAGCCGGTCGACCCGGACTCCGGGCGGCTCGAACGCCAGTCCCGCGCAGGCGTAGTCGGCGGCCATCCAGCCGGTGCCCAGGCCCAGCTCCAGGCGGCCCTCCGACAGCAGGTCGACGGTGGCCGCCTCCTTGGCCAGCACGGCGGGGTGCCGGAAGTCGTTGGCGACGACCAGGGTGCCCACCCGCAGGCGGCTGGTCGCGCACGCGGCTGCGGTGATCGCCGCGATCGGGGCGAAGCGGGGCCCCACCAGGTGGTCGGGGACGAGCAGCACGTCGAACCCGGAGTCCTCCAGACGGCGAGCCTTGCCGGCCCAGGCCCTGGCCGACTCGGCCTCGCGGATCACGGCGGCGAACCGGAACGGGCGGTCCATCGGCACCCCCTCTGTTTGCACCAAGCGCTTGCTAGAGAATAGACGAACCGGGGGCGGGCGGACATCGCGCGATTCGATTTTACCAAGCGCTTGCTCTACAAAGGGGAGAGGTCCGACACTGAGCCCATGGCTGACAACACCCTGGTCCGCGACGTGACCGACGACGAGGTCGCGTTCTTCAAGGACAACGGCTGGGTACGGCTGCCGCGCCTGGTCGACCCCGATCACGTGGCCGTGCTCCGCGACCGGGCCCTGGGACGTCTCCGGGAGCGCTCCCGGGCCGTCACCTCCAAGGTGGACCAGGCGTTCGGGCAGTCCAGAGACGTCGCCGAGGCCGACGAGCACTTCAGAGACCTGGCCTTCGCCCCGGCGCTCGGCCGCGGCGCCACCCGGCTGCTGCACGGGGTGACCGGGGTCAGGATCCAGGTGACGAACCTGCTGATCAAGGAACCGGGCGGCGGGCACGGGGCCACCGAGTTCCACCAGGACTTCCCGTGGATGCCGATGGACCGCTCGGCCATGCTCACCGTCTGGCTGGCGCTGGTGGACGTGCCCGCGGAGGCGGGTTCGCTCCGGTTCTACAGCGGCTCCCACCGGTACGGGGCGCTCGGCCGCTCCTTCGCCCGCGACGGCGACGACCAGCTCAGCCAGCACCCCTGGCTCAAGGAACTGGAGGTCTCCCCGCCGCTCGACCTGGCCTCCGGGGACGCGACCGCGCATCACGCGCTGACCGTCCACGGCGCCGCCGCCAACCGCCTCGGCACCGCCCGCCTGTCGTTCACCGTCACCTACTTCGACGCGGACGCGCTCTACACCGGCATGCCGTACCAGCAGACGGACGGCCTGGGGCTGACCGTCAACCAGCCGTTCGAGCACCCGAAGTTCCCGGTCGTCGCCCATGCGTGAGCGAATCATGAACGCTGAGCGAACCCGACGTAGTGAGCGGAGGGGTCGGCGAGGGACGAGTCGCCCCTGGAGCGAGCGAGGAGTGGTGAGCGAATCATGAACGCTGAGCCGGGCCCGGGCATCGAGACGATCACCGGGCCGGTCGGGGACCTGGGGGCGACGCTCATGCACGAGCACGTCTTCGGGCTCAGCCCGGAGATCCTGTGGAACTGGCCGGACGTCCCCGAAGGCTGGGACCTCGAGCGCCGCGCCCGCGAGGCGGCGGACAAGCTGACCGACCTCAAGAACCACGGCATCGACTCGATCGTGGATCTGACGGTGGTGGGACTCGGCCGTTACGTGCCCGCCGTGCAGCGGGTGGCCGAGCTGACCGAGGTCAACATCGTGGCCGCCACCGGTCTCTACACCTACGACGCGCTCCCGCCGTACTTCGGCAACCGGGGCCCGGGGTCGCTGTTCGGCGGGCCCGACCGGCTGGCCGAGTTCTTCGTCAGGGACATCACCGAAGGCATCGGGCGCACCGGGGTGAAGGCGGCCATCCTCAAGTGCGCCTCCGACAACCAGGGCATGACGAAGGGGTGCGAGCGGGTGTTCCGCGCGGTCGCCGAGGCCCACCGGGCGACCGGCGTACCGATCTCCACCCACTCCCACAGCGCCTCCGGCGGCGGTCTTGAGCAGCAGAAACTCCTGGCGAAGGCGGGGGTGGACCTGACCCGGGTGATCATCGGGCATGCCGGGGACTCCACCGACCTCGCCTACCTGGAGGAGCTCGTCGCGGGCGGCTCCTACCTGGGCATGGACCGGTTCGGAATCGAGACGATCAGCTCCTTCGAGGACCGGGTGGCGGTCGTGGCCGCGATGTGCGAGCGCGGCCACGCCTCGAAGATGGTCCTGTCCCACGACTCCTACTGCTTCAACGACCGCTTCGACCACGACGTGGTACGGCGGCGCCACCCCAACTACCACCTGCTCCACATCTCCCGCGACGTGCTGCCGGAGCTTCGCCGGCGCGGCGTCACCGAGGAACAGATCCAGCAGATGCTCGTCGGCAACCCTCGCGACGTCTTCGCCCGGCGCGGGCCGTACTGAGAGGCAGGCCATTGATCACCGCCAACGACTTCGACGTCAGCGCGGCCTGGCACGTCGCCGCGCCGTACGACTTCCTGCGCAGGCTCCGCCGCGAGCAACCCGTCTTCCACAGCGAGCACCTGGGCGCCTACGTCCTGACCAGGCACGAGGACGTCCGCGCCGCCTACGGTGACCACAGGCGCTTCTCCTCCGAGGGGTCGCTGACGATCTCCAGAAGCCTGGCCCAGGAGACCAAGGACGTCCTCGGCGAGCACGGCTCGTTCCTGTCCAGCTTCGTGGCCAACGTGGATCCGCCCACGCACACCCGCCTGCGCCGGTCGGTGTCTCGGGCCTTCACCCCGAGAGCCGTGGCCGCCATGGAGGGGCGGTTCCGGGAGCTGACAGAGGCGGCGATCGACCGGGTGGCCGCGCGGGGCGGGGGCGACTTCGTCGCCGACCTGGCGCACACGCCCTCCGCCAAGCTCACCGCCCGGTTCATCGGCGTGCCGGAGGAGGACGAGGAGTTCGTCAAGGAGCACGTGAAGGACTGGTTCCAGCTCTTCCTGTCGCCGCAGCCGCCGGATCGGCAGCTCGTGCTGGCGCGCAGCTTCCTGGTCTACCTCGACTACGTGGACAAACTCGTCGCCGCCCGCGCCGCCGAGCCGCGCGACGACTTCACCTCGCTGATGACGTCGCTCATCGGCACCGAGCTGTCCCACCGCGAGGTCGTCGAGCTGATCTCCACGATCCTGCTCGGCGGCAACGACACCGTGCCCAACCAGCTCGGTAACAGTGTTTTCCGGCTGCTGCGCGAGAAGATCTGGCCCGTCCCGGCCAGGGCGGTCCAGAACGCGGTCGAAGAGTGCATGCGCATCGACGGGGCCAGCCTCGGCTCCTTCCGCTACGCCAGGACCGACGTCGAGATGCACGGCGTCACCGTCCCGGCGGGCGCGCTCTGCCTGCTCTCCACAGACTCCGCGGCACACGACGAAACCGTCTTCGCCGAGCCCGAACGGTTCCGGATCGACCGCCACAACGCCGACGCGCACATGACGCTGGGCTACGGCATCCACTTCTGCGTGGGCGCCGCGCTCGCCCGGCTGCAGCTCCGCACGGCCCTCACGGTGCTCGGCGAGCGCCTGCCGAACCTGCGGCTGGTCCCGGGACCGCCCGTCGCCTACCGCACCTCGATCGTCGGCCGGGGCCTGACGGCGCTGCACGTGGACTGGTGACGACCGGCACGGCACGCCGCGTGACCGGCCGGACGATCGCCGGCGGCGGTGCCGTCGCGCACCGGCCCGGGGACGCCACCTCGGGCACGGACCCGTGAGAAGCTGGGTCCGTGACGATATCTGTGGGTCTGGTGGGCGCGGGACCGTGGGCGGAGATGGTGCACGCGCCGATGCTGGCGGCGGGACCCCACACGCGCCTGACAGGCGTGTGGGCACGGCGTCCCGAGATGGCCGCCAGGTTCGGCGTCCCGGTCTACGAACGCGTCGAGGAGCTGTTCGACAACTGCGAGGCGGTCGCGTTCTCGGTGCCGCCCGCCGTACAGGCCGAGCTCGGCGTGCTGGCCGCCAAGGCGGGCAAGGCGCTGCTGCTGGAGAAGCCGCTCGCGGCCGATCTCGACGGGGCCCGCAGGCTGGCCGACGCGGTCGGCGAGGCGGGCGTGGCCTCGCAGATGGTTCTCACCTGGCGCTACTCGGCGGCCACCCGGTCGTTCCTGGCGAGAGTGTCGGCCATCGAGCCCTTCGGCGGGCGCGCGGCCAACGTCTCCGGATCCATGCTCGGCGGCGACTTCGCCACCCCGTGGCGGCTGGAGCGCGGTGCGATCCTCGACGTCGGCCCGCACATGATCGACATGCTGGACGCCGCGCTCGGCCGGGTCACAGGGGTCCGCGCCCACGGCAACCCCAGGGGCTGGGCCGGTCTGCTCCTGGAGCACGAGACCGGCGCGGTCAGCGAGGCCTCGCTGTGCATGAGCGTGCCGGGCGAGACGCCGCCCTCCAGCGTCGACATCTACGGCCGCCTGGGACGGGAGTCCATCGACGGCAGCCGGCTCGGCTCCGACGTCTTCGCGGTCATGCTCGCGGAGTTCGCCCAGACCGTACGGCGTGGCGGCCACCCGCTCGACGCCGCCCACGGCCTGCGTCTTCAGGAGATCATCGCCGCCGCGGAGGAGCAGCTCGCGTGAGGCGGACGAGCGGTTCCCGTGAGGTGGAGGGACGGCCCGGGTAGCGCGGAGGAAGCCGGCCGAACCCCTTGACTCCGAGACGTCCGGGGGGATTGATAACGTTTGTCTGACGCGCAGCGCGTAGCGAAGTCCGGTGTGAGTCCGGCGCTGTCCCGCAACTGTCATGGTCCTCCACAGGCCGAGCCAGGTCGCCTTCCGCTGTGCCGACGTCGTCATCCCTCGTGGAAAAGGGTGACCCGTCCCTTTCGCGGGTCTTCCGGTTCCGGCAACTGAAAGGACCTCGCTTGAGGCCCGTACGTACCGCTTTCGCAGGCGCGCTGCTCGGTGTGCTGACCCTGGCCGGATGCGGTCAGAACTCCACCTCCGCTCCCGGCACGGCCGCCGCCTCCGGCGCCGCCACCTCCGGCGCGGCCACCGCGTCCGCGGCTCCCGCGACGGCGGTCTTCCCCGTCACGGTCGAGGCCGGAAACGGCTCGATCTCCATCGCCAAGAAGCCCGAGCGCATCGTCTCCCTGTCGCCCACCGCCACCGAGAGCCTGTTCGCCGTCGGCGCCGGGGCCCAGGTCGTCGCGGTGGACGACCAGTCGAACTACCCGGCCGAGGCGCCCAAGACCGACCTGTCCGGCTTCAAGCCGAACGCCGAGGCGATCATCGCCAAGAAGCCGGACCTGGTCGTGCTCTCCAACGACAGCGACGGCATCGTGGCCAAGCTGGCCAAGGTCAACGTACCGGTGCTTCTGGAGCCCTCCGCCACCAAGCTCGACGAGGCCTACGACCAGATCGTCGACCTCGGCGCGGCGACCGGCAACAAGACCAAGGCGGAGGAGGTCGTGGCCGGGATGAGGAAGCAGATCGAGGAGGTCGCGGCCACCGCGCCCAAGGACAAGAAGCTCACCTACTATCACGAGCTGGACGTCACGCCCTACTCGGCCACGTCCACCACGTTCATCGGCCAGATCTACGGTCTGTTCGGCCTGACCAACATCGCGGACAAGGCCCCCGACGCGGCCGGCGGCTACCCCAAGCTCTCCGCCGAGTTCGTCGCCCAGGCCGACCCGGACGTCATCTTCCTGGCCGACACCAAGTGCTGCGCCCAGACCAAGGACACCCTCGCCAAGCGTCCCGGCTGGTCCAAGCTCTCGGCGATCAAGAACGACCAGGTCATCTCCCTCGACGACGACATCGCCTCCCGCTGGGGCCCGCGCGTCGTGGACCTCGCCAAGCAGGTCGGCGACGCCGTGCAGAAGGCCGCGACCAACTAGGTGAAGACGCCCCGTGTCCCGGTACGGCCGGCGTCCGGGCTCCGCCCGGCGGTGTCCCTGGTGGCGCCGGGCGTTCTCCTTGCGAGCATGCTCGCCGCCCTGCTGATCGGCGCGGCGGACATCGCGCCGGGGAAGGTGGCGTTGCAGCTGCTCGACTGGCTGCCGTTCGTCTCGGCCGACTCGGGGCTGGCCCCGGTCGAGCAGGGCCTGCTGTGGGAGATACGGCTGCCCCGGATCCTGCTCGCCGCGATCGTCGGCGGGCTGCTGGCCGCGGCGGGCGCCGCCTACCAGGGAGTGTTCCGTAACCCGCTGGCCGACCCCTACCTGCTGGGGGCCGCCGCGGGCGCGGGCCTCACGACCACGACGGCGATCGTGTTCATGAAGGGCGAGGACAGCGCGCTTCTCATCCCGGTCGCCGCCTTCGCGGGGGCCATCGGCGGTGTCCTGCTGGCGTACGCGCTGGGCAATGTCGCGGGGCGCGGCGGCACCGCCACGCTGGTCCTCGCGGGCGTGGCCGTCTCGTCCTTCCTCACCGCCGTCCAGACCTTCCTGCAGCAGCTCAGAGTGGAGGAGCTCCAGCGCATCTACGCCTGGATCCTCGGTGATGTCGGCGGGGGCTGGAGCCAGGTCAAGCTGGTCATCCCCTACGCCGTGATCTCGGTGACGGTCATGCTGCTCCACGGCAGGCTGCTCGACGTGCTCTCGGTCGGTGACGACGAGGCGGTCAGCCTCGGCCTCAACGTCGTGCGGGTCAGGCTCGTCGTGCTGCTCGCCGCCTCCCTGGCCACCGCCGCGGCCGTCGCGGTCAGCGGCCTGATCGGCTTCGTCGGCATCGTGGTCCCGCACGTGGTCCGCCGCCTGGCCGGAGGGTCCTACCGGATCGTGCTCCCGCTCTCGCTCGTCGGCGGCGCCGCCTTCCTGGTCCTCGCCGACCTGATCGCCCGGACCGTGCTCGCCCCGGCCGAGCTGCCCATCGGTGTGGTGACCGCCTTCGTCGGCGCGCCGTTCTTCGTGGTCGTGCTGCGCATGACCAGAAGGGTGGAGACTTGAGACCCTTCCCCGTCCCGGAGACTCTCGCCTCGGAGACCCCCGCCCCGGAGGCCCCCGCCCCGGAGACTCTCGGCCCGAGGGCAGGGGAGGCCGGGTGAGCCACGTCAGGGTGAAGGACCTCACGGTCGTCCTGGAGCGGCGGACGGTGCTGTCCGGCGTCGAGTTCGAGGTGGGCGGCGGTGACTGGCTGGCCGTCATCGGAGCCAACGGCGCGGGCAAGTCGACGTTGCTCAAGGCGCTCGCCGGGGTGCTGCCCTGCTCGGGCGAGGTGCTCGTCGACGGCACGCCGGTCCGCCGGCTCAGGCCCAGGGAGCGGGCCCGGCTGCTCGCCTACGCCCCGCAGGCCCCGGCGCTCCCGGTCGACATGACCGTGTTCGACTACGCCCTCCTGGGCCGCACGCCGTACATCCCCTACCTGGGTCGCGAGAGCCGCCACGACCGCGAGGTGACCGCGTCGGTGCTGGACCGGCTCGACCTGTCCTCCTTCGCCTCCCGTACGCTCGGCCACCTGTCCGGCGGCGAGCGCCAGCGCGTCGTGCTCGCCAGGGCGCTGACCCAGCAGGCCCCCGTGCTCCTGCTCGACGAGCCCACCACCGCCCTGGACCTGGGGCATCAGCAGCAGGTTCTGGAGCTCGTCGACCGGCTCCGGCTGGCCGACGGGCTGACCGTGGTCACGACCCTGCACGACCTGAGCGTCGCCGGTCAGTACGCCGACTCGATGATGCTGGTCGCCGGGGGGCGGGTGGCGGCCTCCGGCTCCCCGGCCGAGGTGCTGACCGGCGAGCTGATCGCGGAGCACTTCGACGCCCGCGTCCGCGTCGGGACCGGCCCCGGCGGCAGGCCCGAAGTCCACCTGGAGCGGCCTTGAACGCGGGCCACGACGCCGGAACCGGCCTCGGGGACAGGCCCGGAGCTCGCCGGGAGCGCGCATGGAGCTGAGCCACCGCGTCGAGGACGGGGCCCGGCTGGCCTCGCTGTTGTGGAGGTTCGGCCCCGGCTGGCGGGCGATCTCCTCGGCCATGGTCGGCGGCGGCATCGGCCCGGCCGAATGGGCGCTCAACGCCCAGGTGGTCGGCGGCTACTCGCGGATGGACCCGGTGGACCACCTGCTGGAGATGGCCCCGCCGGGACCCGGCGTCGGCATGCTGACCGCGGCCTCGGTGGACCGGTTCACCCGGGCGGTCGACGGGGGAGTGGAGGCGGCGGCGACCGTCGGCCTGCGGGTCCCCACCTGGGCGGCCGCCCCCGACGGCGTCGCCGATCCCGAGCTCGCGCCCATGTACGTCCCCGGGACGATCAACATCATTGTCGCCGTCCCGGTCGCGATGAGCGACGCCGCCCTGGTCAACGCGGTCATGACCGTGACCGAGGCGAAGACCCAGGCGTTGGTCGAGGAGGGTTTCCCCTGCACGGGCACCGCCTCCGACGCGGTCTGCGTGGCCGTACGGGAGGAGGGCCCCGAGGAGCTCTTCGGCGGTCCGCGCTCGATGTGGGGTGCCCGCATCGCCCGCGCCGTCCACGACGCGGTACGGCGAGGCGCCCGTGACTGGATGAATCGTGATGGGTCGACTACTGAAAGTCAGGGAATTGTCGGAAGTAGCATGTGAGCGAAGGCGAGACTCCCGATACTGAGTGGGTGACCGCGATGGCGACGACAGAGCCGACGACCAGGCGGACGGTTCTTCCAGGAGAGCCGCCGTTCACCGTCGACGACCTGCTCAAGTTTCCCGATGACGGGAACCGCTACGAGCTCTTCAACGGGAGCCTACTGGTGAGCCCATCACCCACCCCCCTGCACCAGCGTGCGATCGCACGTCTTCTGAGGATCCTCGAGGATGCCGCGCCGCCGGAGTTTGAGCCGCTTCCGGAGGTCAATCTCCGAGTGGGGCCCCGTGATTTCTTCATCCCCGATCTCGTCGTGGTGCCGGCGGAGGTCGTCGACGAGACGGAGCTGATGTTCCGGCCGACCGACATCCTGCTGGCGGTCGAACTGGTCAGCCCGACCACCCAGGCGCGTGACAGGCACATGAAGAGGTCCGCCTACGCGGCGGCGGGCGTCCCCCTTTACTGGCGCGTCGAGCTCGATGACGGGCCATCCCTCCATGTTCACGAGCTCGCCGGTGACGATTACAAACCGGCGGAGAAACACGAGGCGGGGAAGGTCGCGACGCTGTTCGCCCCCTTCGAGGTCAGCTTCGATCCGGCCACCCTTCTGCGCCCTCGCGCCTGACCCGGCCTCATCCTTCCTGCCGCACGACCGAGCCGTCCTCCCGCACGGTGGCACCGTAGTCGGCCAGGGCACCCCGGGCGGTGATCCTGCCCGCCCTGAGGTCGGCCTCGATCTCCTCGACCGGACGGTCGTACGGCGAGCCGATGCCCCCGCCGCCCGTCGTCTCGATGACGAACGCCTCTCCAGCGGTGAAACAGACGTTGTTGACCTTCGAGGCGAGACGTTCCAGAGTGCCGTCCGGGCGTCGCCGGTAGAAGCCGCCGAGCCGCCCCGGCAGGCCGCCCGAACGGCCGGGCGGGGCGTTGCGCAGCCGGTCGCCACGCGTGGTGACGTGGGCGTCGGCCAGGAAGCGGATCACCGTCCGGGAGCCCAGGCCGCCGCGGTGGCGGCCGGGACCGCCGGAGTCGGGGACGATCTCCACCGACTCGACGATCAGCGGGCAGCGGGTCTCGATCGGTTCCGCCTGGGGGACGGAGTTGCGGCCGAGGCCGAAGTGGACACCCGTCGCGTCCGGCCCGTCCTTGCCCTGGCGGGCGCCGACCCCGCCGAAGTCGTAGGACAGGTGGATCCAGTACGGCGCCCGCACAGCCGCGATGGAGAAGGGCTGCAGGATCCCGCTGGCGGCGATGGCACGGTCGGGCATCGCGTCCGACAGCGCCTGGAAGATCGCCTCCATCGCCGCGTAGACGGGGACGAACCGGCCGCCGCAGGGGTAGGGGGAGCGGGCGTTCAGCAGCGATCCGGGCGGCAGCCGTACCTCGATCGCCCGCAGGCAGCCGTCGTTCATCGCGATCGCCGGGTCCAGGAAACAGCGCAGCGCGAACACCGCGGCGGCCAGCGACTGCGACGACGAGGAGTTGATCGCCGCGGGGACCTGGGGGCCGGTGCCGTCGAAGTCCAGCACGGCCCCCGCGCCCGGCCTCAAGGTGATCGCGACCTTGACCGTGTGCGAGGTGCCGGTGTCGATGCCGTCGTCGTCGATCAGGTAGGAGGCCTCGTAGCGGCCTTCGGGGAGTTCGGCCAGGGCCGCGCGGGTTCTCGCCTCGGTGTGGTCGAGGTAGTCGTCGATGCCCCGGGCGAGCCCGGCCGGGCCGTACTCGGAGGCCAGTGCCTCGATCCTGGCGGCGGCGACCGCGGTGCCCGCGATGAGCGCCCGCACGTCGCCCATGACCTTGTCCGGGGTGCGGCTGTTGGCCCGCAGGATCGCCTCGACCGCGCTCTCGACGCCCCGCGCCGTGGCCAGTCGGATCGGCGGAAGCTGCAGGCCCTCCAGGAAGATGTCGGTGGCCAGCGGGGCCATGCCGCCCGCCGACAGGCCGCCGAGGTCCGACACGTGGATCATCGTGGCGGTGAAGTAGGCGGGGACGCCCTCGACGAAGACCGGCCGGTAGACGAGCAGGTCGTTGGTGTGCACGCCGCCCCGGTAGGCGTCGTTGAGCACGAACACGTCGCCGGGGCTCATGGTCTCGGCCGGGATGTCGGCCAGCAGTTCCGGCAGCGCGACCTTGAGGGCCATGCTGTTCATGAGCGTGGTGGCCATCGACTGGGCGACCAGTCGCCCGCCCGCGTCGAGAATCGCCGCCGACGCGTCCGACCCCTCGACGATGAACGTCGAGTAGGCGGACCGCACCACCACGATGCTGGCCTCCTCCGCCGCCACCACCAGCGCGTTGCGCAGCACCTCCGCGGTCAGCGTGTCGTTCATGCGCCGGCCTCCGTCAGGACCACGGCCGCCGTCTCCGCGAGCCGGGCCGTCCACCCCGGCGGAACGACGATCGTCGACTCGGCGTCCTCGACGATCGCCGGTCCGGCGGTCTCCCCGAGGGACGCCCGGGTGAACACCGGCACCTCCACATACCCGCCCAGCTCCGGGAAGTAGGCCGTCCGGCTCGCCGGGGGAGAGGCGGAGACCGGGGCGGCCGCCGGGCCGTTGACCGGTTCCGGGGGGCGGTGGGCGGACCGGGTGACGCGGACGCGGTAGCTGACGATCTCCGTGGGACCTTCCTGGGCGATGCCGTACACCTGCCGGTACCTGGCGAAGAAACGGCCGGCCACCTCGGCGGGGGAGTCGCTCCACGGAACGGTCAGCTCGTGAGCCTGGCCGGTGAAGCGGACGTCGGCCGAGCGCGCGACGGACACGCCGGGAGAGTCCAGGCTCACGCCGAGGTCGCGGGCGCCGGCCGCGGCGAGGGAGCCGAAGACCCGGTCGGGGTCGGCGTTCAGGGCGGACAGGACGCGGTCGGTGGACAGGTCGCCGGACAGGAGCCCGGCCGCCGAGGCGACGCCGCAGTAGGCGGGGACGACCACGGTGGAGATGCCGAAGCGGGAGGCGACCCGGGCCGCGTGCATCGGGCCCGCGCCGCCGAAGGCGACCATGACGAACCCTCGGGGGTCGATGCCGCGCTGGACGGTGACCACGTGCACGGCCGACCCCATCGAGGCGTTGGCGATCTCGTGGACCGCGTGCGCGGCCTCGACCCTGGACACCCCCAGGGGCCCGGCCAGGCGCTGATCGACGGCCTTGCAGGCGAGATCCCTGGACAACGGCATCGCCCCGGCGGCGAAAGAGGCGGGATCCAGGTAGCCGAGCACCAGATTGGCGTCGGTCACCGTCGGCTCGCCGCCGCCGAGACCGTAACAGGCCGGGCCCGGCTCGGAGCCCGCCGACCGCGGTCCGACCCGCAGGGTGCCGCCGGGATCCACCCACGCGATGCTGCCTCCTCCGGCGCCCACCTCCGCCAGGTCGATGGCCGGAGTTTTGACCGGGACCCCGGTCCCGGCGCGGCGACCGCCGAAGCTGCCCTTGCCGCCGACGTGGAACTCATGGGTGATCTCCGGCCTGCCGCCTCTGATCACACAGGTCTTGGCCGTCGTCCCGCCCATGTCGAAGGAGATCACGTCCGGATACCCGGTCGCGGCGGCGGCCAGCACCCCGGCCGCCGGCCCGGACTCGATCGTGGCCACGGCCCGGCGCGCGGCCAGCTCGGCCGACATCACGCCTCCGCCGGAGTCCATCACGTGCACGGGAGCGGTGATCCCGATGCCGGCCAGCCGCGCGGTCAGCCGCCGCAGATATCCCGCCATCACCGGCCCGACGTAGGCCGACATGATGGTCGTGGTCGCCCGTTCGTATTCGCGCAGCTCCGGCCAGACCTCCGAGGAGATCACCACGGTCGGGACCATGGCTCGGAGGATCTCCGCCACCCGCTGCTCATGGGACGGGTTGGCGTAGGAGTGCAGCAGGCAGACGGCGACCGCCGTGACGCCCCGCCGTACGATCTCCTCGCCGACCCGGGCCACGGCCGCCTCGTCCAGCGGCTGGAGCACCTCGCCGCGGCTGTTCACGCGCTCGGGCACCTCGAAGCAGTCGTCGGCCGCGACCGGCGGCGTGGGCGGGTCGAAGCGGAGGTCGTAGCGGTCTTCTTCGACCCGGGCGTACCGGCCGAGGGGGATCGCCGAGCGGAAGCCCCGGGTCGTGACGTAGGCGACCCGGCCGCCCCGGCGCTCCAGGACCGCGTTGGTGGCCAGCGTGGTCGCGTGCACGACCCTGGTCACCGCCGACGGGGCGGTACGGCCCAGCACCGCGGTGACGCCCGTGACGATCCCCTCGGCCGGGTCGTCGTGGGTGCTCAGGCACTTGGCGACGGTGATCTCGCCGCCCGGCCCGCTGAGCACCACGTCCGTGAACGTTCCCCCGACGTCGACCCCGATCGCATGGCTCACCGGCTCTCCTCGCCCGAGGTTCCGCATCCGCGAACGCCGCCGCGCCCATCGGCTCGCCCGTTCATACGGTCTCCTCACCCGGGGCCCGGCGTTCGCATTCGCGAACGCCGCAGTGTCCATCGGCTCGCCCGCTCACGGACCGCAGGTTATTTCCCTACCAAGCGCTTGTCTATCAATTGTTCTATTGACTTCTGTAATACGGTTGCCACGCTTGTCCTAACCCTTTCCGGGAGTGGCGATGCGGCGATTCGGCTCGGCTCTGGTGCTCCTCGGCGGCCTTGTGGTGACGGCCGCCACGGTGGTCCCTGCCCTGGCGCACGAACATCCGAGCGGGATCACCGATCTGGTGACCCCGGCGGTCGTTCGCGTCGAGGCGAGGGCGCATGTCGACGTCACCCTGCTGGACCACATCGGCGAGCTGGTCCATGTGGAGCGTTCCTACGAGGTGCCGATCGGCAGTGGCACCGGGACGGTCGTCAATCCCGAAGGCGCGGTCGTCACCCTCACCCGGGTGGTCAGGACCGCTCAGGACGTCGAGGTGTACGCCGCCAACAAGGTCTTCGCCGAGCACCACAAGGTGAAGATCCCCGGCGACTTCGAGCGGCACACGATCAAGGACGACCTGCTCAACCATCACCTGCAGGAGTGCTACCCGCCCAAGCAGCCCACGGCGACCTGCATCTTCGACGTCACCACCGAGATCCAGGTCTTCCCCAACATCACCCCTCCCGACAAGGAGGGCTTCAAAGCAGAGATCATCAGTTCCAGTGACAAGCCGGACAGCCCGGCCGTCCTGATGCCCGTCGGGCGCGCCGACGGCGGCGCGGGGCTGCCCACCGCGCCGCTCGCGGGCACGGTGCCCGACAAGGACGGCTCGCCGGTGGCGGTCGCCGGGTTCACCGGGCGGCCCGCCGTGAACCTGCCGGAGACCGTGGACATCGCGCACCTGCGCGCCGGAGGCGCCGGCGAGGGCGGGCGGCAGTTCAAGGACCCCCAGAACAAGGTCAACGAGCCGGAGAAGCTGGGTGCCCTCGTCGACAGGGGGCTGCTCGGCGGGCCGGTGATCGAAGACAAGAAGGGCGAGGTCGTCGGGCTGCTGGTGGGCGGGGGCAAGGACGCCCGGATGATCGGCGTCCGGGAGATCACCAAGGCGCTGGCCGAGGCCAAGGTCACGCCCAGGCGCGGCCCGATCGACGCGGCCTTCGAACAGGCGCTGACCCGCTTCCACACCAAGTACTACGGCGACGCCGTGCCCGCCTTCCAGCGCGTTCTGGAGCTGTATCCGGGGCACACCGTGGCCGCCGCGCATCTGCGGACGTCCCAGCAGAAACGCGGCACCGCCGAGGACGAGGGGACCAGGAAGGCCTCTGGGGAAGAGTTCGCCGGCCACGACGACGGGCCACCGCTGTGGCCGTTCCTCGCGGCGGGCGGTGTGCTCGTGGCGGCCGTGGTGGCCGGCGCGCTCCTGCTCTGGGGCCGCCGTTCGCCGCCGGAGCCGAAGGAAGGCGGATCCGGCGAGACCGTCTCCGGGCAGGCGGGCTCGGGGGAGACCGTCTCCGGGAAGGCCGTCCCCGGGAAGGGCGTCTCCGGGAAGGGCGTCTCCGGGAAGGGCGTCTCCGGGAAGGGCGTCTCCGGGCAGGGCGTCTCCGGGCAGGGCGTCTCCGGGAAGGCCGGCACGCCGAGCCCGGGCGTGCCGCCCACGCCGCAGCGCCCGGCCTTCGACGAGGGGGCCGACGCCACGGTCGTCGTCGGCCGGTCCTTCCCCCCGCTGCCCAAGGCGTCCTCCCCCTCGCCCGGCCAGCCCGTGCTGGTCGCGCGAGATCCCGGGACCGGGGTCAGACCGGCGGAGGCGGCCGTCCAGAAATACTGCACCGCCTGTGGGATGCGGCTGGGGCCCGCGCATCGCTTCTGCGGCTACTGCGGCCATCCGGCCGAGATGTGAGTCCGGTGAACGAGAGAGCACTGATCGGCCAGGAGGTGGCCGGTTACTACATCGAGGACATCATCGGCAAGGGCGGCATGGCCGTGGTCTACCTCGCGGTGGATCCCCGGCTGAACCGCCGGGTGGCGCTGAAGATCCTCAATCCGCTGCTCGGTGAGGACGACCGCTTCCGCCAGCGCTTCGTCCTTGAGTCGCGGACGGTCGCGAGCATCGACCACCCCAACATCATCCCGATCTACGAGGCCGACTCCGCCGCCGACGGCACGCTCTACATCGCGATGCGCTATGTCGACGGACCCGACCTGCGCCGTCTCTTCTACGACCGGGGACCGATGCCGATCAGCCAGGTCAACCGGATCTTCGCCCAGGTGGCCGCCGCGCTGGACACCGCGCACGCGCACGACCTGATCCACCGCGACGTCAAGCCCGCCAACATCCTGATCGCCGGTCACACCGAGGGCGACCACGCCTACCTCACCGACTTCGGCATCACCAAGCACCGCACCTCGATCTCCGGGCTGACCCAGACCGACCAGTTCATCGGCACTCCCCGCTACATGTCACCCGAGCAGATCAACAAGGAGCACATCGACGGCCGCTGCGACCAGTACGGCCTGGCCTGCGTGCTCTACGAGGCGCTGGCCGGGCGGCTGCCGTTCCAGCGCGACAACGAGATTGCGCTGTTGTGGGCCCACCTGGCCGAGGTGCCCACACCACTCAGCACGCTGCGCCCCGAGCTCCCGCTGGAGGTCGACGGCGTCATGATGCGGGCACTGGCCAAGTCGCCCGAGCAGCGCTACGACACCTGCACGCAGTTCGTCGCCGAGTTGCGTGACGCGATCAGCGGCCACGCCTACCAGCTCGCCCCGGGCACTCGGGCGGAGAAGAGCACTCAGGCGGAGAAGAAGGCGGCGGAGAAGAAGGAGAAGGAAAAGAAAGAGCCCAGGTCCGGGGGCCGGGGCATCCTCGTCGGCGCGGGAGCCGCGATCGTGGCGATCATCGCGCTGGTCGCGGTGCTCGCGACGGTCCTGCGGGGCGGTGACGAGTGGGTGCCCTACCAGGGTTCGGCCGCCGTGCCGATCGCGTTCGAGCATCCCGGCGACTGGGACCTGCGCCCGCACGCGGACGTGTTCGTGATGGCCTCGCCGAGGGTGGAGGAGTTCCAGGCGCTGTTCCGCACGCCGGTGACCGCCGACTGGGCGGCCGTGAACGAGATCATCAAGAGCGCGCCGGAAGAGGCCACGGGCATCTACGCGCAGACTCTGGACACGCTCGATCCACGCAGCGGGGCACGGCAGCTGCAGGAGACCCTGCAGTCTTCGCTGCCTGGTACGGTCAACGTCTTCTCGGAGGTGGTCCAGGTGCGGGTGGGCGGGCAGCCCGCCGTGCGGCTGGAGGGGTCGATCACGGACCCGCAGCGTGGTGGCCGGCTCGACTTCACGGGGTGGGCGGCGGAGCGGCCGGACGAACCCGCGCTTATGATCTACTTCTGCGCGCCCGGCGGGTGCGACGACGCGCTGGCCAACCGGTTCGTGCGAAGCGTGTCCTTCCGGGCGTCGTGACTTGTGACCCACTTGCAAGCGGCTTGTTTGGGTGTTTTGTCCCATATGCAATGAGGACGCGAGGGTTTAGTCTCCCCGCATGGCGGTTCCCTTCCCCCTCGCTCGGCACCTCCGCACGGTGCCGATCTCACGGCACCTCCGCACGGTGCCGAGACCCGATCTGCTGATCGGCTGCGCGATCGTCGCTCTGGGCACGTTGGAGGCCTTCACCGTCGCCACCGAGTACGGTGCGACCGAGACGCCCGAACTGTGGTGGATCGGCCAGGCACTTGTCACCGGCGTGCTGGTGTGGTTCCGGCGCAAGGCACCGGTCGCGACCTTCATCCTGATGATCCTCGCCCAGTACGCCTGGCACCGGCAGGGCTACGAGCAGTGCCAGGTCTGGCAGCTGGCCTCCCTGCTGATCGTCTTTCACACGGTCGGCGCCGAGCTCCCGTTCAAGCCCGGTCTGGCCTGGGGTGTGGCCGGGGTCCTGGTCTTCGACTCCGGTGCCGTCGACCACCGCTGGCTTCCCTTCGAGGAGGCCATCTTCCTGACCGTCGTCTTCGGCGCCGCCTACCTCACCGGTCTCGCCGTGCGCGCCTACGCCGAACGCGCCCGCCGCCTGGCCGAGCACGCCGTCCAGGTGGAACGCGACAGGGAACGCCAGGCCGCCCAGGCCGTCGCCGACGAGCGGGTCCGCATCGCCCGCGAGCTGCACGACGTGGTCGCGCACAGCGTCAGCATGATGGTCATGCAGGCCGGGGTGCTCCGCCGTACGCAGGGCGGGGAGAACGAGGCGCTGCTCGGCATCGAGCGGATGGGCCGCGAGGCCGTCGAGGAACTGCGCGTCATGCTCGGCGCGCTGCGCATGCCGCTCGACGAGGCCATCCCGCAACCCGGCCTGGAGCAGCTGACCGGCACGGTGAGCATGCTCGTCTCCTCGGGGCTGCGGATCGGGCTCGATGTCCGGGGCGAGCCGGTACGGCTCGCGCCGGGGCTGGACCTGTCGGCCTACCGCATCGTGCAGGAAGCCCTCACCAACGCGGTCAAGCACGCGGGCGAGTCCGAGATCCGGATCACGATCTCCTACCACTCCGACTCGGTGGAGCTGGAGGTCCTGGACGGCGGCGGTGGCGGTGGGGCCTCGTCCGGGCTGTCGACGGGTAACGGTCTCATCGGCATGCGCGAGCGTGCCGCGCTGTTCGGCGGCAGGTTCGAGGCCGGTCCGCGCCCCGAGGGCGGCTTCCGGGTCCACGCGTCCCTGCCGATCTCCCAGGAGGTGTTCGCGAGTGAGCGAGGCTGAGCCGATGAGAAGTCGAACGTTGGAGCAAGCCGGCGAGCAGCCGGGCGAGGAGCAGAAGTGAGCATTCGCATCGTGATCGCCGACGACCAGGCGATGGTACGCGCCGGGCTGAAACTCGTGGTGGAGAGCGAGCCGGGCATGGAGGTGGTGGGGGAGGCGTCCGACGGGCTGGAGGCCGTTTCCGTGGCCCGCCGCACCCGGCCGGACATCGTCCTGATGGACATCTCCATGCCGCGCATGGACGGCCTCACCGCCGCCAGGCAGCTGCTCGACTGGCCGGATCCGCCGAAGGTCGTCATGCTCACCACCTTCGACACCGACGAGAACCTCTACGCCGCGCTCCGCGCGGGGACCAGCGGGTTCCTGCTCAAGGTCTCGCCGCCCGAGCAGCTCGTGGAGGCCATCCGCGTCGTCGTCGGCGGCGACGCCCTGCTCGACCCGGCCGTCACCACCCGGGTCATCGCCTCCTTCGCCGACCGCCACGACCCCGCGCCCCCGCCGCAGCTCGCCGAGCTCACTCCGCGTGAGCTGGAGGTGCTGCGGTTTCTGGCCCGTGGCCTGACCAACGCCGAGATCGCGGGCGAGCTCTTCGTCGGTGAGGCCACGGTCAAGACCCATGTGGCACGGGTGCTGATGAAGCTTCATCTGCGGGACCGGGCTCAGGCGGTGGTGTTCGCGTACGAGTCGGGCGTGGTCCGGCCCGGGGCCGCCGTCGGGTAGTAGGAGATCCACTCCTGGCGGCTCATGCGGATCATCTTGACGCCGAGCCAGCCCAGCGCGACCGCCGGGGCGACCCACAGCGGGACGGTCGCCGGGCCGTACGGGACCACCATCGAGGCCCCGTAGCCGACGGCCACGACGAGCGGCACCCACCAGTGCGCGAACCCGGCACGCCAGACGCCGATCAGCAGGATCGGCATGCCGAAGATGGCGAAGAACAGCCAGGGCATCTGGAAGCCGAAGATGAAGCCGGGCAGGTTCAGCATCTCGTCCATGATGCGCTGGGCCTCCTCGGGGCTGTTGTGCCGGCCGAGCCACCACTCCACCGGGTCGCTGAGAAGCAGGCCCGACAGGTTGATGTAGCCGAGGGCGACGAGCGGGCCCACGATGTGGCCGAAGACCGTGGCACGGCGGCGCATCACGTGCAGCAGGCCGATGGCGACCAGGGCCATCAGCAGGTAGGCCCAGTGGTACATGACCGACTGGACCTGGGCGAGGACCGGGTTGTCGCCGTAGCTGACGGCCTCCCGGTCGTCTCCCCAGGTGCCGGGGTCGAGGATGACGGCGATGGCCTGGAGCAGCGGGGCGACGATCAGCAGCACGCCGGAGGCGACGCGCCGGAAGTCGGCCGAGTCTTTGAACATGGGGTTTCCTTGCCTGTGCGGGAACTGTCGCAAGGAAGGTAGGCCGCCGCCTCCCACCGGGTCGTCCGTCCGGGGGCGGATTCCCCGTCCCCCGCGCGGGGTAAGAGGGCGGCCCGCGACCCCAGAGCAGGTGGGGATGTGAACTGTTGATTGTTTATCGGCGTTTATCGGCTCTTCTCTGGTTTCTTCCGCCCGGAGAGGTGGACGGCCCGCCGGACACCCGGTGCCGGCGCACCACGGAAGCATCCGGTCGGCTGCTACCGGTCATGGGAAGCGCCGGAGCGTGGGGTGCGGGTGTCGCGGGCGCGCCGGGCGTGAGTCTTTCAGTGGAAGGGCACCCGGGCCGGTAAGAAGGTCGGCTTTCCCCGGTTCAGGGCCAAGCACCGCGCCGTGCTGTCGTGCCGGTTCACCACCGGAACCATCCGCATCGAGGCCGACCGCCGTCATGCACCCTGCCCTGGCTGAGCATGATCCGCACCGCCGAGTCCACCCGCAAGCTGGCCCGCGCGGTCGCCGACACCGCCATGGCCGAGGTGCGCCGCCAGCTGACCTACAAGACCACGTGGCGCGGCGGGCGGCAGCTCACCGATCCTCACAGACACACACTGAGAATCGGTGAACGGCAGGATCAGCTCGTGGCAGGCGCCGACGATCATCGTGGCGGTGGCCTCGGCGCTGGCGTCCGGGTTGATGCGGCCGAGCTCCGGTGTGGCCATGATTGTGAACGTGCGTTCATGAACGCACGTTCACAATGGGGCGCCGAGCCGGGAGTGTCAACAACGCGGCAAGACGGTCTTCGGGCGCCGGGCGCCGTCAGAAGTTGAGATCCAGGCCGTCGAAGCGGAAGCCGTCCCACAACGCGCGCTCCTTCTCGCGCGGCGCGCGGACGACCTTCGGCGGGGTGTCCCAGATCATCGTCCGGCGCTCCGCGGAGGTGTAGAGCGGCCACGCGGGCCTGGGGACGGTACGGCTCGCGTTCGGGTCGCCGGTCTTCGCGAAGGAGGTCCAGGCCTCCACCATCTGCTTCGACAACCCGCTCATGCGGGCGCGGCCGGTCCGCAGGGCCGCCTGGCCGCCCGGTATGCCGGTGAAGCGCAGCGTGCCGAACATGAAGGGAAGCTCGGCGGTGTGGATCGCCCCGAGGCTCTGCCTGTTCTCCGGCGCCCAGTCGAACTGGTACACGTAGGTTTTCGCCCAGCGGCTCTGCGCCTCCGCGAGCCTGGTCGCGGGCACCCGCAGGCCCTGGTCGGTGAGCATGGCCAGCGCGATGTCGTTCTCCGAGGCTCCTGGGCGTCCCGCCCGATAGGCCGCGATCATCCGCTGCCGCCGCCCGGCCAGTTCGCGGGGGAAGAACGCTCCGTACTCGCGCTGGGTCATCTTCAGCACCGCCGGATCGAACTGCGCGAAGTAGCGCATCTCATCCCGGTTGGAGCCGGAGATGATGTCGATGCCCCTGGCATGGCCCGCCGCGACCCGCTGGAGAACCGGTCCGCGGACGAGCTCGCCGTCGATGCTGGGGCCGAAGTAGACGGCTCTTCCCGCCGCGCCGGGTACGGCTCCCAGCAGTTTCTCCTGAAGCCGGAGAATCTTCTCCGTGCTCATCGCCTTCAGCGCCGGAAGATCGAGGCCGCGCGGGGTGAGTTTGGCGCTCAGCGCGGGGGAGTGCGCCATGTATCCGGTGCCGCTCTGCAGGATCACCCGGCGGAACAGCCGCTCCGGATGGTCGGTGGCGAGCATCGCGCCGATGGAGAAGGCTCCCTCGGACTCGCCGACGGCGGTCACGTTCTCCGGGTCGCCGCCGAAGTCGGCGATGTGCTCGCGAACCCACGCCAGTGCCGCCATCTGGTCGCGCAGGCCGTTGTTTCCCGATCCCCGGTAGGCCGGGTCGAGCCCGCCGAGCTCGGTCCAGCCGAGCACGCCGAGCCGGTAGTTGAGGCTGACCACGACCGCGTCCCCCTTGGCGGCGAGGGTCGTCCCGGCGTACCTGGCCTCGTTGCCCGTGCCGTACGTGGCCGCGCCGCCGTGAATGAAGACGATCACCGGCCGCCTGCCGCGATCCGCCTTCGGGGTCCAGACGTTCAGGTGCAGGCAGTCCTCGTCGGCGAACACCTTCTTGTCGTCGGGATACTCCTCTCCCTGCCGATCGGGGAACTGCGGGCACACCCGCGTTCCGTCGGTGGCCTTCAGGGTTTCCTGCCAGGCGCCGACCGGCTGCGGCGGCCGGAACCGCAGCGCCCCGGTCGGCGCGGCGGCGTACGGGATGCCCCGGAAGGCGCAGATCCCGCTCTCCGCCCTGCCTTCGACGGAGCCCAGCGAAGTGGTGGTGGCGCAGGCCGTACCGGACGCGCCGGTCGTCCGCGCGGAAGGTGACGCGGCGTAGCCGCCGAGCGCCAGTGACACGATCAGTGGCACAACGGCGGCAGGGTGGGACATGGTGAACATCATCGGCTTCCTCGTGTCGGTTGCCTCGATGATCGTGTCCGCGTCCCGCCCGGCGGATCGCCGTGCGGAGTGAATCCCGCCTCCCTCTCGGGGACCAGATCCAGGGGCCGGACCTCTGAGACCGGTCACCCGCGACCTCTGAGACCGGCCACTCGGACCTCCGCGGCCGGTCACCCGGATCCTCGCGGCCGTGTCACCGTCCCGCCGGGTCGGAGGATCCCGCGACGACCAGTCCCGACTCGTAGGCGAAGACGACGGCCTGCGCGCGATCGCGCATGCCCAGCTTCGTCAGCAGGTTGCTGACGTGCGTCTTGACCGTGTGCTCGCTGACGAACAGCTCCGCCGCGATCTCCGCGTTGGACAGTCCCCGGGCGACCAGCCGCAGCGTGTCGGTCTCTCTGACGGTCAGCTCCCCGAGCCGGGCCGCCAGGTGCGGCACGGGGTGCCCGCTGCCCACCAGGTGCTCGATGAGCCGCCGGGTCGCCGTGGGCGCGAGCAGCGCCTCCCCGGCGGCGACCGTCCGGACGGCCTCGGCCAGTTCGTCGCGGCGGACGTCCTTGAGCAGGAAGCCGCCGGCCCCCGCGCGCAGCGCGCCGTAGACGTACTCGTCGAGGTCGAACATGGTCAGGATCAGAACCTTGGCGCTCGTCTCCTCGCGGATCCGCGCCGTGGCCGCCACGCCGTCCATGTTCGGCATCTGGATGTCCATGAGCACCAGGTCGGGGTCCAGCTCGACCGCCATGTGGACGGCCTCGGCGCCGTCGGCGGCCTCGCCCACGACGGTGATGTCGGGCTGCGCATCGAGGATCATGGCGAAGCCGCCGCGGAACAGGTCCTGGTCGTCTGCGATGAGGACGCGGAGCATGGTCATCCAATCGGGAAGGTCGCGAACACGGCGAATCCCGCTCCAGCGGGCCCGGGCCCGGTGCGCAGAGTCCCGCCGCAGGCCAGCACCCGTTCCCGCATGCCGATCATGCCATGTCCTCCGGTCCCGCCCGGCCGCGGGCCGCGGCCGTCATCACTCACCTCGACCCGCAGCACGGTCTCCGCCCAGCGCAGCCGCACCCGAACCGTGCGCGCGGCCGCGTGCTTGATCGTGTTCGTGAGCGACTCCTGGACGACGCGGTAGAGCGCGATGTCGACGTCCGCGGGCAGCGTCCTGCGCCGTCCGTCCTGCTCAAGGCTCACCTCCAGTCCGGTCCGCCGGGTCTGCGCGATGAGGTCCGGCAGCGAGTCGGCGCCCGGTCTGGGGCCGCCCTCCGAGCGCAACGCGCCCAGGACGCGCCTCAGCTGGACGATCGCGCCCCTGCCCGTTTCGGCGATCGCGCCGAACGCGGCCTCGGCACGGGCGGGGTCGGTCCGCATCACCAGCGGGCCCGCCTCCGCCTGGACGACCATGATGCCGACCGAGTGCGTCAGGATGTCGTGCATGTCGCGGGCGATGGCCACGCGCTCACGGGCCGCCGCCGTCTCCTCCTGCTTGTGCGCCCACTCCCGCAGCGTGGCGACCTGCGCGCGGTGGGCCCTGGCGCTCATGCCCAGCGCGACGGCGACGACATAGGCCGCGCCCACGAAACCGAAGTCGGCCAGTTCCTCGCGCGGGATGACGAGGGAGACGATCACTCCGGCGGCGGTGAGCGCGATGGCCAGCCACATCAGCACGGGCGGGCTCAGCACCGTCAGCGTGTACACGCAGACCAGGGCACCGTACGGCAGGCGGGGCAGGGCGCTCGGCAGTGCCAGCACGGTGGTCGCCAGACCCACGACGAGCATCACGGTCAGGGGCGCCCGGCGCCGCCAGAGCAGCGGCGCCGACGCGAGGACGGCGCACACGATGATCCACCACGGCTCGCCGGTGAGCGGGAGCACCGTGGCGGCGCACACGCTGGCGGCGATCACAACGTCGAACACGACATCCCTGGGCGTCCCGGTCATACGGAGAGGATCCCGTGCCTTCGCCGTCCCCGCATCCCGGAAGTCTCCGGCCCGGCGCTCGGGGCTCCGGCCCGGACGTCCTGGAAGATCTCCAGTGTCTCCAGGCTTTGCCATAAGGGACATGTCTAAATTTGGACTCGTTGTGTATATTTTCCGTGATTGAGTCTCATCTGAGGGAGGATTTATCGTGAGGGCTTTCCCGCGGGTGCTGTTCGACGAGGCACACAGCGAGTCCTGGACCATCCGCCGGGACATGGCTGAGACGATGAATCCCGGCCACCCCGACGACAACAGCTACGCCCGTGCCGCCGAGGTCCTGCGCCGCCTGGGGCACACCGTGGCCGCGCACACCGAGGGCCCGGTCACCCCGTCCCTCCTGGGCGCCAATGACGTCTTCGTCGTCGCGCACCCCTCGGCCGACCGCTGGGAGCGCACCACCGGCCTGGGCAGCCCCGTCCTCCCCGTCGAGGAGCTCGACGCGATCGAGGCCTACGTCAACGGCGGCGGCGGCCTGATCGTCCTGGCCGAGTGCGAGCAGGAGAAGTACGGCAGCAACCTCACCGAGCTGCTCGCCCGCTTCGGCGTCGGCGTCGAGCACACCACCGTCCAGGACCCCAGGAACGCTCACAACGGCGTGGCCTCCTGGGTCCTGGGTGTCCCGGGCGAAGCCGGTGACCAGGACCTCCTGGCCGGGGCCCGCCGGGCGTGCTTCTACCGGGCCGGAGTCCTCACCGCCCCCGAGGACGCCACCGTCCTGTTCGCGACGTCGCCCACCGCCGACCCCGCGGGCAAACCGCTGGCCGTGGCCGTACGGCACGGCGAGGGCCGCGTCGTGGTGGTCGCCGACTCCGACCTGTTCGGCGACGACTCGATCGGCGACTACGACCACGCCGCGCTCTGGGGCAACCTCGTCACCTGGGCCGCGCGCGTTCCCTCCCCGTCGGCCAGCGCCGAGAGCGAGGCGCTCGCCGCCTTCCAGGGGCTCAAGGCCGCCGTCGAGGCGCTCAAGCCGCTCCAGGCCAAGGACGGCTCCATCGAGGGCGACCACGACCGGGCGGTGGCGCTGATCTCCGACATCGTCGACCACATCGACGGCCTCACGCCGCGCTTCCCGCACGACGAGGCCTACCTGGCCGCCGTCGTCGCCGACTTCCGCAAGTGGGTCGAGCAGGGCCTGGGTGTGCCCGACTTCCTGGACTCGCTCAACGCCTTCCACCCCGACACCCAGCGGGTGGACGGGCTGGAGCACCTGGTCGTCTTCCCGATGTACACCCAGAACGGCACCACCTTCCGCTACATCGAGGCCGTGTGGATCCGCACCGTCTGGCCCGAGTGGCTGGCCGAGCTGGAGCGTTCCCGCTACGACAACCCGCTGTTCGTGCCGATCGCCTTCGAGGACTTCACCTCCGGCTACGACACCAACTCCGCGGTGCTCTTCCCCGAGACCGTCGCGGTCCGCGAGACCCCGGCCCGGTTCACCTGGGGCGGCATCTTCTGCGACCGTGAGGCGGCCCGGTTCCGCGCGGTCAGCAAGGCCGCCGCGGCCACGCTCAAGCTGGCGCTGCCGCCGGACGCGGCCAGGCTGATCGAGTCGCAGGAGCTGGCCCAGGACACCTTCGTGCTCTGGGACCTGGTCCACGACCGTACCCACAGCCACGGCGACCTGCCGTTCGACCCGTTCATGATCAAGCAGCGCATGCCGTACTGGCTGTACTCCCTGGAGGAGCTCCGCTGCGACCTGACCGCGTTCGGCGAGGCCGTGAAGCTGGAGAAGGAAGGCGTGCCGCACGCCCGGTACGTCCAGATCGCGATCCTCTTCGACCGTCTGTTCCGCTTCCCGATCACCGGTGACCGGGTCCGCAACTACGACGGGCTCGGCGGGCAGCTTCTCTTCGCCTACCTGCACCGCAACGACATCATCCGGTGGACCGACAACCGGCTGAGCGTCGACTGGGCCCGTCTCGCCGACGGCATCGCGGACCTGCGCGGCGAGGTGGAGAAGCTCTACCGCGACGGCATCGACCGCTCCAAGCTGGCCCACTGGCTGGCCGCCTACCAGCTCGTCGCGACCTATGTGAAGCCGCACCCCGCCTCGGTGTGGAGCCGCGGAGTGGAGGCGCTGCCGGTCGAGGGCTTCCCCAAGGCCGTGGTGGACGCGGTGCTGCCCGACGAGTTCCCCCTGAGCATGTTCTACGAGGCCCTGAGCCGTAAGCTCGGCGATGTCATCGACTCCACGAAGGGGATCCGAGCATGATCATCCTTGTTGCCGGCGCGGGCGGTCCTGCCGGCCAGGCCTTCGTCCGCCGCTTCACGGACAAGGGGCACACGGTCATCGGCATCGACAAGTCCGGAGCCGACGGGACCTTGCCGGTCGACCTGCTCGACGCAGACGCCGTCAGGAAGCTCGCGGGGGACATCGAGGCCGAACACGGCCGGGTGGACGGGATCGTGCACCTGGTCGGCGGCTGGCGCGGCTCGGCGACCTTCGCCGAGACCAAGCTCGAAGACTGGGACCTGCTGCACAACCTGCTGATCCGCACCCTCCAGCACGTGACGCTCGCCTTCGAGCCGCTGCTCAAGGCGAGCGAGCGCGGCCGGTTCGCCATCGTCTCCGCCAAGGCGGCCGAGCACCCCACCCAGGGCAACGCCGCGTACGCCACCGCCAAGGCCGCCTCCGAGGCCTGGACCCTGGCCTTCGCCGACGCGCTGGAGGGCACCGCCTCCACCGCGAACATCCTGGTCGTCAAGGCGCTCGTGCACGAGGGCATGCGCGCCGCCAACCCGGAGCGGAAGTTCCCCGGCTTCACCGACGTCGACGACCTCGCCGAGGCGTTCGACGCCCTCTGGGACACCGACGCCAACGGAACCCGGGTGGACCTCACCCGTCAGTGAGCGAGACCGGCGGCCCCGCCAGGCCGCCGGCCAAGGGAGAGAAGTGACAGACGCGATTCGCAGGCACGACCCCCTGGTGAAGGGTTTCGCCAGCGACAACTACGCCGGGGTCCACCCGGAGATCCTCCAGGCGATCGCACTCGCCAACGAGGGGCACCAGACGGCCTACGGCGACGACGTCTACACCGAGGCGCTGCAGGAGATCTTCCGCAAGCACTTCGGGCCGGCGGCCGAGGCCTGGCCGGTGTTCAACGGCACCGGCGCCAACGTCGTCGCGCTCCGCGCGATGACCGCGCACTGGGAGGCGGTGGTCTGCGCGGAGTCGGCGCACATCCACACCGACGAGGGCGGGGCGCCGGAGCGGTCGGCGGGGCTCAAGCTGCTGACCGTGCCCACCCCGGATGGAAAGCTCACCCCCGAGCTGATCAACAGGCAGGCATGGGGCTTCGGCGACGAGCACCGTGCCCAGCCCAAGGTCGTCTCGATCACGCAGAGCACCGAGCAGGGAACGCTCTACACCCCGGCCGAGATCAAGGCGATCTGCGATCACGCCCACGAGCTCGGGATGATCGTCCACCTCGACGGCGCCCGCGCCACCATCGCCGCCGCCGCGCTGGACGTGCCGCTGCGCGCGTTCACCACCGACGCGGGTGTGGACGTGCTGTCCTTCGGCGGCACCAAGGCCGGGATGATGTTCGGCGAGGCCGTTGTGGTGCTCAACCCCGGCGCCGCGAACGGCCTGCGCTACCTGCGCAAGAGCGCGATGCAGCTCGCCTCCAAGATGCGGTTCGTCTCGGTCCAGTTCGAGGCGCTGCTCGCCGGTGACCTGTGGCTGCGCAACGCCCGCAACGCCCACGCCATGGCCCTGCGGCTCGCCGACGCCGTACGGAACATCCCCGGTGTCGAGGTCCCGCGCCCGGTGCAGGCCAACGCGGTCTTCGCGATCCTGCCGGCGGACGTGACCGAGCGCCTGCAGAAGCGCTTCCGCTTCTACACGTGGAACCAGGCCACCGGTGAGGTCCGCTGGATGACCGCGTTCGACACCACAGAGGCCGACGTGGACGCCTTTGCCGCCGCAGTGGCGGAGGAGATAGCATCCTGACCATGAGCAAGCACAGTCTGGGTCTGTGGCGGGCCGCCCATTGGCGGACCCGCTAGCCAGTTCCGACTGCGCAACCGAACGGCCGCCGTTGACCGGCGGCCGTTTCGCGTTGTGTACGGCCTGCGGGCGCGGCGGTCTCTCTTCTAAGGAGTGACCATGACAAAGCGCGTCTTCTCAGCCTTCACCGCGTCCGGCCATCTCACACTCGGCAACTTCCTCGGCGCGATGCTGCCCGCCGTACGGCTCCAGGACGAGGCGGACTGCGTCTACGCGGTCGCCGACCTGCACGCCCTGACCGTCAAGCACGACCCCGCCCGCCTGCGCGCCCGCACCCGGGAGATGGCCACCATGCTGCTCGCCTGCGGGCTGGACCGGTCGCTGGTCTACATACAGTCCCAGGTGCCCGCGCACACCGCGCTGGCCTTTCTGCTGGAGAGCACCGCCTACTTCGGAGAGATGCGGCGGATGATCCAGTTCAAGGAGAAATCGGCCAAGCAGGAGGAGGTGCGGCTCTCGCTGCTCACCTATCCCGCGCTGATGGCCGCCGACATCCTGCTCCACCGGGCGCATTTCATTCCCGTGGGTGAGGACCAGCGTCAGCACGTCGAGCTGACCAGAGACCTCGCCATACGGTTCAACCGCCTCTACGGTGAGACGTTCACCGTGCCCGAGGCCGTGCACCCGCCGGTCGCCGCCAGGGTCATGGACCTGACCGTGCCCACCTCCAAGATGAGCAAGTCCGACGGCTCGGCCGCGGGAACGATCTACCTGCTCGACCCGCCCGCCGACATCCACCGCAAGATCATGCGTGCGGTGACCGACACGGGCACCGAGGTCCGCTACGACCCCCAGGACAAGCCCGGTGTCTCCAACCTGCTGGCCATGCTCGCGGCCTGTTCCGGGCAGCCGGTCGAGTCGCTCGTCTACGACGGCTACGGCGCGCTCAAGCGGGACACCGCCGAGGCCGTGGTGGAGACGTTGAGGCCCTTGCAGGAGCGCCACGCCGAGCTGTCATCCGACCAGGCCGAGCTGTCGAGGATCCTCGCCGCCGGAGCCGAGCGGGCCGCCGACCGCACCGCGGGCCTGATGGCCGCGGCACGGGAGGCGATCGGGCTGTCGTGAAGGGATCCGTGTGATCCAGGGGGACCCGCCGTGCCGGGGACGGCGGGTCCCCGCAGATCAGTTTTTCTGGCCGGTTTCCTTCTCGTAGGCGGTGAGCTGCTGCTCAAGCGCCTTCATCAGCTCGAACACCTGGCTCGGGGGGATGCGGATACGGCTGACGATCCGGGTCGGCACGCTGACGAAATGCTGACCCGAGGAAGGGTCGTTGGCCAGTTGGGGCGGTCTGGTGATCACCGCGAAGTCCAGGACGAAGCCATCCTGGGTGTGCCACACGGAGGCGAAGTTGGCGTACTGCCCCGCTTCGACCTCGGCGGAGATGCTCACCTCCAGGCGGTTCTCCGGCTCGTCGTTCACCATTCTGTTTTATCTCCTCCGGCCAGGTTGGCTCCATGCTGCCCTGGCCGGAAACCCGGCCGCGCAGGGACGTGCCGACGCGATTAAAGGATGGCGCGATTAAAGGATGGAAGGCAGCGGTTGGGCGCCGCGCTGCCTCAGCATGTCGGTCATGAGCTTGATCTCTCCCGCCTGACCGTCGACGATGTGCTGGGCCGTCGTGACCACCTCGTCGCGGTCCGACAGTTTGAGCAGGGCCCGGGCCATCTGCACGCCGCCCTCGTGGTGGCGGATCATGAGCTGCAGGAAGAGGATCTCCTGGTCCTTGCCGGTGGCCTCGCGGAGCCTTTTGAGCTCCTCCTCGCTGGCCATGCCGGGCATCGTGGCAGGGGCCCCGGCGGCTCCTCCATGGCCGTGACCGGCCATCCAGGCCATCGCCGGCCGCTCACCGGACTGGTTCAGCCCCCACTGCTGCAACCAGCCGCCGAACATCCCGCGCTGGGCGGTCTGCGTGACGATGATGTCGTAGGCGAGCCGCCGAAGTGACTCGTCCTTGCTGCCGTCTCTGGCGATGAAGGACATCTCGACGGCCTGGGCATGGTGGACGGCCATGTCGCGGGCGAACCCGGCCTCCGCCGAGGCGTCGGTCGGGGCCGTGGTCCTGCCGATGATCAGAATCAGGACGGCCACCGCGGCCAGACAGCCGAGCAGCACGCCCAGCGCCGCACGACGTCTTGGCTTCGAGGGCTCTTCGGTGGGGATTTTCATTGCTTGCCAAGACTACCCACTGTCGTGAATCGTCGCTGTATCGCGCATTGTGATTCGCTTATTCTCCACACACGTCGGTAGGGCATAGTGTGACCGCAGGTTGGTTGCCGGCTGGAGGCTCGATGACGAAGGAAAAGACGCAGGCGAGGCGGGAACATCTCGCCCGGATGCGTGCGGAGCAGAAGCGTAAGGAGCGCCGGACCGCGCTCTTGATGTGGGGTGCCGGAGGCGCCGTCATCGTCCTGCTCGTCGGGCTGGTCGCCTTCTACCTGATCAACGAGCGGGTCGTGACCTCGCTGGACGCCGTCACGAGCGCGAAGTACGCCGGAGGTCAGCACGTCGCGGCCAAGGTGAGCTACAAGGAGAACCCGCCGATGGGCGGCGAGCACAACCCCGGCTGGCAGAACTGCGGCATCTACGACCAGCCGATCAACAGCGAGAACGCCGTCCACTCGATGGAGCACGGCGCCGTGTGGATCACCTACCAGCCGGACCTGCCCAAGGACCAGGTGGCCAGGCTGAAGGAGCTGGCCTCCAAGGACTACATGCTCCTGAGCCCGTACCCGGGGCTGCCCGCCAAGGTCGTGGCCAGTTCCTGGAACAAGCAGCTGAAGCTGGACGGTGCGGACGACCCGCGCCTGCCCAAATACATCGCCAAATACAGGAACAACAGCGCCGAGACCCCCGAGTTCGGAGCGTCCTGCAGCGGCGGCATAAGCACCACCACCGCGGAGGCCCCGATTCCGGCGACCGCCCCGACGGCGGCTCCGAGCCAGAAGCCGTCCACGGCTCCCAAGGCGACCCCGTCGCCCAGCGCGACGCCGAGTTCCTGAGGTCGCCTTACCGGTACGGCCTCGCGCGGCGGGCGAGCCGGACCTCTCGCTAGGCGAGCACCTGCCCCAGGGGCACCGCTTCCAACCCGTGAGCCTCGGCCACGGGCTGGTTGGTCAGGTGCCCCTCGTGCGTGTTCAGGCCGAGAGCCAGGGCGGGGTCGCCGCGCAGCGCCGCGCGCCAGCCCTGTTCGGCGATGGCCACGGCGTAGGGCAGGGTCACGTTGGTCAGGGCGTAGGTCGAGGTGTGCGGGACCGCGCCCGGCATGTTGGCCACGCAGTAGAAGATCGAGTCGTGCACCTGGTAGATCGGCTCCGCGTGCGTGGTCGGCCGGGAGTCCTCGAAGCAGCCGCCCTGGTCGATGGAGATGTCGACCAGAACGGAACCGGGCCTCATCCGCGACACCAGCTCGTTGCTGACCAGTGTGGGCGCCTTCGCGCCCGGGACCAGCACCGCGCCGATGACCAGGTCGGCGGCCAGGACCGCACGCTCGATCTCGTAGCTGTTCGACGCGACCGTCTGGCAGTGGCCCTGATAGATGACGTCGGCCTGGCGAAGCCGGTCGATGTTCTTGTCCAGCAGCACCACCTCGGACTGCATGCCGAGCGCGATGACCGCGGCGTTCATTCCCGACACGCCGGCGCCGATCACGACCACGTTGGCCGCGTGCACACCCGACACCCCGCCCATGAGCACGCCGCGGCCGCCTTCCGGCCGCATCAGGTGGTAGGCGCCCACCTGCGGGGCGAGCCGGCCGGCCACCTCTGACATCGGGGCCAGCAGCGGCAGGGCGCCGTTCGCGGTCTGTACGGTCTCGTAGGCGATGCCGGTGACGCCGGATTCGAGCATGGCTCGGGTGCACGCCTCCGACGCGGCCAGGTGCAGGTAGGTGAAGAGCACCTGTCCCTTGCGCATTCGGTGATATTCCTCGGCGATCGGTTCTTTCACCTTCAGGACCAGATCGCCCACGGCCCACACATCGTCCGCTGAGTCCACGATGGTCGCCCCCACGCTCTGGAAATCGGCGTCAGGGATCGAGGACCCGGCTCCCGCGTCTTTCTCGATGAAGACCTGATGGCCGTTCCGGATGAACTCATGGGCTCCAGCGGGAGTGAGGGCCACGCGATACTCGTGGTTCTTGACCTCGCGGGGAACTGCGATCTTCACAACTCCTCCAGAATTCGCGCCTGTCTCCTCTTTACTGTGCGTTCCTGGGAAAAGGGTCACTACGCGCAAGATGGAAGGAGTGGGTCAGTTTTGCTGACAGTATGTAAATTGCAGTCCATTCTTCCGTTTGGAAGCGGACTCGGCCGACCGGTTACCCGTTCCTTGCGCTGATCGATAAGCTCACCGCGAGCAAATGCGAAGAGTACGGGGATATGACGATGGAGATGCACGCGGGTCCGGACGACCCACCCGTGCCACAGGGACCTCCACCAGGGCCTTCCGGGCATCCCCCGAGGCCGCCGGGACCCCAGGCCGAACCCCACGGTTCCCCGGGACCGCAAGGGCCACAAGGGCCACGAGGACCGGGGGCCGGGCCGGGCGGGCAGGCCGGCGCCGGCCTGCCCGGTGAGCCCCAGGCGAGCCGGCTCACCACCGTCGTCCTGGTTCTCGCGCTGGTCGTCGTCGTGCTGATCACCGGCGTGCTCGGCACTCTCGCCGTGCTCATGACCAAGAACCCCGACATGCCGCTCGGGGCCGCGCCACCCCGGCGCCTTTCCGCCCCCATCCACTTCGCCCCGGTGGTCGGGACGGGGGCCGCCCCCTGCACGGCCCCCGAGGCCATACCCGACGACGAGGGGAAGATCTGCTACACGCTCGCCGCCGGGGTCAGCGTGAACGCCGTGCGGAAGATCGAGGTGATCCAGGAGACGAGCGGCGCGTACTCCGTCAGGATCGCGTTCGCGCCCACGTTCCTCGAACGGATCAACGACCTGACCAAGGAGGCGGTCAACCAGCCGATCGCGATCGTCGTCGGGGAGAAGGTGGTGGCCGCTCCCCGGGTCGCCCAGGTGATCACCCAGGACAGCCTGAGCATCACCGGCTCCTTCACCAAGGAACAGGCCGACGCCATGGCCGCCCGGCTGTCCGGCACCGGGAGCGCCGGGAATACCGAGAGCACCGGGACGCCGTCCACGGGCCAGCCCCAGCCGACCGCGCAGGTCCCCACGCCCCCGGCCTCCGGCCAGCCCGTGACCCCGCAGACCACGCCCGCTCCGGCGACGACCACGTCGGCCCCGGTCGCCCCGACGGCGACCCCGGCAGCCACGTCCACGGCGACCTCGGCGGCTCTCACCGTTCCTGAACAGTGATCAGAAGTGACCGTGAAGATCAATCTGGCACTGAGCCCATCCCGAACGGTCTTGGATGGGCTGGTCCACCGCGTTCCTTCCGCGTTTAGCGCCGACGGATCGTGTCCGTGGTCCGGGCACACGGGGGCGGTTTCCCTCGCGTTCTCGGCCTTCGGGCCGGGCCTGGGCGGTCCGATGCCCGCCGGCATCGCTCTGGTGCTGGCGGGGCGGTGCCGTCCGTCGCCTGATCCGGAGGCCGAGGGCGCGTCGTCCGATCGCCACGCTCGCTGCCTGGTGGCGGCTGGCGGGGCGTCGTGCGGTAGTGAGGGGCTTTTGCCAGTGCTCGGCCCCCCACAGGCTGGTGTAGGCGGGATCGACAGCGATCACGCCGAGTCCGGCTTCCGCGCACATGCTCAGCAGGCGTGCACGGAGTTTGCCGGTGGGGATGCCCGAGATGAGCCGCCGGAACCGCTTCTTGCGGCCGTGTTTCTCCCGGGTCTTGGAGCCGGTGATGTCGAGGTCTTCGATCGCGATGGCTTCGACACCGGTGGACTCGGCCCAGTGGATGAGCCGGGTGAGGGCGTGGCGGAGCTGAGCGTCCCGGTGGGTGGCCGACCCGGACATGTCGTAGTCGAAGCGGCGGGGCGCACCGGTCGGATTGCCGTGCTCATCGAGCAGCCAGGCGGCGAGGTGGTCGGCGTTGGTGTCCACGCCGACCACGCCACCGGCCCGCAGCGCATCCAGCGGAACAACAGGGAGGTCTTTGCGGGTCCAGGAGGCGTCGAGGTACCAGCGGCCGGACGTGGTGTTGAGATGGATGCGGTAGGCCACCGCCCGGTTCGCTTCGATCCGGTCGCGCCACTCCTCTCCCCGGTGGGAGAAGGTGACGCGGGCGGTGAGGATGTACCGGCCGTGCCGGGCGTTCGCCAAGTCCGCCAGAGGGCCGGGCAGCTTGAGTGACACCTCCCCGTCCGGGGTGACGCGGATCGTCTCGTTGCCATATCGCTTGCCGGACTCGCCGTCAGCGGTCAGGAACCAGCGCGCTGCCTCCCACTCGGACCGCCACTGCTCATACGTCTTGTTCGCGATGATGAGATTGTGCCGCTGCTTCAGCAACCGACGGCCGCCTCGCACCGCGGAGACCTTCCCGGCATCCCGCTCCGCCTTGACCTGCTCGTAGCCGGTCTCCAGGATCGCTAAGCGGCGGGTTTTCTGGAACCACTCGTTGCGGGAGCGGTGTCGTCCTCGGGCGTGAGGCCCTTGAGGCGGTCCCGTATCGACACACCCGACGGTCCGTCGGCGACGAACGGCCGGGCGATCTGCCGCAACGGCTTCCGCTGTTCAGCCATGCTCGGCGGCCTTCAGGGCCTTCAGGGCCTTTTGGGCACGGTTCTTCGCCGACCGGCGACCGTACAAGCGGGCGCAGAACGAGGTCAGCATCTCGGCCATGTCACGGACGAGATCGTCCTCGACCTCACCGTCGTCCAGTACCACCAGGCGACGGCCGGTCGCGGACAGCGCGGCTTCGACCAGCTCCACGTTCACCTGGCCAAGCCGGTCCTTGTGCTCCACCGCGATCACGGTCACAGCCGGATCGGCCAGCAGCCGTTTCGCCTTCGACCGGTCCCCGTTCGTCCCCGAGCCGATCTCGGATTCGACCCGGACGACACGGTGACCGCCCTGCGCGGCCCATTCCATCAGCCGGGTGGTCTGCCGCTCGAGATCGGACTTCTGGTCTTGTGAGGACACTCGCGCATACAGGCCGATTCCCTCGGTCTTCTGTGGCGCGGTGTTGGCCTCGATGTTCACCAGGATCGTGCGCGGTCCCACTCGTTCGGCGGGGACCGGCAACGTGCCCTCACGGAACCAGCGGTACGCGGTACGCGGCGCGACGCCCTGCGCTCTGGCCCATTCCGTCAGGTTCACGTCGAAGATCGTAAAGCACTGATGGTATCTAAACAACACTTATGAACACTCAATCGCAAGCAGTTCACCACCCCCACCTCGGGGCCCGGTGGCGCTCCCTAGGCGAACAGTGCCTGAAGACCCTCGATGGAGAAGTACGCCGCGAAGATCAGCGTGACCACCCAGAGGAGCCACGGGACCTCGCGGACCCGGCCGGTCGCCGTCAGGACCACCGCGTAGCTGATCACGCCCACGCCGACGCCGTTGGTGATGCTGTAGGTGAACGGCATCATGGCGATCGTCAGGAACGCCGGGATGGCCAGAGCCAGGTCATCCCAGGGAATGTTCCTGGCCAGGGTCATCATCAACGCGCCCACCAGCACCAGCGCGGGAGCCGCCGCGGCGGCGGGGACAACCGCGGCGAGCGGGGTGATGAACAGGGTCAGCAGGAACATGGCGCCGGTGACCAGGGCGGACAGGCCGGTCCTGGCCCCCTCGCCGACCCCGGCCGCCGACTCGACGAAGACCGTGTTCGCCGAGGAGCTGCAGAACCCGCCGATCGCTCCGGCCACGCCGTCGACGGTGAGGATGGCCCCCAGCCGGGGCACCTGGCCCTCTACGTTCACCAGGCCCGCCTCGTCGCTCACCCCGATGATGGTGCCCATCGCGTCGAAGAACCCCGACAGCACCAGCGTGAACAGCACGATCGTCGCGGTCACGATCCCGGCGCGGGTGAATCCGCCGAACAGGTCCACCTGGCCGACCAGTCCGAAGTCCGGCGGGGACACCACCGCCTCCGGCACGCGGGGCACCACGATGCCCCAGTCCGCTGGATTGATCTTCGTGACCGAATTGACCGCGATCGCCAGCACGGCGGTGATCACGATGCTGATCAGGATGGCCCCGTGGATCCTGCGCACGAAAAGCACGATCATCAGCAACAGGCCGAAGGAGAACACCGCGACCGGCCAGCCCGTCAGGTGACCGGTCCTGCCCAGCTGCACCGGCGCCCCCGTCCCCCTCCCGACGAACCCGGCGTCCACCAGCCCGATCAGCGCGATGAACATGCCGATTCCCACGCTGATCGCGTGTTTCAGGGCGAGCGGGATGGAGTCCATGATGAGGCGGCGCAGCCCGGAGACCGCCAGCACCACGATCAGCAGCCCCTCCAGGACGACCAGTCCCATCGCCTGGGCCCAGGTCATGTGCGGCGCGGCCTGGTAGGCGACCACCACGTTCAGGCCCAGCCCCGCCGCAACGCCGAAAGGCGCGTTGCCCACCAGTCCCATGAGGATCGTGCTCACCGCCGCGGCGATGATGGTCGACGTGGTGAGCTGCGGGACCGACAGCTTCGCCCCGGTGACATCGGTGGCCCCGCCGATGATGATCGGGTTCAGCAGGATGATGTAAGCCATGGCCATGAACGTGGTGAGGCCACCCCTGATCTCCTGGGCGACCGTCGAGCTCCGCGCCGACAGCTCGAAGAACCGATCCATAGCTCCCCCCTCGCACGGGGGATGACCGTTTCCTACCCGCTCAGCGCGATGTCATGGGGGCGGATCGGCACGCGGGAGAGCGGCAGGCCGGTCGCGGCCCGCACGGCGGCGACCACGGCGGGGGTGGAGGACAGCGTGGGGGGCTCGCCCGCGCCTCGCAGGCCGTAGGGGGCGTGCGGGTCGGGGTTCTCCAGGATCGACACGCGCATGGGCGGCATGTCGAGAACGGTGGGGATCAGGTAGTCGGTGAAGGAGGGGTTGAGCACCCGTCCGTCTACGACCTGGATCTCCTCCATCAGCGCCAGGCCCAGCCCCTGCGCCGAGCCGCCGTGGATCTGTCCCTCCAGCGCGAGCGGGTTCAGCACCTTGCCCACGTCCTGGACCGCCGCCAGCTCCACCACCTTGACCAGGCCCAGTTCCACGTCCACGTCCACCACCGCCCGGTGCACGCACAGGGCGAGCTGGGTGTGGGAGTCGCCCTGCCCGGTGACCGGATCCATCGGGAAGGTCGGCCGGTGGCGATACTCCCTGGTCTCCTCGACGGCGCCGGCCCGCTCCAGCGCCTCCACCAGCGTCGACCCGTCGGCCCGCAGGTCGTCCAGCCGCTTCCGTACGGCTTCGCAGGCCGCCTTGACCGCGCCGCCGGTGACGTAGGACTGGCGGGAGGCCGACGAGGACCCGGCCGAGCCCACCGCCGTGTCGGCCTGGGCGACCGTCACCTGGTCGATGCCGAGCTCAGTCCTGGCGATCTGCTCCTGGATCGTCACCAGGCCCTGACCCACCTCGGCCGCCGCGGTGTGCACCAGGACATGCGGCTCGCCGCCGAGCAGCTCCACCCTGACCCTGGCGGTGGAGTAGTCGTCGAAGCCCTCGGAGAAGCAGATGTTCTTGATGCCCACGCCGTACCCCACGCCGCGCCGTACCCCCTCGCCGTGGGTGGTCTGCGAGACGCCGCCGGGCATGTCCAGCAGGTCCGATCCCGCGGCGGCCGGAAGCGGCATCGCGGCGAGTTCGCGGAGCATGCCGGCCAGCGGTGCGGGAGAGTCGATCACCTGGCCGGTGGCCAGCCTGGAGCCCTGGGAGACCGCGTTGCGGATGCGAACCTCGACGGGGGAGATGCCGCACGCCTCGGCGAGCCTGTCCATCTGCGACTCGTAGGCGAAGCAGGCCTGGACCGCGCCGAAGCCGCGCATGGCGCCGCAGGGCGGGTTGTTGGTGTAGACGCCGTAGGCGTCGATCCAGATGTTGTCCACCTCGTACGGGCCCACCCCGAGTGAGGCGGCGTTGCCCACCACGGCGGGGGAGGAGGAGCAGTAGGCGCCGCCGTCGAGCAGGATCTCCGCCTTGACGTAGAGCAGCCTGCCCTCGGGGGTCGCGCCGTGCTCGTAGCGCATCCAGGCCGGATGCCGGTGAACGTGACCGAAGAACGACTCCTCGCGGTTGTAGACGATCTTCACGGGGCGGCCCGTGCGCAGCGCCAGCATGCACGCGTGAACCTGCATGGACAGGTCCTCGCGCGCGCCGAACGCGCCGCCCACCCCGGCCAGCGACAGCCGTACCTTCTCCTCGGGCAGGCCGAGGCACGGCGCGATCTGGCCGCGGTCCACGTGCAGCCACTGGGTCGCGACGAACAGGTCCACCCCGCCGTCCTCGGCCGGCACGGCCAGACCCGACTCCGGCCCGAGGAAGGCCTGGTCCTGCATGCCGACCTCGTACTCCCCGGTGACCACGACGGGGGCCTCGAAATCGGAGCCGACCCGGACCGGCTGGTGGCGCAGCACGTTGCCGTGGTCGTGGACCGTCGGGCAGGAGGCGTCGAAGGCGGCCCGGCGCGGGTCGGTGACCGCCTCCCGAGGCTCGTACTCCACGACGATCGCCTCGGCCGCCCGCCTGGCCCGCTCAGGATGGTCGGCGGCGACCAGCGCGACCGGCTCCCCCTGGTAGCGGACCTGGTCGACGGCCAGCACCGGCTGGTCCCTGTGCTCCAGGCCGTAGAACTTCTCGCCCGGCACGTCCTCGTGGGTGAGCACCGCCAGCACACCGGGCATGGCCAGCGCGGGGCCGATGTCGATGGAGCGGATCCACGCCGATGGGTGAGGACTGCGCAGGGTCACCCCCCAGATCATGTCCGCGAGGTACAGATCGGAGGAGTAGGCGAACTCGCCCGTCACCTTGAGCGTCCCGTCGGGACGCAGCACGCTCTCGCCGACGCCCTGGCTCTGCCGAGTCTCGATGCTGCTCACCACAGCAGTACATCAGCCCAGGTCAGAGGGGAATAGGGCGGACACGACGAAACGCGTGACAGGCGTGTCGGCGGCTCTTGTAGTTTTATCCAACTATGCGCATACGTGACCTGGTCGGGATTGAAGAGCTCCGGCTCACCCTGCTGGTGGGCGAAGAGCATCTGGATCGTGACTTCACCGGTGTGCAGATCACCGACCTGCCCGATCCCGGACGCTATCTGTCGGGCGGAGAACTGGTGCTCTCCGGGCTCATGTGGCGCAACGAGCCCGCGGACTCCGAACGGTTCGTGGCCCGCCTCGCCAAGGCGGGGGTGGCCGCGCTCGGCGCCGGCCGGGCATGGCTCGGCGCCGTGCCCGACGACCTGGTCCAAGCCTGCCGGGCCCATGGCCTGCCGCTTCTGGAGGTTCCCGTCGAGGTCTCCTTCCGGACCATCGCGGAGATGATCACTCCTCGCCTCGCCGAGCTGCGCGACGCCCTCGGCCGCCACCGGAGGATCGTCGCGGCGGTCGCCGAGGGCGCCGGCCTGCCGGAGCTGTTCGCGCTCATGGAGGGCGAGCTCGCGATGACCGGCGCGGTCATCTCGGCCACCGGCACGGTGATCGCCGGCACCCTGGACCAGGCCGACGCCGTACGGCTGGCGCACGAGTATCTGACCGCGCCCCGGCTGCCGCACGCGGTCCGCACCCCGGCGGGGACCTTCACCCTCTTCGGCGTGGGCCGCGAGCACCGCGCCGCGAGCTGGGCCCTGGTCTGCGGCGGCGACCTGCTCGGCGAGGCCGACCTGGGCTTCGAGCTGGCGGCCTGCGTCGCGCTGGAGCGGACCAGGACGGAGGAGGGCAGGAGGGTCGAGCGCCGCCTCGCCGGACAGCTGATCGCACTGGCCGTCTCCGGGGGGAGAGATCCGGCCGAACTCAATGCCGGGCTGCGGACCTGCGGAATCGGCCTGGCCGAGCCGTACGCCGTGGTCAACGCGACCGTCATCCGGGCCGGGGCGGCCCGGGGACCGGATCCGGCGACGCTCGGCGGCCAGGTCCTGGAAGAGCTGTTGCACCCCAGGGTGGTGGCCGCGGCGGGCGCCGAGGGGGCGGTGGCGCTGGTGCCGCTGGCCGGTACGGCGGGCGAGCTGGCCGAGACGCTGCGGGCCGGTGCGCGGGCGCTGACGGCGGGGCTGCCCGGGACACGGGTGTCGATCGGGGTGAGCGCCTCGCTGACCGGCTCGTCGGCGATCCGGGGCGGCGCGGAGGAGGCGGGTCACGCGCGGAGACTGGCCGAGGCGCGCGGCGGGGGCGTCGTGACCAGCGACGAGATCTACACGCACGCGCTGCTGCTGGCCACGGTCCCCGACGACGTGCGGCGATCGTTCGCCGCGAGGACGCTGGATCCGCTGCTCGACTACGACCGGCGGCACCAGTCCGACCTGGTGCGGACGCTCGGTACGTTCCTTGAGTGCGTCGGTTCCTGGAACGCCTGCGCCGAACGCCTGCACGTCCATGTCAACACGGTCCGCTACCGCATCCGCCGGGTGGAGGAGCTCACCGGACGGGATCTGTCGACGATGGCGGACCGGGTCGACCTGTTCCTGGCCCTCAGGGCGTCATGACCTCGCCGAGAGCCGCCATTGGCTCTCCGCGAGCGGACAGGAGGTCCTCTTCCTCTGCCAGTTGCTTCCTCAAGGCCTCGTTTCCGGTTGCCCGTGCGGTTGTGATGGAGCGCGCGAGGTAGGTTGCGGCCTGGTCGATCTGGCCGAGGAGACGGCAGGAGCGGGCGAGGCCGAGCAGGAGGTACGGCTCGGCGACGCTCACCTTCGCGGCATCAGCGCAGGCCAGGGCAGTTTCATACCAGGTTTTGGCCGACGCGGGATCTCCCAGGTCAAGATGGACCTCGCCGAGGTTCTCGCGCACGCTGGTTTCCTGGTAGACGTTGCCGTCTCTGCGGGTCTGGTCCAGGGCCTCACCCAGCACCGCCAGCGCTCGATCGAACTGGCGCAGGCCACGATACGCCGCACCGATCACGGTGGCCGCGAAGTGCTCACCCGATTTGTGCCCGATTGCCTTGGCGGCCTTCCACTGCGCTTCGGCGCAGGTGATGGCTTCCTCATACTGGTTTAGTTCCAGGTAATCACGGGCCAGGGCACCCAGCGCTCTTTGCTCGCCATGTAGATCAGACAGTTCTCGGCAGAGGGCCAACTGCTTGTGAAGGTGAGGCATGGCTTCCTCGGAGCGGTGGGCCAAGCTGAGAGCTCGGGCCATATGACTGTGTGCGTTTGCTTGGATACCACGATCATCCAGCCGCTGCCCGACTGTGAGACATTGCCGGCTACTCGAGAGGATATGCATGTGGAGGTTGGCGTGGTGGAGGTGCCAGAAGAGCGAGCAGGTGAGGGCGACGCCAAGGCGGGCGGTTTGCTGTTCGGGGGCGGCCATTGCCTGGGAGGCGGCGGCTAGGAGGTTGGCCTGTTCCCGATCCAGCCACTGGTGGGCCTCTTCCTTCGAGGCGAGTGGGATCGGGTTCGCGTTGATGTCGACCTCTGTCAGCACGGTGCGGGGGTAGCCGGCGAGTTTCACGGCCAGGCGGGTGGTCGCGACGTAGCAGCTCAGCGCCCGGTCCAGTGCGGCATTGCGGGCTTCCTGTGTCTGTTGTCGCACGGCTTGTTCGCTGGCGAACAGGCGGATCAGGTCGTGTAGTCGGTATCTTCCGGTTTCGTTGGTTTCCGCGAGGTGGGCGTCGACCAGGCGTTCCATGGCGCGTTCGGCCATGTCGGCGGGAGCGTCCAGGAGGGCGGCGACGATGTGTGAGGTCACGTCGGCTACCTGGAGCACGCCGAGGGCGCGCAGTGCGCGGGCGGCTGTTCGGTCGAGGGGGTGGTCGCTGGCGGCGAGCAGGTCGTAGCTGACCGCCAGGCTGGAACGGACCGCGAGATCGCCCATTTCCAGTTCGTGGAGTCGTCGTCGTTCGTCTTGCAGGCGTTCCACCAGGTCGGCCACGTCCCATTGGGGGCGGCTGGCCAGCCGGGCTCCGGCGATGCCCACGGCCAAAGGCAGGCTGCCGCAGAGCTCGATCAGACGCGTGGTCGCCCAGGTGTTTGCGGCGATGCGCTCGGCCCCGGCCAGTTTCGCGAGCATGGCGGAGGCTTCTACACGGCGCATTCTGCCGATCTGCACATGAACGCAGTCGTCGACGAGGACAAAGGTGCTCCGGCTGGTCACCAGGACCGTGTTCCCCCTGGGGACCGACAGCAGCGGGCGGACCTGGGCCGGGTCGGTGGCATCGTCCAGCACGATAAGAACATTTTTGCCGTCAAGCAGGCTGCGCCATAGGGAGGTGGCTTCGTCGAGGTTGGTGGGGATGGCGTAGGGGGGCGTGCCGAGATCGCGGAGGAATCTGCCGAGGACGTCGAGGGGTTCGAGTTGTTTGATGCCTGGTGTGGCGCCGTACAGGTTGGCGTACAGGTGTCCGCCAGGGAAGTGGTTGCGGGCCTGGTGGGCGGCGCGGATGGCCAGGGTGGACTTGCCGGCTCCGGGTGGTCCGGTGATCGCGATGACATGGTGGGGGCGGCTGCCGTCCCAGGGGCACAGCAGTGCTCTCAGCTGGACCAGCTCTTCTACGCGTCCGACGAAGTCGGTGGGATCGCGCGGCAACTGGCGGGGGACAGGCGTGCTCCGGCTGGTTTGGGTGAGATGCGCCGATCCTGGTCGTGATGTTGGGTCGGGGAGGTTACTGGAGGTGAGGATGCGTTGGTGAAGGTCTTGGATCGGCTGGCTGGGGTCCAGCCCGGTTTCTTCTCTGAGGGCTTTTCTGAGTCGCTGGTAGGCCTCCAGCGCTGCGGGGCGGTCTCCGGTCCCGTACAGGCCCAGCATGAGTTGTCCCCATAGCCGTTCGCGGGAGGGGTAGGTGGTGGCGGGGGCGCGCAGGGCGGAGACGACCTCGTCGTAGCGGGCCAGGCTGAGTCCGATCTCTGCGGTTTCCTCCAGCAGGGCCAGGTGTTCCTGGGTCAGACGGGTGGCGGCGTCATTCAGGGGCCGGCTGCCCTTGGCGTTCGACAGGGTCTCGCCGCGCCACAGCCCAAGGGCTTGGGTGAAGTAGTGGTAGGCGGTTTGCGGCTCGTTGTGCCAGGAGGCCTGCCGGCCTTGCTGGAGGCGTTCTTGGAAGGCCAGCAGGTCGAGGTCTTCCGGGCCGGCGGTGATGAGGTATGCGTTTGTCTGTGTCTCTATCGGCGCGGAGCGAGGATCGCCGGGAGACAACAGTTTACGCAATGCGTGAATGTAGGTCTTGATGTTTTGCTCCGCGGAGGGCGGGGGCGCGTCGTCCCACAGTGCCTCTATCAGGTGTTCCACGGGTGTGGGGGTGTTGGCCCTGAGCAGGAGCGCCGCCAGCAGTTGGCGATGTTTGAGCCGCTGGATGTGGATGGTTTCGTTATTGGCGTTGCGAACTGCCAGGCTGCCGAGTATCAGAAACGCCGAGTGGTGATCCTCAAATGTCATCGACCCCAGTCCGTCCTAAGCGCTGTCAAAAGAGTCTTGAGAGGATAACGCTACCCGGTTTCCGGCTCAAGTCATTAGCTCGCGTCCCGCGAATGATCGGTGTATTTACAGTGTATTGACGGTAGTCCATTCAGTGTTTTCTTATTGGAGTCAGGACTGGTTGCCGGATTTCCTTTTCGGGTGGATGGCCACCGAGGGCCGATCTGGTACCCGCCGCCTTCCTGCCTGTCCGAAGCGGGCGCGGGGATGGTGTCGAGCAGCCGCCGGCATGGGAGCCTCTTGCCTCGGGCTTCGGAAGGTGAGGGCTCCGCGTTCAGGGGTGATGATCGCCTCCCCCGCCTTGAAGTCCCGGCCGTGAAGCTGGCGTAAGCGTTGACTCCTCCGGCGGGCGGCGTCGTCGAAATCCGAGCCACTTCTGTTTCAGGTGGGGCGGATGAGGTTACAGAGACATGTGTGCCGAAGCGGGAGCCGTGACCCGTCCATGAACCGGGAAAGCCGTCGGGCGCCATGGACGCTCTGTCGGCGACGTCTTTGACGAATGTCCTTCAGCGTCCGGTGTGGGTCTCCGTATTACGCTTCGGCGGCAACCGAATCGCTGGGACCTATCTGGCGGATCATCACGTTCATCCGGTAAGCGCGCTAACCAGGTCGTGTCTTGCTCTTGTGGTTGGCGCTGAAGTGTGATTTCCTCACGCTACGCCGTTTTTACGTCGGTCGGCAGAGATAAACGGGAACGGAGCGAGACTCCACGCCTGCCGTGGATCCAGATCGGTTGCGGTGACGCGCAGACGTCCAGCGCGTTTCCTGGCTGTGTTCGTTCGTGGAACGCCTGCGCCGGACGTCTGCGCGTTCGTGTCAACAAGGTCCGCCGCCGCATCCGCGCGGTGGAGGGGTTCACCGGGCGGGACCTGCCTGCGGCAGCGGATCGGGCCAGCCTGTCCCTCACCTTACGGGAGAGTCGGCCCTCTTGCTATTCCGGGTATTCCCAGTCTGCGGTGGTCAGCAAGTCCAGGGCCGAAGAAGACTGGGTGGTCCCCTGCAGGGGGGCAGACGAATCGGCGCTGGCGGTCGTAGCATGACTCGTGGCGGCAAACGTTGCCGTCAAGAAGACGGCGAGGGCAGACAAAGCAAGGCGTCGGCGCACGGGGGAGACTCCTGTCGTTGGTTTTGCTGCTCAGAGATATCTTTCAAGGGGTAACGTGACTGGTCAAGACTTGGTCGGGCAGCGCATTAAGACCGTCCGCCGTCAACGTGGTCTTTCTCAAGCGCAGCTCGCTCATCCGGAGTTGTCAGACAGTTACGTCTCCCTCATAGAGAGCGGCAAGCGTACTCCGACACCGGCGGTTCTCGAACTCCTCGCCGACAAGCTCGACTGCTCCCTCACCTACCTCGTCAACGGGGTGACGGCCGAGCAGATGCAGGAGATCGAGCTCAACCTCAGCTACGCGCGGCTGGCCATGGAGAACGGCGAAGTGGTCGAGGGACGCACCCGCTACGCGGAGCTGCTCGCCGACGGCGGGCTGGCGGGCCTGCCGCAGCTGCGGCAGGACGCTGAGTACGGCCTGGCCCTGGCCACCGAGGCCTGCGGCGACCTGGACGGGGCCATCACCCTGCTGAGCACGCTGCGTCAGAACGAGTCGGCGACGATGACCCCCGAGCGCCACATCGCCATCGCGGTCTCGCTCTCGCGCTGCTATCGCGAGCAGGGAAACCTGGTCCAGGCGGTCAACGTCGTGGAGCAGATCCTGGGCGGGGCGGTGCGTCCTGCCTGGACCGACGACCTGATGAAGCTGGGAGGCCAGCTCCTGGCCGCCTACGTCGAGCGGGGAGACCTGCTCCGGGCCCGTCAGTTCTCCTCCGAGCTGCTCGCCGCCGCTGAGCTCCTCGGCACGCCCCAGGCGCTTACCCTGGCGCACTGGGGTGCCGCGATCGTCGCCGTGGAGAGCGGTTACGGCGAGGAAGGGGTTCCCCACGTCGAGAGGGCCATCGCCATCCAGTCCGAGTATGAAGACCCTCGCCGCCTGGCACGGCTCCGTCACGACTACGCGCAGGTCATGCTGATCGTGCGGCCCATGGAGGCCAGCACCTGGCGCGACGTGCTGCTGAAGGTGGAGACCGAGTTCTCCGAGAGCTCCGCCAACCCGATGGGCAAGTTGCGCTGTGCGATGAACCTCGCCCGCACGGAGTTGCTGCTCGCCCATCCGGAGCGGGCCGCGGAGCGCATCCAGGTCGTCTGCGACATGCTCGACGGAATGCCCGAGGCCCTCCACGCGGAGGCTCGGCTCGTGTTCGGTCAGGCCCTCGCGGAGCTGGGCAGGCGGGAGCAGGCCCTGGGCGAGCTGCGGGGGGTGGCGGAGTCGCTGGAGCGCCTTCCGGTCACCCGGCACACCGCCCACTCGTGGCTGACCGCGGCGCAGGTTCTGGAGCGCGTCGACGAGCCGGCACGCAGCGTCGACGCCTACCAGCGGGCGCTGGCTTGCGTGGGATTGTAGATCGGGACGGGAGGTCGGGACCGCGTGGTGGCGTCGGTAGCCTTGGGGTTGCCATGAAGACTTCTTCTTTCGCGGCCGCTCTCGCGTTTCTCGCCGCCCTCGTCCTCGGTACGGCCTTCGCCTCGCCGGCTCTCGCCCACGACACCCTCAAGAGCAGCAACCCTGCCAAGGGCGCCAAGGTCGAGAGCTTGAAGGAGGTGAAGCTGACGTTCAGCTCCAAGGTGCGCTTCCCGAACGTCGTCGTGCACACCGCGGACAACACCGCCTATCAGGACGGCAAGCCCGTCTTGGACGGTGAGGTGGTGACCCAGAAACTCAAGGGCGACCTGCCGCCGGGCGAATACGTCATCGCCTATCGCGTGGTCTCCTCCGACGGGCACCCGATCGAGGGCGAGATCCCCTTCACCCTGATCGGCTCCAAGTCGCCGTCGCCCTCCGCGTCGCCGTCGCCGTCCGAGGTCGTCTCGACCTCCCCGGCGCCCGCCGAGAGTCCGGTCGCCGCCACGCTCAGCCCGTCCTCCGCCGCCCAGGCGTCGGGTGAGCAGGAGTCCTCGGGCGGCGTGCCCGGCTGGGTGTGGCTGATCGTCGGGGGCGTGACCGGAGTCGGCATCGGCCTGTTCTTCAGCATGCGGAACAAGAAGCAGCCGTGAACAAGCCGGAACAGGCCGGGCAGGCCGGGACCGGCAGGACCGCGAGGCTCGCACTCGCGGGCGCGGCGGCGGCCGTCGTCGCCCTGGTGATCGCCATGATCGCCGGAGGCGCCGCGACCCCGCGCATCATTCCGGGCCTGCCCGATCAGGGCGCGCTGACCCGCTGGGGACTGCCCCTGGCCAAGCTGGCGATGGAAGTGGCGGGCGTGCTCACCGTGGGTGTGCTGCTGGCCGCCGCGGTCTTCCTCCCCAGCGACAAGGGCCTGCTGGGCAAGCCCGCCCTCGCCTACGCCAAGGCCGCCTCATGGCTCGCGCTCGTCTGGGCGGGCGCGGCGGCGGTGACGATGGTGTTCAGCCTGTCGGACGCGCTCGGCCTGCCCGTCGCCGAGGTGCTCGGCGGCAACGAGCTGACCAGTTACGCCAGCCAGGTCTCCCAGGGCATCGCCCTCACCCTGGTCGTGCTGTTCGCGGTGGCGATCGCGCTGTTCGCCCGCGGGGCGATCACCGCGGGCGCGGCCGGCGGCCTGCTGGTGCTCGCTCTGATCACCCTGCTCCCTCCCGCGCTGACCGGGCACTCGTCCTCCTCACCCAACCACGACCTGGCCACCACCGGCGTCGCCGTGCACCTGACGGTCCTCGCGCTCTGGGTGGGCGGGCTCGCCGTGCTCTGCGCCCACGCGTTGCGCGGGCAGCCGCACCTGGAGGTCGCCGCCACCCGGTTCTCCTCGATGGCGCTGTGGTGCTTCATCGCCGTGGGGCTGTCAGGCCTGTTCAGTGTCATCGCCAGGCTCACCTCGATCTCCGTTCTCTTCACCTCCGCCTACGGCCTGCTGCTGCTGGCCAAGACCGCCGCGTTCGCGGCGCTCGGCGTCGTCGGCTGGTGGCACAGGAAGCGGACCCTGCCCCAGCTTCCCTCCGGCGGGCCCGCCGCGTTCGTCCGGTTCGCGTCCTGGGAGATCCTCCTCATGTTCGCGACGGTCGGGCTGGCCGTCGCTCTCGCCCGCACCGCCCCGCCTCCCGTGGTCCTCCCGCCTGACCGGGCCTTCGAGCTGCTCGGCTACCCCGTGCCGCCGGAGATCTCTCCGGCGAACCTGGTCTCGCTGTGGTGGTTCGACCTGTTCTTCGGCATCCTGGTCGCCCTGCTCGGCGGTTTCTACCTCGCCGGAGTCGTACGGCTCACGCGGCGCGGCGACTCCTGGTCCCGGGGCCGCACCGCGGCGTGGTTCACCGGCCTGCTGATCCTGCTCGTCGCCACCCAGAGCGGCGTCTCCCGCTACGCCAAGGTGCTCTTCAGCGTGCACATGGCCGAGCACATGACGCTCTCCATGCTGGTGCCGATCTTCCTGGTGCTCGGCGCTCCCGTCACCCTGGCGCTGCGTGCTCTCAAGCCCGCCGTCCGCCGAGGCGACCGCGGCCCGCGCGAGTGGCTGACCACGATCCTGCACAGCAGGTTCGTCCGGTTCGTCGCTCACCCCGCGATCGCCACCGCGATCTTCATCGTTTCCACCTACGCGCTGTACTTCACCCCGCTGTTCACCGCCGCGATGGAGGAGCACCTTGGCCACATCGCCATGACGATGCACTTCCTGATCAGCGGCTGCCTGTTCTTCTGGGTGATCATCGGTGTGGATCCGGCCCCTCACAAGCTGCCCCACTTCGCCAAGCTGATACTGCTGTTCGTCACGATGCCGTTCCACGCGTTCTTCGGCATCGCCCTGATGAGCATGGGAACCGTGCTCGCCAGTGACTGGTACGACCAGCTCGGCCGCACCTGGGGTGTCTCCTCGATCGCCGACCAGCGGACCGGCGGTGCCATCGCCTGGGGCTTCGGTGAGATTCCGACGCTGATCGTGCTGCTCGCGCTGGCCTTCCAGTGGTGGCGGGACGACGACCGCAAGGCCCGCCGCGCGGATCGCCGCGCCGACGCCATCGCCGCCCGGACGGGCGGCACCGGCGACGCGGAACTCGATGCCTACAACGACTATCTGGCCAGGTTGAACAAGCGCGAACGCGCGGAGTAGCCGGACGGCTACGCCCTTCTATCTTCCGCTGTCGCGTAAGGTGCCTTCGGTGGCTTTGGAAGCGGGTTCGGGCATAACCGCAGCGGGTGCAGCGCCCAGTGCCGTGCGCCATGCCCAGTCACGCACCAGCCGCATGCTCGGTCGGGGAGCAGGCGGCTGCCATGTGGTCAGGAAGGTGAGCAGTGTTCGAGAAACTGCGCATGCGCGGGGAGCGGAGCCGGAGTCTCGCTCAGGCTCTTGAGGAGCATCTCGCCGAGTGGGCTCGGCGCACCGGCATCGTTGTCGAGACCTGGGCGCTGCCCGGCCGTGACGTTTCCGCGGGTGTCGCCCAAGCCGTTCTGGCCACGCTGGTCGAGGCGCTCGCGAACATCGAGCGGCACAGCCGGGCGAATGTCGTCTCCGTCGCCGTCACCCTGGGGCGCGGCGGCCTGCGCATGACGGTCAGCGACGACGGGGTCGGTTTCTCCGGCCCGGCGGCAGGCCGGGGCGTCGTCGCCATGCGGACCCACTTCGCCGGACTCGGGGGAACTCTCACCGTCAACGGCGTCGAGGGCCAGGGCACCACCGTCACCGGGGTGGCGCCCCGCAAACGCTAGCCCGTTTCGCGGATCTTCACCCGCGCCGCGGCGGGGCGCCGTCCGGGGGACCGGGGAGGCGGGGCCTCAGGGGAGCGTCAGGATCTCGTGGCCGGTCTCGGTGACCAGGATGGTGTGCTCGAACTGGGCGGTCCGCTTGCGGTCCTTGGTCACGGCCGTCCAGCCGTCGGGCCAGATGTCGTAGTCGATGGTGCCGAGCGTCAGCATGGGCTCGATGGTGAACGTCATGCCGGGTTCCAGGGTGACCGCCAGCGACGGGTCGTCGTAGTGCGGGACGATCAGGCCGGAGTGGAACGTGGTGCCGATGCCGTGGCCGGTGAAGTCGCGGACCACTCCGTAGCCGAACCGCTTGGCGTAGGCCTCGATCACACGGCCGGCCACGTTGAGCTGGCGGCCGGGGGCGACGGCCTTGATGGCCCGGTTGGTGGCCTCGCGGGTGCGCTCGACCAGCAGGCGTGACTCCTCGTCCACCTCACCCACCAGGAAGGTGGCGTCGGTGTCGCCGTGCACGCCGCCGATGAAGGCGGTGATGTCGACGTTGACGATGTCGCCGTCGCGCAGCACGGTGTCGTCCGGGATGCCGTGGCAGATCACCTCGTTGATCGAGGTGCACAGCGACTTGGGGTAGCCCCGGTAGCCGAGGGTGCTGGGGTAGGCGCCGTGGTCGCAGAGGAACTCGTGGCCGATCCGGTCGAGCTCGTCGGTGGTGACACCGGGAGCCACGTGCCTGCCGACCTCTTCGAGCGCCTGACCGGCCAGTTTGCCCGCGATCCGCATCCGCTCGATGATCTCGGGCGTCTTGACGTCGGGCTCCCCGGTCTTCGGGGATTTCTTCCCGACATACTCCGGCCGTTCGATGTGGGCGGGGACCTTGCGGATGGGCGAGATCCGCCCGGGCTGGAGCAGTGTCGTCATGGTCCCCCAGTCTAGTTGCGCTTCCTACTGGGCAGGATTGCTCGTATGAGTGATCAGTGGTGGTTCTGCCTGAAGCACATGGCGGTCGAGCCTGACGAGGGCTGCCCGAACAAGGACCGGATGGGTCCCTACGCGAACCGCGAGGCCGCGGCCAACGCGTTGAAGACCGCGGCCGAGCGAAACGAGGCGTGGAGGGAGGGGGACAAGGCCTGGGACGGGGACGACTAGGCGTCCACGACCGCGTAGGCGCGGACCGGGAAGGTTCCCATGCCCGCCACCATCGGCGGGGCGGCGTGGAAGCGGAACCCGGTGTCGGGGAGCGCGGCCAGGCCGGTCATGTGCTCCACGATCGGGATGCCCGCGCCGAGCAGGAGCGTGTGCGCCGGGCGCTCGCCGCGTGGCGGGGTGTCGTCGATGTTCAGCGTGTCGATCCCGACGAGCGCCGGGCCCCGTTCCGCGAGCCACCGCGCCGCCGCGGGTTCGAGGTAGGGGTGGTCGTGGAAGTAGGCCTCGGTGCCGAAGTGCCGGTCCCATCCGGTGTGGATGAGCACGGCCTTTCCCCGTACGTCGCGTTCCGCGAACAACTCGGGGCCCACCGAGCGCAGGCCCTCGGCCCGCACGACCAGGCCGGGCAGGTCGGCGATCGCCTCCAACGGCACCTCGGACAGGTCGGGGCCGTCCGGATAGCGGTGGTGGGGGGTGTCCAGGTAGGTGCCGGTGTTGGCGACCAGCTCGATGCTGCCGATGTGGAACTCGGTGCCGGGGGCGTAGACCTCCCGTGAGGCCTCCCTGCTCAGATGCACGCCGAGCCGGGGGCCGGGGACACCCGGATAGGTGCGCATGCCTTCGGTGATGCGGTGGCTCAGTTCGACCAGGCGGGTCACGGGGTGCTCACCGGCTCCTTCTTGAATCGGGCCATGACCATCCTGGTGAGAGCCGCCGCACCGACCACGCCCCAGACGACGTTGAGGATCGCGGAGGGCCAGGCGGAGTAGTAGGCCGTGTTGATCATCAGCGCGATCGCGCCGACGAGATTGATCGTCTGGTACGGCATGCCGTCCCCAGCCATCCGGGACACCGAGACCATGGCATAGCCGTACAGCATGAGCGCGGCGCCGATCCAGCCGAGGAGGTTGACGAGAAGAGGCATCGGATCACATTCCGGCGGGAAAGGTGGACATACCTCAATGATCCTGACTCCTCTCCCTGAAGAGCAAATAAAGTCTCCTTAATATCCACGTAAGCTGAGCTATATGGACATCGACCCTCGGCGGCTGCTGGTACTCCACGAGGTCGCGCGACGTGGTGGCGTCATGCGTGCGGCCGAGGCGCTGCATCTGACCGCCTCGGCGGTCTCCCAGCAGCTCGCGCTGCTGGAACGAGAGGTCGGACTCGCGCTCGTCGACCGTTCGCAGCGCAGGGTCGCCCTCACCCCGGCCGGCCGGGTTCTCGCCGGATACGCCGAGCGGGTCGAGGAGGAGCTGGCCGAGGCGAAACAGGAGCTGACCCGTTTCACCGAGCGGCTGGCCGGGCCGGTGTCGATCGCGGCGTTCCCCACGGTCATCCGGCACCTGCTGGTGCCCGCGCTGAGCACGCTGGCCGAGCGCCATCCCCAGGTCACACCGCGCATCCACGAGCTCTACGGCCCGCCCGCCCTGCAGGAGCTCCGGCTCGGCGGGATCGACCTGGCCATCACCGAGCAGGACGCCGACGAGCCCGTCCTGGCACAGCCCTCGATCGTCTCCCACCCCCTCTACGTGGACGAATACCGCATCGTGGTGCCCCCGGGCTGGGAGGAGATCCCGCGCGGGGTGGAAGATCTGGGCGGCGCGCCCTGGGTGGCCGGGCCGCCCGGCCAGGCCTGCGGGCACGCACTGGACCGGCTGGCCGCGCTGCACGGTTTCACCCCGCACCGGGTTCACGTGATCGAGGAGTTCCCGCCCACCCTCGCCCTGGTCGCGGCGGGGCACGGGGTCGCGATCGTGCCGTCACTGGCCCTGCTCGAGGTCCCGGCGGACGAGGTCGTGGTCACCGGCATCACCAACGTGGGCGCCCGCCGCCTGGACGCCGTGACCCGCGTCAGCCGTACCCGGTCGGGGGAGCCCGGGCCCGTGCAGGCGGTGGTCATCGCCGCGCTCAGGGAGGCGGCCGACGGTCTCGTCGCGCGGCTCGGGGAGCGCGCGGCGCGGTCGAGCCGATGAGCCGTGAGGTCCGCTAGTCGACGACGTGTGGGCCGCTGATCCGTTCCAGCAGCCTGGCCAGCCGGTCACGCAGGCCCGGACGCCTGCCGGTCTCACCCGCCGCGACGCTGACCAGGTGCTGGGCGCCGTCGAAGGAGAGCGGGGATCGCTCGGGAACCGTCAGCGCGTCGTGGGCCAGCCCTTCCAGTTCGGAATCACCGCCGTTCAGGGCCAGGATCGTCGCCCCGGTGCGCCGGGCGTCGTTCACCCGTTCCAGAAGGGACGCGGGGGCTTGCTCCTCGGCCACGACGAACAGGGTCTCGCCCCGCCTCGTCCGCTCGATCCGCTCCAGCCCGACCCGCAGGTGCGCGGGCGCGTCCGGGGCGGGCTCCCAGCGGACCAGTGTCGGCGCGAGCTGGGGTAACCCGGAGAGCCTGGCCTCGTCGCTCAGGTGCGCGGTCAGATGCCAGGGCTCCTCCCGGGGCGTGCCGACCACCAGCAGGCCGCCCGGAGACCGGGTCGCGCGCAGGGCGAGCCCCAGCTCGCGAGTGCGCTCCACCCAGCCGGTCGAGGCCAGGATCTCTCGCAGGAGTGCCACCGACCGAGTGTCCATGCGTTCCATCGTGCCTTAGCGACCCCGCGACGGTCCCGGGAACATGAGCCTGGCATGATCTGGACATGCGGCGGGGCCGGATGAGTCCGGCCCGAGTGGCCCAGAACGACGAGGAGCGACGAGTGAGCACTGACAGCCCGGATGTGAGCGGAATCTCGATCGGGATCCTGGGCGGCACCGGCGATCAGGGCAAGGGGCTGGCCAGGCGGTTCGCCATGGCGGGCAACCCCGTGCTGATCGGCTCGCGCAGCGCGGAGCGGGCCCGGGAGGCGGCGGCGAGCATCGGCGGGCCGGTGCGCGGCGCCGAAAACGCGGCCGTGGCCGCCGAGGCCGACGTGGTGATCGTGGCGACCCCCTGGGAGGGTCACAAGTCTCTCCTGGAGTCCCTGCGAGCCGAGCTGGCCGGGAAGATCGTCATCGACTGCGTCAACCCGCTGGGCTTCGACAAGCAGGGGGCCTACGCGCTGCCCGTCGAGGAGGGCAGCGCCGCCCAGCAGGCCGCGGCGGTCCTGCCCGACAGCCGTGTGGTCGCCGCCTTCCACCACGTCTCGGCCGTCCTGCTGCTGGACCCCGAGGTGTCCGAGATCGACCTGGACGTGCTCGTCCTGGGTGACGACCGCGAGGCCACCGACACGGTCCAGGCGCTGGCGGGCCGGATCGCGGGTGTGCGCGGCGTGTACGGCGGCCGCCTACGCAACGCCCACCAGATCGAGGCGCTGACCGCCAACCTCATCTCCATCAACCGCCGCTACAAGGCTCACGCCGGGATCCGCGTCACCGACGTGTAGGCGGGCGGCCTCCGAATACGCCGGATCGTCAGCCGGGCGGCCGCCGGATTCCCATCGGATCGTCAGCCGGGCGGCAAGGCGGCAGCGTGCCGGATCGCCGACCGGGCGGCGGGTAGGTCCGCGCCGGATCGTCGGCCGGGTGGCCGAGCGGCATGCGCCGGATCGTCAGCCGGGCGGCGCGCAGATCCGCGACTCGTTGTCGACCCGGCGGGTGATGCCCCGGGCGTCGAGATGTTCCAGGAGCGGTACGGCGACGCGGCGGCTGGTGTTCAGGGCGGCCCGCGCCTGGCTGACGGTGAACGGCGAGGGCAACCCTCCCAGCAGGGTCGCCGCCAGTTCGGGCGCGTCCGGCAGCAGGACGACGTTCCTCGCGACCGCCAGCAGTTCCCCTGCCCGTATGGCCGCCGCCAGAGACTTGCCCGTCAGGTCGAGCTCGGCGAGACGCTCGGCGGTGGGGGCGTCGAAGGGCCGCTCGGCGAGCTCGGCCTTGAGCGCGGCGACCGCCTTCGCGATCCGGGGCGGAAGCGCCATCCGGTCGTCCCGCCGGACCACTCCTGACCTGATCGTCAGCGGCGGCGCGACCAGTGCCTCCACCAGCCGGCGTCCGGGCAGGCCGAGCAGGTGGGCGGCGGCCTCCACGGTGATCCCCTGGGCGTGCCGGGACACCTGCTCCACCAGGTCACGGCCGAGCGCCGACCAGTGGTCGGGATCGGCGAACCAGTCACCCGTCACGGGCCGTCCGGCGGTCAGGTCACCGGAATCAGGTCGTCCGGCGGTTGGATCACCGGATTCCGGCCGTCCGGCGGTCGGGTCGCCGGATTCCGGCCGCCCGGCGGGACGGCCGCCCGTCACGGGCCGTCCGGCGGCCAAGGTGCCGGAGCCGGAGTGCTCCGGGGGCGGGCACCCCATCGCGGTCAGATCCGCCCGGCTCAGCAGGCCGTGCCAGCGGAGCAGGTCCGCGGCGGTGGGCACGCGCACCCCGGCGAGGGCCGCCGCCCGCGCCGCCGCGGCTCCCCGGCGCCGCAACGGCGCGGGCCGTACGTCCAGGACGCGCACGCCGGTGACGATCGCCCGGCGGCCGGGGTCGCGGAGCAACCCCCGGTCTCCCGACCGGAGGGCCAGGGGCTGGGAGAGGGTGAGCCGAGCGGTGTCCTCACCCAGCGGGCGCAGCCTGGCCGGAGCGGCGGCCGAGCCCAGATGAAAGACCAGATCGCCCTTGGGAGCCTCGCCGGAGTCCAGCCGTACGTCGACGACCTCCGTGGTGATCCAGGCGCCCGGGGTCAGCAGCGCCATGCCGCGGGCCAGGGCGGCGCGGCCGGTTCCCCTGAGGTTGACGGCCACGCGTGCGACGGCCGGCACCAGGTCGGTCCGCTGGTTGAGGGTCTGCAGGCCCCGGACCTGGACCCGCTCGGCTCCGGCGGCCAGCTCGTCGCCCACGCGCAGCGTGCCGTGGGTGAGCGTGCCGGTGACGACGGTTCCGGCTCCGGTGACGGTGAACACGCGGTCGATCCACAACCGCACCGGGGACTCCCGGTCGGGCTCGGGAAGCTCGGCCGCGAGCCGGTCGAGCGCGGCCCTGAGCTCGGGGATCCCCTGCCCGGTCAGCCCGCTGACGGCGACGGCGGGAATCCCGGCCAGGCTCGTCCCTTCGAGGTGGAGACGGGCCTCCTCGATCGCGAGCTCCGGATCGGCGAGGTCCGCACGGGTGACCGCCAGCAGGCCGTGCCGTACTCCCAGGGCGTGCAGCGCGACCAGATGCTCGGCCGACTGGGGCCGCCAGCCCTCGTCCGCCGCCACCACGAACATGACCGCGGGGGACGGGCCGACCCCCGCGAGCATGTTGGTGACGAACCGTTCGTGCCCGGGAACATCGACGAACGCCAGCCGCTCACCCGAGTCGAGCATGGTCCAGGCGAACCCGAGGTCGATCGTCATCCCCCGGCGCCGCTCCTCGGCCCAGCGGTCGGGTTCCATCCCGGTGAGCGCCCGCACCAGCGTCGACTTGCCGTGGTCCACGTGCCCGGCGGTCGCGATCACCCTCATGCCCGCTCCTCGGCCACGGCGGCGGGTCGCGGCGGCCTCCGGAAAGTCAGTCCCATGCCTGCTCCACCGCCTTGGCCAGAAGCTCGTCCTGGCCCGGTTCCACCGTGCGCAGGTCGAGCACCAGCCGCCCCTCGGTGATCCGCCCGACGACGGGCGGGTCCTGCGTGCGCAGCCGTACGGCCAGCGCCGCGTCCACCGCGATCCCCGCGCTGGGCAGCTCCACCCCCGGCGCGCCTCCGCCGCCGACCCGCGCGCCGGTCGTCACCGGTTCGGCTCGCGGGCCGAGCCTGCGCGCGAGCCGCCTGGCCCGTTCCTCAAGCTCGGCGACACTCACGCGCAGCGATCGGTGGACGGGCGGTTCCGGTCCGCGCAGGGTGGCCTCCATCGCCGCCAGGGTCAGTTTGTCCACCCGGAGCGCCCGTGCCAGGGGATGGCGGCGCAGCCGCTCCACCAGCTCGGCGGTGCCCAGGAGCAAACCGGCCTGGGGGCCGCCGAGCAGTTTGTCCCCACTGGCCGTGACCAGCGCCGCTCCCTGGCGCAGCGCGCTCGCCGCGTCGGGCTCGTCCGGCAGCAGCGGCTCCGGCCGCAGGAGCCCCGAGCCGATGTCGGCCACCACCGGCGGGCCGAGCGTGGCCAGCTCCGAGACGGGGACCTCGGAGGTGAACCCCTCGATCCGGAAGTTCGACGGGTGCACCTTGAGGATGAACCCGGTTTCCGGGCCGCAGGCCCGCGCGTAGTCGCGCAGGGAGGTGCGGTTGGTGGTGCCGACCTCGCGCAGCCGCGCGCCGGTCGCCTCCAGCAGCTCGGGCAGGCGGAACCCGTCTCCGATCTCGACCAGCTCGCCCCGGCTGATCACGATCTCCTTGTCCTGGGCGAGCGCGGTGGCGGCGAGCACGAGCGCCGCCGCGTTGTTGTTGACCAGATGGACGTCCTGGGCCTCGGGAACCGTCTCGGCGAGCGCGGCGAGAGCCGTACGGCCGCGCCTGGCCCTGCGCGCACCGGCGAGGTCGAACTCCACGTCGGTGTATCCGGCGGCGGCGGCGATGGCCTCGACGGCCGCGGAGGACAGCGGGGCCCGGCCGAGGTTGGTGTGCACGAGCACGCCGGTGGCGTTGACGACCGGCCGCAGGCCCCCCGCGTTGCCCGGCAGGAGGGCGAGCGCCGCCTCCACCGCTTCGGCGGGGTGGACGAGGCCCTCCCGGACACGTTGCTGCGCCTGCGTCACGGCGTTCTTGACGATGTTCCGGCCCAAGGTCTCCCGCGCCGCGGCCAGCCGGGGGTCGGCCAGCATGGTGTCAGTGCGCGGTACGGCACGCCGTGGATCCACTCGCGCTCCCCTCCCGGGTGATGAGCGGAGGCGGACGGGAATCGAACCCGCCGCGCCGAGATACTCGGCGCCTCTGGTTTTGAAGACCAGGAGGGCCACCAGGCACCCAGACGCCTCCAAGACGAGAACCTTAGCGAAAAACGATCACATGGTCGTCATCGGGCGCCCGATATCGCTGTGATCTCACACCTGTGACCCGATATGTTTCTGCGATCGGCGAACTGCCGGCCGGGGGGACGTGGTCTGTGCGACTGTGATCTTCATGGTCTGTGCGACGGCGTTCCGCTTGATGCTGATCCTGGCCGCGGTGGTCGGCCTGATCTATACGTGGCTGGCCCTGGCCAGCCCCCTGAACCCGCTCGTGCTCTTCACCGTGCAGAGCAATCTGATGCTCGCGGGATATTGCTCCTGGCGAGTGGTGAGCAGACGGCGACCTTCCGCCGGGGTCAAGGGGGCGGTGACGCTCTACATCGTGATCACCGGGCTGGTCTGGCATTTTCTGCGAATGCGTGGAGCCAACCCCTTCGAGCACCTTTCCCTCTCCGGCCTCGGCCTCGGCAACTTCCTCCTCCACTACGTGACACCGATCATGGCCGTGATCGACTGGCTGGTCTTCGACCGGACCGCCCCTCGGCCGAAATGGGCGGCTGCCCTCGTATGGCTGACCTATCCGATGGCGTATCTGGTCTTCGCCCTGATCCGGGGTGCCCTGCTGCCTTCATATGCATGGAAGCGATACCCCTATCCGTTTCTGGATGTGGACAGGTTCGGGTACGGCGGAGTCTCGCTCATGGCAGTGGCGCTGGCTGTCTGCTTCTTACTACTCGGCTATGGGTTGATCGCCCTGCACCGCGTCGTCGATCGCGCGCACCGTACGGCCGTCGCCCCCGCCGGCCGATCCGCGGCGTAGGCGAGATCCGCGTGGCGGACCCTAGATCCAGCCCACATCCTGCGCGATCCGGACGGCGTCGAGCTTGTTGCGGGCGCCGGTCTTGGTGATCGCGCTGGTCAGATAGTTGCGCACGGTCCCGGGGGACAGGTGCAGCCGGCCGGCGATCTCCTCCGCCGGGGCGCCGCGTGCCGCCTCCCTCAGCACGGTGGCCTCGCGGGGGGTCAGCGGGCTCGCGCCGTACTCGATGGCCGTGGCGACCAGCTCGGGGTCCAGCACCCGCAGGCCCTGGGCGGTGCGCCGGATCGCGTCCGCCAGGTGGTCGCCGGGGGCGTCCTTGACCAGGAACGCCTCGATGCCCTCCGCCAGCGCCCTGCGCACCTGGCCGGGCTGGCCCATCGCGGTGAGAACCAGGACCCGGCAGCCGGGCAGCTTCTCCCGCAACTCCACCGAGGCGGTGATGCCGTCGACTCCGGGCAGGTCGATGTCCAGCACCGCCACGTCCGGCCGGGCCCGCAGGGCCGCGGCGACGATCTCGTCGCCGCGGGTGACCTCGGCGACCACCTCGATGTCGGGCTCCAGCCGCAACAGCGCGGTGAGCGCGGCCCTGATCATGTGCATGTCCTCGGCGAGCAGTACCTTGATCACGCGGGCACCTCCACCGTGAGCCGGAACCCGCCGTTACCGGTCCGCTCCGCGCTGACCGACCCGCCCAGCCCGCCGGCCCGCTCCCGCAGGCCGGTCAGCCCGTTGCCGTCCGCCGATCGCCTGCGGGCGCGGTCGTTGACCAGCTCCAGCCGTACGGCACCGCCGTGCGCGGAGGTGCTGATGGAACAGGTCGTGGCGCGGCTGTGCCGTACCACGTTGGTGACCCCCTCGCGCACCGCCCAGGCCAGCGCCTCGTCGACCGGCCGGGGGACCTCCAGGTCGGCGAGGTTCGTCTGGCAGCTCACCCCTGAGGTCTCCAGCAGCGCCACCGCCCGGTGCACCTCCTCGGCCAGCGACATCTCCCGGTAGCCCCGCGCCACCTGCCGCACCTCCTGCGCGGCGTCCCTGGCCACGTGGACCAGCTCCGACAGCTCCGCCTCCGCCGCCGCGGGCTCGCGCCCGACCAGCCTGCGAGCCAGGTCGCCCTTGAGGGCGATGGCGGTCAGGCTGCTGCCCAGCCCGTCGTGCAGGTCACGGGAGATCCGCAGCCGCTCCCGGAGCACCGCGGCTTCCGCCAGCTCCATCTTCGCCTGCTCCAGCTGCCTGCTGACGACGACCAGCCGCACCCCCGCGTAGGTCACCCCACCCGTCACCGCGACCGTGATCGCGTAGTGGATGCCCATCGCCAGCTTCCCGTACATCGCCTGCGTGCCCAGCCAGAAGGCGATCGCGCCGATCGCGATCACGACGGGGACCGCGAACTTCAGTCTCAGCCTGACGAGCACCGCTCCCGACAGGATCGTCGGCATGCTCACCGCCCAGTTGTAGCCGAGGACGAACCAGAGCGAGGCGAGGAACGGGATCGCCGCGTAGGTGACCACAGTCTGGATGATCAGCGCGACCGGGACGCCGCGCGGCTCCTCTCCTCGCAGCGCGGCCCGGATCTGCAGGTGGTGCGGGATGAGGAAGGCGACCGAGGCCGCGGCCAGTGCCGCGGCCTCCAACGGGGACCTGGTCAGGAAGAGCATGTCGGCGCTGAAGCCGATCGAGATGGTGGAGACGATGCCCACGACCAGATGCTGGGGGTTGAGTCGCATGTTAGTGAATTATGACTTCCGGGCTTCCCAGCGGAACCACCGTGCGATCGCGAAGGCCCCGATCGCCGCCCAGACGGCCAGCTTCAGCGCCGGTACGGCCGCCGCCGCCAGATCCCCGGCGAAGGTCCCGTTCGCGGCATAGGCCGCGCGGGCCGCCTCGACGACGGCGCCGGTGGGCAGCAGGTCGAGCAGCGTGCCGATCCAGCCGGGAAGGACCTCCCGGATCGGGCCAAGGCCGCCCGTGCCGATACCGGCCAGGAGATAGAACGGCATGGCCATGACGGCGGCGACCTCGGTGCGCGGGACGATCACCGTGAACGCCGCTCCCAGCAGGCACAGAACGGTGGCACCCGCGACCACGGCCACCAGGTACAGCAGCGGATCGCGTGGTGTCGGCAGGCTCGTCAGCGAGTACAGCGCCACCGAGACCACGGCGGTCAGCAGCGTGCTCTGGACGACGAGGTTGACGATCTCCCCGCCGAGGATGTCGCGGTCGCTCAGCCCGGTGGCCCGCATCCGCTTGAGGACGAGCTGGTCGCGGCGGGTGGTGAGGGTGATGGTGATCTGGTTGAAGGTCGTGATGACGAGGATCATCGCGAGCACTCCCAGGTGCTGGTTCAGCAGGAGCTCTGGACTCCCCGAGCCGATCCTGTCCATCATGAGCGGCAGTCCGATGCCCAGGCCCAGGGACAGCGCCACGGATATGCTCAACGCCGCGCGGTCCCGCCAGAAGATGCGGCCGTCGAAACGGGCGACGACCGCCAGATCACGTGCGGACATGGTCATGCCACCTTCTTTTCGGCCGTCTCGTCGGCGGCGAGGTCGAGGAACAGATCTTCAAGGGTCGCCGTGCGGACCTCCAGGCCGCGCAGGCGCAGGCCGCGCTCGCCCGCCCAGCCCAGGAGGGTCTGCGCGGCGAGGTCGGGGTCGCTGACCCGGCACACCGCCGTGCGGCCCTCCATCGAGGCGACGGGCACCGGCACCTCCTGTGGGGTGACGGAGTCGGGCAGCTCGAAGGCCACCCGGCCCGTCTGGGCGGCCAGGGTCTCGGCCATGCCGCCGGACGCGACGACCCGGCCCTGATCCATGATCGCCATGCTGGCGGCCAGCCGCTGGGCCTCCTCCAGGTAGTGCGTGGTGAGCAGGATCGTGGTGCCCTGGGCGGCCAGAGCGCGGATGACCTCCCAGGTGTTCTTGCGCGCCTCGGGGTCCATCCCGGTGGTGGGCTCGTCGAGGAAGAGCACGTCGGGCCGGTTCAGGATGGCCAGGGCCAGGTCCAGGCGGCGCTTCTCCCCGCCGGACAACTGGCGCACCTTCGTGGTGGCCTTGGCGCTCAGCCCCGTGAGCTCCAGGGCCTCCTCGCGCGGCCGGGGCGCGGCGACGAAGTCACGCCAGGCGTCCACGGTCCGTGCCACGGTCAGGTCGGGGAAGAACCCCGCCTCCTGCAGCATGATCCCGCTTCTCCGGCGTATCTTGGTCCGGTCCCTGACCGGGTCGAGACCGAGCACGCGCACCGTGCCCCCGTCCGGCTCCTGGAAGCCCGCCAGAATCTCCATCGTCGTCGTCTTCCCGGCGCCGTTGCGCCCGAGGAGGGCGAAGATCTCACCCTGGGGGACGGCGAAGGAGACATCCTTGACCGCCGTGAAGTCCCCGTAGCTCTTTCTGAGCCCGTCCACCTGAATCGCTGTCATGTCTTCGATCCTGGCGATCGCCCGGATCCGGGAACAGTGAAGAATTCACGACCTCGCCGGGTCCGGCGGGCGCCGGGGGACCTTGGACGGCCACGGCACACGGCCGTACGGCGAGCGGGAGGGGGAGCGGGCCCCGCCGTAAGGGGGGCAGGAGGGAGCGGGCCCGGACGGCCGGCACCCGGGCTTGGCGATCGGTTCATCGGAACCGGCTCGCACGATGGACCAAACTTGCCCGATCTTGCCCGATGGAATCTGACAAACGGCTCGCCGACCGGACATTCTTGACGCATGACTGACTTCCGCCCCGAGACCCGCGCCGTCCACCTTCCCCAGCCGACGCTGAACGGCAGCCGCCCCATCACGGTGCCGCTCTACCAGACCTCCGGCTTCGTCTTCGAGGACCCGGCCGTCTTCGCCGACGGAATGGGCCGTCCCGACGGTGCCTTCGTCTACGGGCGGCTGTCCAACCCGACGGTCCGGTCGCTGGAGGAGGCCGTCGCCGGGCTGGAGGGCGGAGTGGGCGCGGTCGCGACCGCCTCGGGCATGGGAGCCATCAACTCCGTCCTGCTCGGCCTGCTCGAACCCGGTGACCACCTGATCGCGCAGAACTCGCTCTACGGCGGCACCGCAGCGATGATCAACGACCTTGTCCGGCGATTCCAGATCACGGTCTCCTACGTCCCCGAGGACGACCCCGAGGCGCTGCGCGCGGCCGTACGGCCGGAAACCAGGCTGGTCTACCTGGAGACGATCGCCAACCCGGCGACGCAGGTCGCGGATCTGCCGGGAATGTGCGCGGCGGCCCGAGAGGCCGGGCTGGTCTCGGTGGTGGACAACACCTTCGCCTCGCCGATCCTGTGCCGCCCGCTGGAGCACGGCGCCGACATCGTGGTCCACTCCACGACCAAATACCTGAGCGGGCACACCGACGTGCTCGGCGGCGTCGCGGTATTCGCCTCCGACGAGCTCTACCGGAAGGTGTGGCACTTCGCCGTCGAGCTGGGCGCCACCGCCGACCCGTTCGCCGCCTGGCTCACCCTGCGGGGCATCCAGACCCTGCCGCTGCGGATGGAACGGCACTGCTCCAACACCCGGGAACTGGCCATTCGCCTGGACAACCATCCGGCCGTGTCGGCCGTGCACTGGCCGGGCCTGCCCTCGCATCGCTCGTACAGGCTGGCGACGAAGCTGCTGCCGGATTTCGGCGGGGTCTTCTCCTTCGACCTGGTCGGCGGGCGTGAGGCGGGGGAGAAGTTCATGAGCTCGGTACGGCTGGCACTGCTGGCCCCGTCGCTCGGCGGTGTCGAGACGCTGATCCTGCACCCGGCGACCACCTCCCACCGCTCGCTGACGGCTGAGGAGCTCGCCCGGCATGGGATCAACGAGGGAACGGTCCGGGTGGCGGTGGGCATCGAGCACATCGAGGACCTCTGGACCGATTTCACTCAGGCGCTTTCCTGATTTTTCGAGCAATGCCACTGTGTAGTCCGGATGTGCCTTTTGAAAGGTGGATCGATGCCGCTGAAGAGCTACGGGGTCCTCGCGGGCCGGGCCGCCGGCAGGCGGCGCGAGGGGGGCTCGAACACCCCGCACTACCAGGTCCACCTCGTCGACGACGCGCGGGTCTCCTACCGGATCGCGGTCAACGTCAAGTCCCAGCAGGCGCCCTCGGAACTGCTCCAGCTCGTCGACGAGGACTTCCGGCATCCGGTGACCCAGGCCCTCCCGCAGACCGCCGGGGGCTGGACGGCTCTGCCGTCACGTCCCGGCGGGCAGGCCCTCGACTACATCCGGGGCAACCTGTTCGACCCCGCGGCTCTTCGCCCGCTCCCGCCCGACCTGCCGGGAGTGGACAACGACCTGGCCGACAAGCTCGACCACTATGTTCAGCGGGCGATCGCCGATCCCACCGCGGTCGTCTACGCCTTCGGTGAGCGCTGGGGCCCCGAGCCCGGAGTCCCCGACAAGATCTTCGGATTCCGGCCGGGCAACGGCGTGCACGACATCCATATGAACCAGGGCAACTCCCAGCGCTTCCGCGGTGACGACGGCGTGTGGCAGGACGGCGGCCTGCTCCTGCGCTTTCCCGCGGAGTCGCGCTGGGTCGCGATCTTCCTGGCCTTCCAGTCCCAGGCCTGGCACACCGACGACATCACCGGGCACTCCCTCGACGGCGCCCCCGCGCGGCCGGGCACCGGTGAGGAGCCCGTCCGCGTTCTCGCCGCGCTCGTCAACCCCGCCGGACCCGCGCCCGAGAGCGGCGAGGTCGTCACCCTGCTGAACGCCTCTCCCGGTGCGGTCGACCTCACCGGATGGCGTCTCGCGGACCAGCACAAGAACGCCTTCCCGCTGCCGGCCGGCACGCTGGCCCCCGGCGCCGCCCTCGCGGTCGCCGTCGGCCCGCCGTTCACACTGGGCAACGAAGGAGGCGCGATCACGTTGCTCGACGCCGGTGGGCTCAAGGTCCACGGAGTCTCCTACACCGTGGCACAGGGCCGCAGGGAGGGCTGGACGATCACCTTCTGAGAGGTTCTGAGAGGTTCTGAGAGGTTCTGAGAGGGACGCGTGGACGCAGGGGCGTCGGAGCGATCCGGGGCCCGGTGGCGGGGGCGCGCCCCCGGGCGGCCCCCCCCCCGGGCCCCCCCCCGCAGGGGGTGGTGTGGGGGGGGGGGGGGGTATGGGCCCGGGGGTGCAACGGGGGGGGAGGGCGG
>NZ_JBIAZA010000042.1:0-68471 GCF_042898655.1 Streptosporangium sp. NPDC000396
CCGAGAAGTACTGCCGCCGCCTGATCGTGGACGCCACCCGCTACGTGGTCGACAACGGCTGCAAGTGGCGCAATCTGCCCGCCGACTTCCCGCCCTTTATGTGGAATCAAGGCGGCGTCGTCAAGGCATGAATCTCGCTGAGTCGATCGTTATCTAGGATTGGAGGACCCTTCCAGCAGGTCAGAGGACGATGATCTCTTCTTTCACGTAGGCCAAGTTGACCGAACGCAGCCCGGACCCAGGAAGAACCGAGCGTGCGGAGAGCGCCTCGAGGTCGTTAAGGAGGTCGTTAAGGGCGCGTCGCAGCGCTTCGACCTTTGGCGTTTAAGTGATCTTGCTGGTGGGGGGGAGGTGAACCGTGGCCCCGCCCTTGGCGGGGCCACGGTGGCACGATTGTGGTTAAGCCTTGATTGATGCGGCCGCCCTGGCGGCCAGTTCGATCTTCGCGCAGTAGGCTGCACGGGCTTCCTCGTCGATCTGCTCCTCGTATTCGGGGCGCAACCCGGTCCGGCCATCGAGGCCCTCGCGCAGGATGTCGGCGTGCCCGGAATGCCGGGTGGACTCGCCGAGGACATGGACCATGATGGCGAACAGGTTCGTGTGCCAGGCCGGCGTTGACTCCGGCCACCACGGCACGTGGCCGGGGGCGTCGAGGGGAAGCTCGTTGATCGTCGCGTCCGAGTGTTCCCACGTGCGCCGGTAGAACCCGATGATCTGTTCGCGGGTCTCGTCCTCGGTCGCCCAGTGGCTGCCGTCGGAGTCCTGCCACCGGGGCAGCGGTTCCGGGGAAGGGCGGTCGAAGACCTCGCCGAAGTACCTGGCCTCAACGGTAGCCACGTGTTTGACCAGGCCGAGGAGGTTGGTCCCGGTCGCTGTCAAAGGTCGGCGGGCGTCGTATTCGGACAAGCCGTCGAGTTTCCAGAGCAGCGCCTTGCGGTCCCGCCGCAGTCTCTCGTGCAGGTTGTCTTTCGCGAAATCGTCGATCATGGGTCACGATTCTGTCAGGCTGCGCCGGGGGGCTCAGGTTGCGAGCTGCCTGGCGTCGGCTCCGCCAGCTATCGCTCACAGCCACACTGCTTGCCGAGGTCCTCGCAGCGATCGTCGCAGAGGACGGGATCACGCTCCCCGCGCTGCCGGAGATTCGTGATCAGTGAAGATCACTGCCCGGGACTGAGTGCCCGTGTGCAGGCTGATCCCTGAGCCCGCTGCATGAGGCGGCAAATGGGCAAAATGGTGACGTAGCACGGATCTTCAGCGACATAGAGCGACCTTCCGGTAGCAACGGCGGCGATCGAAGCCCCATCGCCAACCGGAAGGCCTGCCGCCGTTGTACGCCACCGCTCCCGCCGCTGTCTCCCACAACGAAGAAACTGCCTGCTCATGCGTGGCCTGCCGGTACGGTCACGGAGCCGACCATCAGGCCCGGACCCGCGGCTACACCACCGACATGACCGACGCCGAATGGCAGGAGGACGCCAGGCCGAACCCAGCGCGGGGATCATCGATTCCCAGTCGGTACGGGCGGCCGAGAGCGTCGCCACCACCTCCCGCGGATACGACGCGGCCAAGAAAGTGCAGGGCACCAAGCGGCACGTCATCGTAGACACCCTGGGCCTGCTGCTGGTCGTCATCGTCACCGCCGCCAGCGTCCAGGACCGCGACGGCGCCAAGCCCGCGCTGGAACGCCTGCGCGACTGGTACGAGCGGATCGCGCTGATCTGGGCCGACAGCGCCTACGCGGGCAAGCTTGTCACCTGGGCCAAGAAGCACGTCCGGCTCACCCCGGAGATCGTCAAACGCAGCGACGACGTCAGCGGCTTCGTGGTCCTGCCCCGCAGGTGGGTGGTGGAGAGGACGCTGTCGTGGATCTCCCAGCGCAGGCGGTGTGTACGTGACTATGAACGGTTATCCGAGCACCACGAGGCCATGGCCCTGGGGGCGATGATCATCCTCATGGGACGACGGCTCACGCGATCCGCCTATCCCAAGTCGCCCTGACGATCAGTTTGTACACGGGCACTTATGGATGCCACGCGTGGGGATCTGGGCTGCGATCCGGCCTGGACCGGGTCGTGAAAGCCAACCCCGCGTACACGAGCCAGCGGTGCCCGGCGTGCGGGATCGCAGACCGTAAGTCGCGTCAGAGCCAAGCCGACTTTTGGTGCCGGTCCTGCGGATGCGCCGCCAACGCGGACGTGAACGCGGCCAGAAACATTCGACAGGCGGCGGGGCATGCCGCCTCTGCGCGGGAAGGGCCACAGGATGCCGGGCCGGTGCACCGCGAACCTCAACCGATGCGCCTTCGCCCACGCGCGTGCCGATCGTCGCCGTCAGTTGGGGACCTTTCGGCTTACCGGCCCGGTGACAGCCACGCTGGCGCCGAGAATGTGCCGGCCCCTGGTCGCAGACCTTGCGGGCGGCCTGGCTGCTGATGAACCAACCCAGTGTGGTTCTGTTGGCGGGAAGTGGCCGCGCTTGTTCGCGGGTTCTGACCGCACGGGGTGGCCAGAGCTGTGATCAATATTTGTGAGAAGTGACCGCACTACGTCTGGCGTGGCGGAGCCCGTGGCCTGTGTATGCGCGGAGCGAGGCGGTGAGATCCTATTCATCTGGCCGGGTAGAAGGCGCCGTCCAACGCTTGAAGACCCTCAAACGGCAAATGTACGGACGCGCCATCCTCGACCTCCTCCGAAAACGAGCCATCCTGACCGCCTGACCCACACCAGAGCGGCCCCGAGGATCACCAAGCCCGCTCGGTTGTGGTCGGGGAAAGCCCCGGCCGGGGACCGGACTGGTGCCGTTCAAAGGGCTCGTTACGGTGCGTTGAACCACTGCGGGGTGTCGAGGTGGAACGCGTCGGGTGGCGTGACCTTGCGCAGGTCCTCCACCATGGCCCGCAGCCGGTCCTCGCCGATGGTCTCGGCCCACTGGTCGCGCAGGTCCTCGAAGATCTGCTCCGACCGCTCGAGCGCGTCGTAGGCGTGCGGGGTCAGCGTGTAGGTCTTACGGCGCGCATCGTCGGGATCGTGCCCGGGCCGTAGGTAGCCGAGACCCTCCAGCATGTCGATGGTCTTGCCCGCCGCTTGCTTGGAGACGCCCAGCGCCCGGCCCAGGTCGGCGGCCGTGGTCCCGTACCGGCCGCCGGCCCGCATGATGGCCTGGAAGACGAACCCGTGCATGGGCCGCATCTGTGGATGGCCCTGCCGGGCGAGTTCCTCGTGCAGTTCGTCGATGAGCACCCGAAACCCCAGCAGCAGCCGCAGCGGCAGTTCAAAGCCCTGTAGATCGCTTGACAAGATAGACAACCTCATTAACCATATAGACAACGACCTTGTCTATACTAGGGATGTGAACCGTGACGCTCGTCCGTCATGCCGAAAGCCGCCGATCTGAGACCCCGAACGCCGTCATGACCACCCTCGCCTCGCCGACTCTGGGCAGTGCGCGATCCTCTATCTGGCGCACCGAGGTCAAGCCCGACGTGAAGGGCCCCGTCCACATCTTCGACGTCGAACAGATCTGGACCTTCCTCGAGGGGGAGGCAACCATCGAACTCGACGGCGAAACCTCCACTGCGGGCCCCGGCGACACGGCCGTCCTGCCCGCCCACGCCACCCGCCGGCTCACCGCCGGCCCTCAGGGCTACACCGCCATCGTCACGGCTCCCGCCGGCGCTCACGCCTGGATCCCCGGCGACACCGGCAACAAGGTCACACCCCCCTGGATCGCCTGACCGGCAGCCTCCGAGATTACGGCCAGTAAATCCTCCACGAAAGTTGAATATGAACTTTTCATCGCATATACGGCGAAAGGCCCGCCTGATCCTTTTCTCCGCGTGGAGGAGCGTGGCGAGCCTGGGTGACACGTCCGGTCCCGGCACATGGCAGCGCAACGCGACGCCCGGCAGAGGGGTCCGGATTGTTCGATCACACTCAACAGTCAGGAGTCGGACCGCGCAACCGATTCGGCACACTCCGAGATTGCTCACCTTCGGCGACTGAAGCATTACACAATGAGAGGTTCGAGGAACCCCGCTCCCCACCTGCGCAAAACACCTTCCGAACTGCACCGATACGCCTCCCATGGCCACGGCGTCACCGCCGGAAGCACTCCAGCGACATGAACCGTCGGTGACGACCAGAGCAAGAATCTGGCTTCCCGAGCGGACAACCCCTGCGGGGTCCCCGTAGCAAACGGCGAAAATCCAACGCATCTATCTCTGACCGGTCACAGCCAGCCACGGCGCGCGGCTTGGACACCGGCCTGGAAGCGTGTGGTCGCGCCGAGGGTACGCTGAAGTGCCGAGACGCGCCGGACGACGGTGCGCCGGCCGAGCCCGAGGCGGCGGGCGATGGCCTCGTCAGTGGCGCCGCTGGCCATCAGAGTGAGGATCTGACGGTCACGGTCGTCCAGGGAAGCAGGTCGTCGTCGCGGATGAGGAACTTGATCGGAGGGTCGGTGAGGATGCGGGCCTGCTCCCCCGCCGCGATCTCGCGGACCATGACGGGCGCCGCGATCGGATCGTCGAAGGCTGCTTCGTAATAGAGGGTGCGATATGTCACGGGTGTAGCTCTTCCGCAGTGACTTGTTGATCTGCCTTTCTCGTCGTGATTGCTGGATCGCGGGACCGGCTTTTACTCGTGGGTGCCAGCATGTGAGGCGCTGGTAGCTGTGCTGATGGCCCTCGTTCCTGCGGGGACTGGCGGGTGGTGGTCAGCCGCTGTAGGACCAGGCTCAGAGGCATACAGCGCTCGATCGCCGCTGGTGTCAACCGCGTGTCGGCGGCGTCTTGGTCGCCAACTGGGCGATTCCGTCTCGAACGTCAGTGCCACTATGTTCACCGCGTGTCATATCCCGGCGGCTCGCGACTCATCGAGTGCTTCGGAAGCTCTGGGCCCAGCGGCGAAGTTCGGTGGCGGCCTCGTCGCGGGTGAGGGAGCCACGTTCCAGGTGAACCTCCTGGAGATGCCGGATCGCGGTCCCCACCATTGGCGAGGGCGGAATGTCGAGCATCTGCATCACCGTTCTGCCGTCGAGTACGACGGGAACATCGTCACGCCTGGTGTACCTGTCACGTTCGGCGGCGGCACGGGCATCGGCCTCTTCCTGGGCACGGCCCGCGGCCTCCCACACGTCGTAGTTGGCGGCGTCCAGGGCATGTAGGCCCGCCCAGCGCCACCCCTCCATGTCGCGTTCCTGCCCAAAGCCGACCGTGTCGAAGAGGTCCAACGCACCCGCTCTGACCACTCCGAGGCGCGCGAGCACGGCGTTGATCGGCCAGTCCTCGTGTGGCAGTCCGATCCGGATCGATGCGTACTCGGGACCCCAGCTCTGACGGCCGTTCTCCCACAGGGCAGCGGCCTGGCTGCCGTTACCACCCCAGAAGTCCGCTTCCACGTAAGCGATATGGCCGCCGCGTGACCAGTCCTTCAGTCTCTCGGCGAACCCCGGGGACATGAGCATGAACGGCCCGCTCTCCCGCCGCGCGTCGGTCAGCTCGTTGAAAATCTCGTCAGTCACCGGTAGCAGCCCCAGGCGTTGCCGGAGGGGCGCCACCACAGCCCGTGGCACATCGTCCGAAAGGGAGCGGAGATGGTCAAAATCACCGACAACACCGTGGAGCACATAGGACATGCCCGCACCCTAGATCGGGCAGCGGCACACAATCACTACATTTCATGGGCCGGACGTCGCGGTGTCGACCACCTCCAACGGGTGGGCAACTCGCATTGAGTCACTGCGTTTCAAGCTGTGAGGGTGTGCTTCTCCTGGTGGCGGGTTTGGTGAACGCGGTGTTGTTCGCGGTCGAGGTGATAGGTCCAGTACGCGTCCAGGTCGCCGTTGGAGATCACCGGCGCGTAGCTTCAAAATCGCTTCAGCGCCGGCCAGCCCCCACCTTGCGCCGGTGATCTCCAGCCGGTCGCCGACCAGGTGCCTGGCTGTGCCCTCGACCACGCCGGTGGCAATCGGCCAGCCCTGTTTCAGGGCGTGGTCGTAACGCAGGTAATCGCGGTGGCGGGACAGGTAACGGACGGTGGTCTCCAATCCGCCGCGCCGGTCGGTGGGAACAGCAGCGGCCCGGTCGTTCATGTCGTCGATGACCTGATCGATGTTCCCGGCCAGCAGACCCAGCGCCCAGGCGGCGACGCATTGTTCAGCGGCAGGGTCGTCGGCGGCGTGCAGGCAGCGTGCCCCGCGCCAGCAGTACTCCAGGACGTGGATCAGGTCGCAGACGATATTGATGGTCACGCTGCGGCGGGCGGCCTCGGTGTGCAGCAGTCGAATCTGGTGCGGGTCACCGTCAACCAGCACCACCCAGGTCCGGGCATGCACGCTGTCGCGGGAATCGGCCTGGTCGAACGCCGCCCTGATCACCTGGCCCGCCGGGGCGATGACCGATCCGTATCCATTTCTCGCTCGCGCGGGGTCCGGCTCGCACCGGTCGTCCGCAGTTCGCGGCTGCGGGACGCAAGCGGCGTAGAAGGCGTCGACGTCGACGGCAGCGGCGACCACCTGGTCCTCGATCTGCCGCTTGCCGATCACCTGCCCGCAGCGCGCGGTGATGGCCGCGTGCGCGGCGTCGAACGAGCCGCGCACCGCTTCGATCACCGCCAGTTTCGCCAGCCCGGCCGAGTGTCGCACCGCCGGTAACGACAGCACCGCATCCGCGGGATAGAGGTTGCCGGCGTTCGGGGCGCGCCAGGCGCATCGGGTGACCCTCACCGTTTCGACCATGGTGGCCAGCAGGCGGTGATGCCCGCTTTCCACCCGCCGTCGCACCACGCCGTCGGCCCCGGTCACGGTCAGGGCCACTCCATCGTGGCGGGCGCGTTGCACCTGCTGCCGCTCCCGTAATGCTCGCAGGTCCAACGGTAGAAGAGGCCCCCGAACCTGACCAGGCCCTCAACACTCCAGGTCACTCAATCCCCCTGAAGATGAGCCACCTGTCTCGTCCATGTCTACGGCAAGCTCGACACGGCCATAGAAAGATCCTGATATGGAGAGAGCCCGAAATGGCATGAACAGCGTAAGCGATCATGGAGCACCGGTCCGCTTGTTCGATGCGCGGCAGCGGCGAGATGTGTGGCTTCCACCCCCGGCTTATGGGCCGATCGTGGTGCGTTTCACTCCCCGCGGGGCCAGCGGACTGCATTCGGTGGACGACGAACGCGGGATCGTGTTCGCGGAGGTGTTGTGCCGCTTGCTGGCCTGGAAGGGATACCAGGTCCAGACCCAGGGCAAGCCCTTTAGGGGTGGACCTGGCGACGCGAACTGTCCTGCGGCGGCAAGGAGAAACAGTTCGTGCATCGACGTGCTGAGCTCGGACGGGAACTCCCGGGCGTGTGGGGAACCCAATGGCCTGCTGTGTCACGTGCTGGTCGGCCCCGCCCGAGCCGGCGGCCCATGTATGTCCATACGGCATCCCGAACACGACAATCCCACCCTGGCCATGCTCTCGCGGAATGGGCTCATCGAGGACTTCCGATTCGCCATGCTGTCGGCTGGACACTACCGGCGCCCACGCGGTTTCTGGTGCGGCGGCATTCACAGCGGCTCTTGCTTCAGCGACGCGCGCACCACCCGACGCCGCTTTGAACACCTTGTTGAACAAGCGGAGCCGCTGCCCGGGGCGCAGTTCTATGCCAAAGCCGTTGGGCTGATGCGCGCTTCCAGCCCGGGAAGGCGCCACCTCACCCTCGTGGACCAGGCCATCAGCGATGATCTCCACACAACCCGTGCGCTCCACGCGCTATACGCGGCGCTGCGTCGAGGCAGGATCTCCAACAGCGAACGGGCCGTCTTGGCAGCCACGGCATACCTGTTCACGCCATTGCGAGGAAACGAAACGCCCCTCGTAGCCTGAACAACGCACTCACTCCAAAAGAGCCGCACCCATCGCCAGACCTCGCCGATCAGGAACAACAGTCGCTCATGATCCACTGAATGTGGGTTTTGACCTTATGTGGGCTGGACGCGTTGATGGCCCGGCGAGCGAAGGGCCGGTCACAAGCACACGATCCAACACGTACAGTCGGGCCGCGCCACGACCACCCAGCCGGCAGGCCACACATAAGCGACCTCCGGACGCCGGACGATTGCCTCATCAAATCAGGCGTCCCCGTGAAGGACCGCCTTGGCTAACCGAGCGTCCCCGCGGACGATCGTCTCGATCGAGTTGCCCGCCCACGCCACCCGCGAGACGCACGGCTGTCAGCTCGTCGGACCCGGCTGTCTCGACGAGCTGACGCTCTACCTCATCCTCCAGCGCATCACCGCACATGGCCCGGCCAAGGCCACGAGTCGGCATGCGCCGTGGAATTTGTGAAGGCGCCGCTTGGGTGGCGCCTTTACAAATTCCACGCTAGTGGTTGCACATCTCAAGAGGAGAGGCGCCCGGAGTGAGGTAGGTCCCGGTCATCATTCCCGTGTTGTAGGTGCAGGCATAGGCGGGGGTGGGGCCTATCGCGCTGACGATGCCTGCAGATAGGGCTAGAGAAGCAACGGTGACGGCAAGTCTTTTCGTTCTGGGCATACGAGTCCTTCCTGCTGTACGGCAAGCGCGACCAGACCCGCTCCGACCGTCTGGCCGAGATCGCCAAGTATCTGGAGTGGAAGAGTGCTCCGGCTGGAAGCCAGGCGATGAATGAGCTGGAGCAGTTCCTGCTGGACCGGGCGATAAAGCACGACTCGCCGACGCTGCTGTTCAACCTGGCCCGCGAGTATCTGATGGCGGCCAAGGTGATCCGGCCCGGCCCGCTGGTTGTGGCCAAGATGGTCGGCACCGCGCGCCGGGGCGCCTCCGATCTGACCTCGCAGCTGGTGGGGCACCTGCTGACGGAGGAGCTCCGCGCCGATTTGGAGCGGATGCTGGTGGTGGATGCAGGGCTGGGGATGACGGCCTTGATACAGCGTTTGCGCAGGTAGGCGCAGTTGGCGCGGGAGGAGGACGCCTTGTCTGCGGCGACCGCGCCGGGCCGAGTACGGGCCTGCCGACGGGTTTGCCGGGCTTTCTCCTGCTCGCGCGCGGCCTCCTCTAGGGCCTGCATGATCTCCTCGTCAACGAGCATCCCGGCGGCGTCGTACTACTCGGGGCCGATCGCGTCCGCCGCGGTGATCTCAGAAGCTGCTGCCGGTGTGCAGAGAGTCCGGCGGACGGTGTTGCGGAGCCAGCGGTGGGCTCCGTCGGCTGTGTGTCGGGGGTGCCAGGCCATGCCGATGGCCAGTGGTGGCAGTTCCAGGGGGATGTCGAGGAGGTGCAGTCCGAGGGCGCCGGCGTCGTGGGTGAGGGGCGAGGGGGTAGCGCCGGGGGGTGCGGCGGGTACGAGGCAGACGATGTCGCTGCGGGCGGCGAGGGTCATCGCGGCCAGGTGACTGGGGAGGACGACGCTGACCCGCCGGTGGAGGTTCTGCTCGGCCAGGGCGGTGTCGAGGGGGCCGGTGAACCGGCCGCGGCGGCTGACCGCGACGTGTTGGGCGGCAGCAAGCCGGGCTGGGGTCAATGGCCCTTCGGTGAGCGGATGGCCGGGCCGGACGGCCGCCACCATTCGGAGACTGACCAGTTCTTCGATCTGGGTTTCGGGGTCCACGTGGTCGATGGATCCGATCTCCAGGTCGATCCGGCCGTCGCGCAGGGCGGGTCCGGCCTCCAGTTCTTCGGCCCGGATCCGGAACGAGACCCCCGGCGCCTCCCGCTGGGCCAGTTGTAGCAGTCCGGGGGCCAGTGCCGCGCCGACCAGGTCGGCGGCTTGGAGGGTGAAGGTGTTGCGGAGGCTGGCGGGGTCGACGCTTGCGCCAGGGCTGAGCAGCGCTCCGAGGCTGCGTACCACTGTGGCGGCCTCCTCGCGCAGGGCTTGGGCGCGTGGGGTGGGAACCATGGTCTGTCCGGCCCGGACGAGGAGGGGGTCCTGGAGGATGCGGCGCAGACGGGCGAGGGTGCGGCTCATGGCGGCGGGCGAGGTCTGCAGACGTGCGGCGGCGCGGGTCACGCTGTGCTCGGCCAGCAGAGCATCCAGCGCGATGGCGAGGTTGGCGTCGATGACCGGATCCGGGCTGCTCACCAGCATTATTCCATTTCAGTCAATGATTCCGTGCTGAAGTTCCCATTGTGGCAGCACGGAGATCCTCAGCAGGATGAGGGGCGTACCGAACCAGCACGACCTACGAGGTTTTCATGATCGTCATTACTGCTCCCACCGGGAACATCGGCCGTCACCTGCTCTCCCGGCTCCTGGAGTCCGCCCCCGCCGCAGGCGAGGAACTGCGCGTGATCGTGCGCGATCCCGCCCGGCTTCCGGACGCGGCGCGCGGACGCGTCGAGGTGGTCACCGGCTCGCACGCAGAAGCCGAGGTCCTCGACCGGGCCTTCGAGGGTGCGGACGCCGTCTTCTGGCTCGTCCCCCCGGACGCCTCCCTGACCCCGCAGGACGCCTACAGCGGTTTCACCCGCCCCGCCGTCAACGCGCTCGCCGCCCACGGCGTTGGCCATGTCGTCGGCGTCTCCGCGCTCGGCCGCGGCACCCCGCTCGCCGACCGGGCCGGCCTCGTCACCGCCTCCCTCGCCATGGACGACCTCATCGCCGACGCCGGCGTCGCCTACCGGGCCCTGGCCAGCGCGTCCTTCTTCGAGAACCTCCTGGAGGAGACCGACTCGATCCGCGAGAAGGGCGTCTTCACCGACTCCGCCGACGCCGACCGAAAGGCCCCCTTCGTCGCTGTCGCCGACATCGCGGCCGTCGCCGCCGGCCTGCTGCTGGACCGCTCGTGGACCGGCACCGGCAGTGTCCCGGTCCTCGGGCCGCAGGACCTGTCCCCCAACGACCTGGCCCGCATCATGACCGAACAGCTCGGTCTCCCCGTCCGCTACGAACGCCAGCCGCTCGACGAGCTGTACACCACCCTCGTCGGCCACGGCCTCAACGAGGCATTCGTCCAGGGCATGGTCGACATGAAGCGGGCCAAGGACGAGGGCCTCGACGCCGGCATCGCCCGCACCCCGGACACCGCCTCCCCCACCAGCTTCGAGCAGTGGTGCGCCCAGACCCTCAAGCCCGCCGTCCTCTCCTGAAGTCCGGCACCCAGCGCCGGAACACATAGAGCCCGGCGAACCGGCCACCTGCCACTTTGGAGGCACCCTGATGCCCGCTGAAAAAACCGAACCGCCTGAAAAGACCGAACCGCCGGTCACGGCGTTCATACTGGTCAAGACCACACCCGAGTGGCTCGCCCTGACCGTCCAGGAACGCGTGGACGCCTTCACCACCCAGGTCCTGCCGGCCATCGAGGCCAAGACCGCCGGCGTCCGGTCACGCTTCTACGACACGGAGTTCTACTCCGCGCGCGTCACCGACGTCTGGGTGTGGGAAGCCGAAGACCACCACGCCTACCAGCTCCTCATCGACGCACTGCGCGAAACCCCGTTCTGGGACCGCTACTTCGAGGTCATCGACCTCCTGGTCGGCACCGAGAACGGCTACGCCCGAACCTACGGCCTCGAACCCGTCGCCACCATCACCACCTGACACACCGCCCACCCGCGCAGCTGGGCCGATGCCCTCTGACTGGTTGCGGCCAGAGGGCAGGTGATACCTCCAGCTCTGCACGCCCCATCGAGGGGCAACGCACTGCCGGCTGGCGTGAGGCACTCATCGAACTCGATATCGCCTATCCGGTCAGCCCTGTGGGACAGATGCAGCGGCACCTACACCAGAAGGCGGTCCACGGTGTAGGTGCCGGCACCGGAGCCCCGGCCAGGGCCGGCGGGTCAGTCGGGCAGTTGGTCGGTCCACTCGGTGGCGATCGTGACGGGACCGCTGGAGTGCGCGGTGCCTCCGGTGAGCGGCGCCCAGACGGAGGTGTTCCGGAGCTGTCCGGTCTCCGGGTCGATGGTGAGCGTTTCCTGACCGTCGAGCACCGGCACCTGGAGCCGCCGTCCGCCGTCGGCATCGCCGAGGTCCTGGACACCGGGTCGGGCGGCGAGTGCCCGATAGGCGGCGGCGCGAACCTCGGGTGAGACCGGGGCCTCGCTGATCAGTGACAGGAGGGTTTCCATGGTGGCGCCTTCCTGCTGTTCATCGCTCAGCCTGCCGGCGCTGGTGCGCAGATCGCCGTCCGCGACCGCCGACTTCAGCTTCTCGTACAGGCCGTTCTCGTCGGTGGGGAGCTGCCGCAGCGCCTCGAAGGTCATCTGCAGAGGTCCTATCGCGAACGGCTGGGGCTTGTCGGCGAACTGTGTCAGCTTGCCTTCGCCCTTGAGCCCTTCCCCCTTCAGCCAGAACTGACCGTCTTTCTTGTACCAGTACTCCTGCTGCGGCTTACCCTCCTGGGTGATGGTGATGTGCCAGTACGTCCCTGCCCCCTCGGGGGCGCGTTCCGCAGTGGTGGCCGCGACGAGGAGGACGTCTCGCGCGCCAGAGGCCGAGGGGGAGTTCCCGACGTGGCCGGGAACGATCACCAGAGCGGCTGCGACGGCCGCGGCGGCCGCGGGTACCAACACCCATCGAAGTCCGACCCTGGGGGTACGGCGGCGCATGCTGTGGCGAAGCTCCTGCCGGCGCCGGGCGACCACGTCGGGCGACGGGTCCGGCTTGGCGAGCAATGCCCGAATCTCGTGCAGGTCATCCATGATTGTCCTCCTGGGCCATCGTCTTGTGGATCTTCTTGCGGGCGCGGCTGAGCCGGGAGCCGACAGTGCCGTAGGAGATACCGAGCGCTTCGGCGACTTCGTGGTGCGTCAGGTCGGCCAGGCTGACCAGCAGCACGACGTCACGCTCACCCCTGTTGAGCGCGGCCAACGCCCTCGCCAGACCAGGTCTCATGTGCTGGGCGGCCACCGAGTCGACCACGCGAGCCTCGTGGCTGCCGACAGATGGCTCAAGACCTGCCTTGGCCAGCGCCCGGTAGTGACGTGCCTCTTTGCGCCGGTGGCGGGCGATCAGGTTCGTGGCGATGCCGAACAGCCACGGCCGCAGCCCTCCGCGAGCGGTATCAAAGCGCTCGCGATCGCGGAAGGCCAGGCAGAAGGTCTCCGCCGCGATGTCCTCCCCGGCCTGGGTATCCAGTCGGCCGGCCGCATACAGGTATACGTCGCGGAAGTAACGGTCGTAGACGGCCGTGAACTCCTCCGCGTCCAGCCGGAAGCCGGCGACGAGCTCATCGTCGCCCGCTTGCCCGCGTGTCTCGGTCGTCACGTTTGGTCATCCTCCTGCGGTTGGCTGTCGCCCTCTCTTCGCCGCACCCGCGTCGGCCTTTCCCGCTTTCCGGGTACGGCCCTGCCGGTGAACTTCCCGGCTGGGCGAGGGCCGCCGATTGTGAAGGGCGGGCGCGTGATCCCCGGGATGACGTGCCCGCGTTCCCCCAATCCGCGCCCGCGGCTGCTATCGCGATCAGGGCCGCTGGACCCGGTTCATGCCGCCGACATTGTCCGGCCGTGGGGTGCCCCGGCCTCAGACCACGGGAGGTCAGACTCCGGTCCGATGCGCCGTGAGCATGTCCTGTGCGAGGCTCCTGCCCGTGATCGACGTGAGAGAGCCGGTCAAACGCCACGTGGGCACTCTCGCGGTCGGCTGGTTGTCCTTCCAGGTGGGGCGGCAGATCGAGAAAGGAAGCGAAGATGGCCTCGAAGCGGCGGTGGGCGGGCCGAGGTGGGGGCAGGTCCCGGCGGGCCCGGATGTGGCTGCTCGCCGTGCTCGTGGCTCTGCCGGTGGCAGCGGTCACCGTCGTGGCGGTGGCCTTTCCCTCGGTCGCCGCCACGACCTGCCCCGCGTGTTACGGGCTGGAGCGGCTGGCTCCGGACGTCTATGCGGAACCGGGCCTGACGGCATCACAGAGACGGCAGGTCATCTCGGTGGTGGAGGAGGCGAACCGGCGTGTCCGCGACTTCTACGGCGGCAGAAAGACCTCTCCCCGCATCCTCGCCTGCCTCACCGGCGGCTGTTACCGGTGGATCGGCGGAGGCGGGGAACGAGGCATCGCCGTGCTGAACCACGCGGTGATGCTGTCGCCCGGCGGCCTGGACCCGGTCATCGCCTCCCACGAGATGTCGCACGTCGAACTGCACGCCCGCCTGGACTCAGGGGGCGACGAGGTGCCGCAGTGGTTCGACGAGGGCCTGGCCGTCCTGGTCTCCGGCGATCCGCGCTACCTCGCACCGGAGACGGCGCCTGACCGCTGTGTGGTGAGCACGGAGGAGGCTCTTCCGGTGACTTTGGACGCCTGGCTGCGGGCGGCCGGCGCCGACAAACGGACCTATGCCAAGGCGGCGTGCCGGGTGAGCGGATGGGTGACGGCGAACGGCGGACCGCACGCCGTGCCGGATCTCATTCAGCGCCTGAACGCGGGCGAGAAGTTCGACACCATCACGAAGATGTGAGCGCTGTCTCAGGCCCCGGCCGCGTGGTCGCGCCACAAGCCCCCGGCGTCGGTTGGGGGTGCAGATGCCGGCCGGTGACCGGGAGCGGTGGAAACGTCTCCGGCCGGCATCTGCCCTACTCGCTGTCCTGATGAAGAGACGAAAGGCGTGCCATTTCGTCATCTGAGAGCCGCAGTACGCCCGCGGCCACGTTGGCAACCAGGTGATCCGGGTTGCCGGTGCCGGGGATGGCCAGCACATGCGGCCCCTGGCCGAGGGTCCACGCCAGCCGGACCTGCGCAGGCGTCACATCGTGTGCGCGTGCGACGGCGAGCACTGTTTCGCTGTCGGTCGCGCTCGCACCTGCCTCGCCCCCGGCACCGGCGATCGCAAAGAACGGCACAAAGGCGACGGCCTGCTCGCCGCAGGTCCTCAGGAACTCCTGCTGCCTGGCTGACGCGCCGACACCGTAGGAGTTCTGCACGCAGACCACCGGCGCGATGGCCTGAGCCTCGGCCAGATGCTCGGGCGTGGCATTGGATATCCCCAGGTGGCGTATGAGCCCGGTGTCGCGCAGGTCGGCCAGTACGCCGAAATGCTCGGCAATCGAGCCGTTTTTCCGGCTTGGCGGGATGCGCAGGTTCACAACGTCCAGGTGGTCACGGCCCAACTGGCGCAGGTTCTCCTCGACCTGGCCGCGCAACTGCTCCGGCGTGGCCCACCACCACTCCCCTGACGGGTCCCGTCCCGGCCAGACCTTGGTGGCGATGACCAGGTCGTCCGGGTACGGCGCCAGCGCCCGGTTGATCAGCTCGTTGGCCGAACGCAGCGACGAGAAGTAGAAAGAGGCCGTGTCGATGTGATTGACGCCCAGCTCGACCGCGCGCCGGAGCACGCTGATCGCCCGTTCGCGGTTGCTCGGCGTGCCCAGGTCGAAAGCGGCACTGCCCGTGAGGCGCATCGCGCCGAACCCGACGCGATTGACCGTCAGGTCGCCGAGCTTCCAGGTGCCCGCGGCCGCCGCGGTGCTGGTGTGCGGGGTCATGATCTGCCACGCTCCGTGCGGAATTCGGACAGGTCATGGCAGGACATCAACCGAAGACGCTCCGCCATGAGGCGATCGGCACCTTGTGTGAGGTGTACACGTATGTCTGGCATGAATCTCCTCGGCGAGAAAGGCGGATGGCGTGGATCGCATGCCCAGGTCGCCGATCAGGACCGCAGCCTCGGCAGAGGGGCCCACCCGCATCGGGGGCGCGGCGACCACGGGCACGAAAAAGCCTCCTTGGCGGATGGAATCCGAACCAAGAAGGCCTGAATGATGATGGAGATCGTATCAGGGCCCCGGGTTTGGTCAGGGCATCGAGGACGTGGGCGCAGGGAGACCGGGCCGGGCCGGTGTTCAGCTGGGGCAGGTTCGCGGTTCCATACCGCTGCTCAGTCAGCTACACCGTGGACGGATCATCCCGGAGCACAGCAACCACACGCAGAAATGGGTCTCGTTCTCTTCGGATGAGACGATCAAGCTGAACTCGTACACATGCCAGGGGGCGTGACGGTTTCCCCGCGACGAGTTCGGCGTTCGCCGGCGTGACAGCGCCATTCCGCCCGGCCGTACCCTGGTACGGGCCCGTGCTGCGTCCTGCGGCGGGTCGAATCCACTGGGCCGGCGCCGCGTTTCCTACCAACGCCTTCAGCTATCGCGCGACGCCCTGCAACCACCGGTGGGTGAGCAGGATGTTCAACCGGTGCAGGGAACGCTGCAGGGCGATGACCTGGTCAGCGCCGGGGAAGCCCGGCGGGATCTCCAGCGCGTCTCGCAGCGGGATTTCCTCCAGCATGCGCTCGACCGGCTCGCCCTCCTCGATCCGGGTGCTCACGGCGCCGGCCAGTCGTTCCAGGTAGGTGACCAGCCAGCTGATCGCGGGCTCTGCCTCGGCGCGGAAGCCGTGGCCGGGGATGACGGTGTCGAGCGCAAGGCTCGCCTTCATGGCCCGGAGCGTGCGGCCGTAGGCGAGCGGGTCGCCGACCAGGAGCATCGGCGTGGTGCCCGCCGGTCCCAGGAGGTTTCCCGTCCAGGCGACCTTGGCGTCAGGAACGTAGACGACCGTGTCGCCCGAGCCGTTGCCCGGGCCGAAGTGCCACAGCTGCACGACGCGTCCGCCCAGGTCGATCTCGCAGAATCGGTCGAACACCACGTCGGGGGTGCGCCATGCGACGACCTCGTCCAGGACATGGCCGTCGCCGTACATGCTGTCGGTACGGATGCGCTTCTCGCCGGCCAGGTCGGTCATGGCGGCCTTGTTGATCCGCGACGAGAAAATCGTGACGTCGTCGGCGAAGGCCGTGTTCCCGAAGGTGTGGTCGCCGTGGTAGGTGGTGTTGGCCAGGTAGCGGATCGGTTTGTCGGTGAGGTTCGCGGCCACGTCCTGGATATGCCGGCCGACTCCAGGGGTGACGCCCGAGTCGATCACCAGGGCCGCCTTCTCCCCGATGACCAGGCCGTTGTTGTCCTTGGGCATCTGGTTGGCCATCAGCGCGTACACCCCGTCGGCGAGCTGGTCGGGGTAGAGCTCCAGGCCGACCGGGCTGAGGTTGGGGGCGATGTAGCCTGGTGGCCGCTCGGTCATTTCGTGTATGACGGGTAGCATCATCAATCCTTTCCGGTTGAGGTGACGCAGATCAGGAAGAACGACACGTGGTCGTCGACCCACTGATGGGCCGCGGCGATGTCGGCGTCGGTGGCTTCCGGCCGCAGGAACACGAACCTGGGCACCTGCAGCGGGGCGAACAGCTCCCACACCAGCTGACGAGCGGGCACGTCGGAGCGGACCAGGCCCGCGGCCTGCCACCGCTGGAACGGCCCTTCCAGCCGGTCCCGCGCGTCCTCGATGGCCCGGGCCAGGCCGCCGAGCCCGTCCGCGCCGGTCCCTTCGCGTAGCAGCACCTCGGCGAACAGGCGCACGCGCCGGCTCGACCATCGACCGAAGACGTGCTTCACCAGATTCGGCACCGCCTGGTGCGGCCCGGCCGCCACCAGCGCCTCCTCGTCGATGTGCAGGGCGTCCAGCGACGGCGGCCCCGCCTCCGCGAACAGCGCGTCGTAGATTCCCTGCTTGCCGGAGAAGTGGGCGTATATCGCGCTGTCGCGGACCCCTACGGCCTCGGCGATCTGCCTGATCGTCGTCGCGGCATAGCCCTGCCGGGCGAACAGCTCCAGCGCCGCCTCCAGCAGCCGCTCGCTGGTGGCCGCGCCTTCGCTCTTCGGCGGCCGGCCGCGCCGCCGAGGTGACGGATCGGCGGTGCTTCCTGATCTCATGCCAATATTTAATAAGCGCTCATTAATTTAGTCAAGACGCCGATCCATGAAGGAGCGGCACCGTCCGCTTCTCTCACGCCTGGCCTGGTGCGGCGCTAGAAGTCGTCGCGGTCGGCGCCCCGATAGCGTGCCTGAGCCTCGGCCATGCGCCGCTTCACCGGCGGCAGATGGTTCACGACGCGCATGCCCGTGCGCATCACGGCCAGCATGAGCCGGCCGAGCACCGGCCGGTGGATCGGGTCGTCGCCGCTCATCTGCTGCCGGGACTTCACGACGGCGTCGAAGCCGTACTCGATCATCTTTGTCTCGTAGCCGCGGACGGCCTCCAGCAAGCCCTTCTCGCCGTCACGGACGGCCACGAGGTTGCGGCGCAGGAGGGCGGCGTCGCGCAGCGCGGTGTTGGCGCCCACTCCACGTCCCGGGGTCATGGTGTGGATGGCGTCGCCGAGAAGGGTGACGTTGCTGGTCTCCCACTGCGGGATCGGCACGGAGGTCCGGATGGAGAGTGGGAAGCACGTCGTGGGATCGGTCATCGCGAACAGCTTGCGCAGGTTGGGATGCCAGCGACCGGTCAGCTCCGTCACCATCCGGTGCAGCTCGGGGCCTTTCCTGCTCAGCACGTCAGCCGGAAGGTTGCGCGTCGCCCCGGCGAAGCCCCACATGATGTAGTCGCGGGTGTTGTCGAAGTTCAGCCCCGGCCAGGCGGCCAGCAGCTCGGCGTCGTCGCCGCCGATGCCGTTCTTCAACTCGCCCGCGTGGTCCCACTTGAACTCCATGACGTGCAGGACGCAGTTGTATCCGCCGGGCGCGAAGACCATGGAGACGCCCTCGATGACCTTTGGCGGGAGCAGTCTCCTGGTCTCCTCCGTCAGCAGGAGCTTGCCCGTGACGCCTACCAGGCCCGAGTCCTCCAGCCTGGCGTGCGGGAGATACTGCCGCCGCACCCGGGAGTTGGAGCCGTCGGCCGCGACGAGCAGGTCACCGGTGGCCGTGGTGCCGTCCTCGAAGTGCGCCGTGACCGTGCCGTCGTCCTCGTGGGTGTATCGGGTGAAGACCTTGCCGAAGTGCACCACGTCTTCCATGCCGGTCAGCAGCACCTGCCGCATGGTCATCCGGCTGACCGACTTCTCGCTCTTCAGGGGGTCGGTGCTGACCGGGCCGCTGTCAAGCGAGAGCATCTCGGTGAGCCGCTCGGTCAACATGTTGCCGTAGCGTGGGGCGCGAGCGCAGGTGGCGACGAAGGTGTCGAAAAGATCTTTGGGCAGGCACGCGTGCAGTGCCCGGTTGCCGTCCGGATCGATGCCGACGCGATAGCCCTGCAGGCCGTCCCGTCTCGTGCGGTCGCGCTCGTACACGGCGACGTCGATGCCCGACTGCTTGAGTCCGTGCGCCAGGCACAGCCCGCCGGTTCCGGCCCCGATGACGATTACTTTCACGATGATCCTTCTTCCATGCGTTCCCGCAGTTCTTGCTGGGACCAGCGCAGACGTCCCGTGCGCAGGTCATCGACGAGTGCGCCCACCCAGTCCCGCTCGGTTGCGGTCATGGCCCGCAGGTATTCCTGTTCGACCAGGGCCACGCGCGGCAGGCCCTCTCCCGTGTAGGCGGCGAGTTCCTCGTCCATGCGGGCCACCGCCGCCGTCAGGTGCGCGTGGCGCTTCTCCAGCTCGGCCTGGACCTCGCCGGGGTCGAGCAGCGGCAGCAGTGAGACTGCAGCGGGGAACTCTGGGAACTCGCGCTTGGGAGAGGACAGCATCTCCCTCAACCACTGGCGGGAGACCTCGCGGCCGGTGTCCGACAGCGCGTACACGGTTCGCTCGGGGCGCAGCCGCTCGCGCTCGGTCTCATGGACCACGATCAGTCCTTCTCTGACCAGCCGGTCGATGGTCTTGTACAGCGTCGCCCGGGAGCCGACGTTGATGACCTGGTCTTTGCCCCACTGCTTGATGACCTGCTGCATGCGATACGGGTGCATGGGCTCACTGGTGAGCAGCGCCAGTACGGCCAGAGCCAGCGGGGAACGGTGATACTCGCTCATAGTCTCCAGCATATTAGTTTCCTGGAGACTATGTATAGACCGATTGGCATCGCGAACGCCTGCCGCTGCGGGGGCCTCGGCGGTCGCCGGGAGTTGAACGGGGTGCCGTACGTCAAGACGGTCCGCCAGGTGGCGGACACGTCCGCTAGGAGGACAGCGCTGAGGCCAGAGCCACGGACAGGGCGTTAAGGGCGGCCGGGTACGCGCGCTCCGGCGGCGCCGCGAAGCCGATCAGGAGGCCCTCCGGGGATCCGGCGGGATCATGGTGGAGTTCGGCGAGACCGCGCAGCGCGATGCCGTGCCCGGCGCAGTGGTCCAGGAGTTCCCGCTCGGTCGGGCCGGCGGCGGGGATGGTGACGAGGGTGTGCAGCCCCGCGGGAACACCGTGGGCGGTGAGCCCCGCGATCATGGCGATGCGGTCGAGCAGAAGCGTGCGGCGGCGCCCGTAGCGCAGCCGGGTGGCGCGGATGTGACGGTCATAGGCATAAGTGGTGATCAGGTCGGCCAGGACCAGCTGGTTGAGGGTCTCGGTGTACTGGTCGGCCTCCTGCTTGGCCAGGACGACCTCCTGGAGCAGATGAGGCGGCAGGACCATCCAGGCCAGCCGCAGCGCGGGGCCGAGGGTCTTGGAGGCGGTGCCGCAGTAGACGGTGTGGCCGGGGGCCAGTCCCTGCAGAGCGCCGATGGGCTGCCGGTCGTAGCGGAACTCGCCGTCGTAGTCGTCCTCGACGAGCAGGCCGCCGGTGTCGCGGGCCCACGCGCACAGGGCCTGACGGCGGCTGGAATGCAGGGGGACGCCTGTCGGGTAGTGATGGGCGGGGGTGAGGAACACCGCCGAGGCGTCCGGCGCCAACGTCTCGACGCGGGCGCCGTGCGCATCGACCGGCAGGGCGACGGTGGTGAGCCCGGCGCGATGGATGACGTTCCTGAAGTGGTTGTGGCCGGGGTCTTCGACGGCCACCGTCCTGGCGTCGCGCGCGCCCAGCACGGCGGCGAGCAACCCCACGCTCTGGTAGTAGCCGGAGGTGATCACGATGCGATCGGGTGGGGCGATCACGCCGCGAGTGCGGCCGAGATAGTCGGCCAGCGCGCGGCGGAGTTCGATGCGGCCCTGCGGGTCTCCGGCCGCGAAGACCTCCGGCTGGGCGCCGGTGAGGACCCGGCGGGTGGACGCGAGCCAGGCGCGGGTCGGGAAGACGCTGACGTCCGGCTGTCCGGGACGAAGGTCGTAGCGGGCAGGCGGTGGCGTGGGGGCGGGCTGCGCGGCGGCCGGGGCGGAGCGCACCGGCAGCTCGGCCACCGTGGTGCCGGAGCCTGGGCGGGTGACCAGGAAACCCTCCGCGACCAGCTGGTCATAGGCGGCGGTGACGGTGCCGCGTGAGAGGCCGAGTTCACGGGCCAGCTCTCGGGTGGACGGCATGGGCGTCCTCGCGGGCAGTCGCCCCTCCCGGATGGCCGAGCGCAGGGCGGACTCCAGACCGGCCCGCCGCTTGGTGCCGGGTTCGATGCGGAGGTAGAGGTCGATCCCCGAACTGGCCCAAGAAAACGGCATAGAACTGGATCTTATCCATGATCCGGTTCCTCTCTAGACTCTGAGCACGTCAGCCCGGACGGGCGACGTCCCTCCTGTTCCATCCCGAAGGGACGCCCATATTGATGGTGATCGCCCACCTCAGCGACACGCACATCGACGACGGTGACCGCAGCATCGAGCGCACGGCAGCCGTCATGCGATACCTCGAAAACCTCCCCTACGACCTGGACGCGATCCTGATCACCGGGGACATCGCCGACCACGGCTCGCCCGCCGAGTACGAACTCGCCCGCGAGCTGTTCGTCTCCCGGCACCCGGTCCTGATGTGCCCGGGCAACCACGACGACCGCGCCGCGTTCCGCGAGCACCTGCTCGGGGAAGCGCCGTCGACCACGCCGATCAACCAGTCACTCCGCGCCGGCGACGCCGTCGTCGCGCTCTGCGACTCCTCGGTGCCGGGCAAGGACGAGGGCCTTCTGGAGGAGGCGACCACGGCGTGGCTGGCGGACCTGCTCGCCCGCACTCCGAGCACGACGCCGGTGCTGGTCGGGTTCCATCACCCGCCTGCCCTGCTGCACGAGCCCTTCATCGACGGCATCCGCCAGTTCGGGGCCGAACGGGTGGCGGCACTCGCGGACCGCCACGACAACATCGTGGCCTTCCTGTCCGGGCACGCGCACACGGCGGCGGTCACCACCTTCGCCGGGCGTCCCCTGCTGGTGGCACCCGGTGTGGTGTCCACGCTTCGTCTGCCCTGGGAGGACCGCGCCCACCCCAAGGACATCGTTCACCTGGACCAGCCACCCGCGCTCGCCTTCCACGTCCTGGACGACATGCGCTTGACCACCCATTACCGCAATGTCGTATAGCTTGGTGATCTTCGACAACGACGGGGTGCTGGTGGACAGCGAGCCCACGGCACATCGGGTGATGTCCGGCTACCTCACCGAGCTGGGGTATCCGACGACCCTGGACGAGTCCTTGCACCACTTCCTGGGAAACGCCGGGCGCAATGTGCACCGGGTGATCGCCGAACGGTACGGGGGCAGCCTGCCGGACGACTTCGCCACTCGGTGCCACGAGCGCGTCTTCGCCGCCTTCCGGCAGGGCCTGGCCGCCACGCCGGGTGCCGCCGAGGTCCTGGCCGAGTTACGCCGTCGCGGTATCCGCTACTGCCTCGCCTCCTCCTCCGACCACGCGTGGATCGAACTCGCCCTCGACCGGGCGGGGCTGAGCGGCCTGCTCCCCCGCGACGTGGTCTTCAGCGCCGAGGACGTCGGAGGCACGGGCAAGCCGGCGCCCGACGTCTTCCTGCACGCCGCGGCGACGCTCGGCGTCACCCCGCGCGACTGCCTGGTGGTCGAGGACAGTCCCAACGGGATCCTGGCCGCCCGCGCGGCAGGCATGGACGTGCTCGGCTACACCGCCCTGACACCGGCGGAGCGGCTCATCGGCGCGGGCGCCACCAACGTGATCTCCTCCCTGTCCGAGATCCTCGGCCATCTCTGAGAGGCCGTCGCGGACGTTGGCGCCGGCACGTTCGAGGACCGCCGGCAGCCGGCCGTCGAAGGGGCGCTCGGCGATGGGCAACTCGTGCAGCATGCGCAGCGTCCGGCATGCGCAGCGTCCGGCCCAGGACGGCGCCTATGTCGGCGGGCGCGGCGGCTTCCAGGCACGCGGGCGAGAGATGCGCCATAAGCGGGCGGCTTGCTCGTCATCAGGAGGGCGCTGAGCCCGGCGAACTTGCCCGAGTCGTCACCCTGAACTCGGCCGGCCCTCTCGGACAGCATAGGTGAGGACACGTTCGCCGAGCAGGTCCTCGACGACATCGAGGAGCTCCAGCACGGCCTCGGCGATCGCCTCGGGACTCTCCCCCGCCGCGGTGCGCTTGCCGATCTCGCCGTAGATCAGCGAGTGAAAGCAGCCGAGCTGAAAGGCCACCACGCGGGGCAGCGGGTCGTCCGGCGCGGCCCCGGTCTCCTCGGCGAGTTCGACGGCGAGCGCGTCGGTCATCTGCTGGCCGAGGTCCCCCAGCCGGGCGGTGAGCGTGGGGGCGGCCCGCATCATCTCGAAGACCCGGCCGAAGCCCTCGGTCAGCCCCAGCTTGCGGTCGCGGCGGTGCACCTCGTCACGCAGGTGGGCCAGCACCGCCCGTGCGGCGGACTCTCCGGGCGGGCGGTGCCGCACGATGTCGGCCAGCCGCCGTGGCGACGCCTCCTCCGGCGGCAGGACCAGGTCCTCCTTCGCCTGGAAGTAGTTGTAGACGGTGTTCACGGACACCTCGGCCGCCTCGGCGACCTCGGCGATCGTGACGTGCTCGAAGCCCCGCTCCACGAACAGGCCGGTGGCCACCTCGGAGATGCGCCGCCGCGTCTGCCGCTTCTTGCGTTCCCTCAGCCCCTCTGTCATGGCCAAAAGTCTAACCGAACAGCAAATTTTAAGTGGATTGCAATTTTGCAGTGCATTGTGTTTTTATCCGCAGTATGTCTTCACCAGTCATCCGCACCCAGGGGCTCACCCGGACGTTCCATCTCAGGGGCGGTCCGGTGCACGCGGTCCGAGGTATCGACCTGACCGTCGATCGCGGCGAGATCCTCGGCTTCCTCGGACCGAACGGGGCCGGGAAAACCACGACCATGCGCATGCTCGTCACCCTCCTGCCGCCCACCGGCGGCCGAGCGGAGATCGCCGGACATGACCTGCTCCGCGACCCGCTCGCCGTACGCCGGCGGATCGGCTACGTCGCCCAGTCCGGCGGCCTGGATCCCGCCTGCGGGGTGCGCGAAGAGTTGATCACGCAGGGGCGGCTGCACCGGCTGTCCAAGACCGAGGCGCGCGAGCGCGCCGAGGAACTGGCCCGCGACCTCGCGCTGGCAGACCTGATGGACCGTCCCACCGTCGCGCTCTCCGGCGGCCAGCGCCGTCGGCTCGAGATCGCCCTCGGCCTGGTCAACCGGCCCGAGGTGCTCTTCCTCGACGAGCCGACCACCGGGCTCGACCCCGGCAGCCGCGCCGAGCTGTGGAACCTGGTCCGGCACATCCGCGCCGAGTTCGGCACCACGGTGTTCCTCACCACGCACTACCTGGACGAGGCCGACGCGCTCGCCGACCGCATCGTCGTCGTGGACGCCGGGACGGTCGTCGCCGAGGGCTCCCCCACCGACCTCAAGAACCGCCATGCGGGCGATCCCGCCGCCAGCCTCCAGGACGCCTTCCTCGCCATCACCGGCCGGACCACGGCCGGCGAGCCCATCGCCATCTGACCTTCTGGATCTCCCATGACTCTGCTCACCGACACCGGTGTCATCTTCGCCCGGTACCTGCGCGCGACGCTTCGCTCGAAGACCAATCTCCTGTTCGGCATGCTCCAGCCACTGCTCTTCCTGGCGCTTTTCGGGCCGCTTCTGACCAGGCTCGACCTGGGCCTGGACGGCTCCTCCTGGCAGGCCCTGGTGCCTGGCGTACTCGTTCAGCTCGCCCTGCTCGGCGGTTCCTTCGTGGGGCTCGGCCTGCTGATGGACCGCAACCTCGGCGTCATCGACCGTATGCGGGTCACCCCGGTGCACCCCCTGGCGATGCTGCTCGGCCGTGTCCTGCGCGATGTGGTCCAGCTTCTGGCGCAGTCCGTCCTGCTCATTCTTCTCGGCGTCGCCTTCGGACTGCGTGCCCCGCTCACCGGGATCCTGATCGGCCTGCTGTTCATCGCCGCGCTCGCGGCGGCCCTGTCCGCCCTCTCCTATGGGCTGGCCATGAACATCGCGACGCCACCGGAGTTCGCCGCCATCGCCAACACGGCCGGGATGCCGCTCATGCTGCTGTCCGGCCTGCTGCTCCCGATGAGTCTCGCCCCCGGCTGGCTGAACGGCGCCTCCCTGGTCGTCCCGTTCCGCTACACGGTCGACGCCGTACGCCAGGTGTTCCTGGGCCATTACACCAACGGCGTCGTCGCCGTCGGTGTCGCCGTCACCCTGGCCACGGCGGCCCTCTGCCTGTTCGGCGGCGCCCGTCTCTTCCACCGCTCGAAGGACTAGCCCGATCCTCCAGCCCCGGCGTCCGGCCATGTGGCTGGGGTCGAAGGGGGCAGCCCGGAGCCGTCCCACATGCTCTCACCGCAATCTAGATTGCATACCTAACTAGGTTGTTCTACGGTTTAGGTAGCAGAGCACCCATGGAGGCTTCCATGTCATTCACCCCCTTGTCGCTCGTCCTGGTGGTCGTTCTCGTCGGCTACCTGGCCGTCGCCGCCCCCCTGATCGGCAAGCGCACATACGACCGGCTGGCCCGCATCCGCGACCAAGACCCCACGGCCTATCGCCGGATGTTCATGCTCTGGAGCGGCGAACTGTGGGTGCTGGCCGCCGCGGCACTGCTCATCGTCGCCGTGGAACCGAGCCTCGACGCCGCGAGCATCGGCCTGGTGATCAAGGAGCCGCTGAGCAACACGCTCGGCACGATCGTCGGCTTCCTGGTCGCCGCCACGGCGGGCGTGCTGGTCTTCCGGTGGCTGGCCGCCAAGGGCAAATCCGTCCCCGGCCAACAGGCCGTCCACCACCTGCTGCCGCGCACCGCGGCCGAGCGCTGGTACGCCGCGGGCCTGTCGGTGACCGCCGGCGTCACCGAGGAGATCATCTACCGGGGCCTGCTCATCGCGGTCGGCACGGGCGCGCTCGGCCTGAGCAAGGAGCTCGCGGCCTTCGGCGCGCTGGCGGTGTTCGTCGTCGGCCACCTCTACCAGGGCTGGCGCGGCATGCTCGCGGTCGCCCTGATCGGCTTCGGCCTGACCTCGCTCTACCTGAGGAGCGGCAGCCTGCTCCTGCCGATCCTGCTGCACGCGCTGATCGACCTTCGCGGCCTGGTGTTCACCCCGCAGCCGCGACGTGAGCTAGTCGGCCACGCGGGCTAGATAGGATCGCCAGCATGACGGGCGACCGACGCGCGAGCTGGCTCAAGGGCGTGCTCGACCTGCTGGTTCTCGCCAGCCTGACCGCTGGCGAGAACTATGGTTACGAGATCGCCAAAGACCTCGCCGCGTCGGGCCTCGGCCAGATCAAGGGCGGCACCCTCTACCCGGTGCTCAACCGGCTGGAGGAGGCGGGGCTGGTCACCGCCGAGTTCCGGGTGACCGAGCGCGGACCTGGCCGCCGCTACTACCGGCTCACCGACCAGGGCAGGCAGACGCTCGCCGAGCAGGGTGGGCTCTGGCTGGGCTTCGACGAGGCGGTGCGCGCCGTGCTGGCCAAGGGTCTCGCCGAGGCACCTCAGCCCGCGGGTTCGCGCGAAGGGAAACTCCGATGAGCGGCCACGCTGACGAGACCGCCGGAGGTTACTTCGACGAACTCGCCGTAGTTCTGACCGAGGCGGGCATGCCCGCCGACCGGGTCAGGGCCACGCTCGACGACCTCGCCGGCTACCTCGCCGAGAGCGGCGGCGATCCAGAGGAGGAGTTCGGCCCGGTGGCCGAGCTGGCCCGGGAACTGGCCGTCACCCCGGCGCCGCCCGCCGCGGACGCCCGCACCTGGTGCTGGACCGCCGACCTGTTCCACGACGTCAAGATGCTCAACGAGTACGGCGCCCAGGGCTGGGAGGTCGACAGGGTCGATGTGAAGGGCCTGTTCGTCAGCACCCGCGACCCCGAGCGCCCTCAGCAGTGGGAATATCGGAGGGAGCTGGTTCCGTCCGGCCGCCGCCAGAGCGTGCTCGACCTGCTCGCCCCCGACGGCTGGGAGCCGTGCGGCAGATGGGTGTGCTTCGAGTACTTCAAGCGGCCCAGGGCCGCCAGCGTAGGGCCCGCCGCGGAGCTGGCCGCTCCGCCGCGAACGCCGAGGCGCAACATCTTCCTCAGCCCGAAGTTCTACGCTTTGATCGCCGCCGTGCTGATGCTGACGGCGACGGTCTCGGTGCCGCTGCTACGAGTCACCAAAGCAGAGTTCGACGACTTCGACGGCAGCCTCGACACCATCTTGGGCCTGCTCACCGGAGCGGCCGTGGGCGTGCTGGTCGCGGTGGCCGTGATGTGGCTGGCTGCCCGAAGGCTCGGCAAGAGGGGCTGAACGCGAGCACGGAGTCCCGCCCGGTGCCTACTGCCGTCCTGCTGCCTCGGCGACCTGACGAGACCCCGGTCCACGCGGCAGAGTAGTCACCCGCTGTGACATCAGATACGCCAGAGCACCTCAACTTGCTCGTAGGACGGAATGTCGCCCGCGACGGGGCCGCCGTCGGCCACCCCCAGCGCCGTGGTGACGGCCGCCCGCAGCGCGGCCCGAAACAGCAGCGAGCCGTAGCTGATCCGCCGTACGCCCAGATCCGCCAGCCTCGCCACCGGCACCCCCGGCTGAATGAGCACGTTCAGCGGCACCACTGTCGCGCCGACCAGCGTCTCCAGGTCCCGTTCGGCGGTCGCGCCCGGCACGAACACCCCGTCGGCCCCCGCGTCGGCATACGCCTTCACCCGCCGTACGGCGGTGGCCAGGGCATCGGGAGCGCCCAGCCAGAACGGATCGGTGCGCGCGTTGACGAACAGGTCCGGAACCCGCTGCTTGATCACGCTGACCAGCTCCACCTGCTCGGCCGTCTCCGCCAGGTGGTGGCCCCGCCCATCCTCGATGTTGATCCCCGCGATCCCCGCGGCGGCCAGCTCCCCGGCCAGCTCGGCCACCTCGCCGGGCGAACCGCCGAACCCTGCCTCGATGTCGACCGTGACCGGGATGCCGAGCCGCGCAATGCTGTGGGCCAGGGCCACGGTCTCGGCCCGTGTCGCCTGTTCGGCATCCGGTTTGCCGGCAGCCGCCGCCACTCCCAGGCTCGTGGTCCCCACGGCCGCGAACCCGGCCGCCGCCAGCGCCGCGGCCGAGGCGTGATCCCACGCGTTCGGCAGCAGCAATGGCTTCTCCCCGTGATGCAGGGCCGTGAATCGTTCGAACATCACCCTCTCACCGCTTCCACCACTCCGGCCGCCAGCGCCAGCGCGACCGTTTGCCCCGGACAGGGCCGTAGCCCCGCCCCGAAAGTCAGGTGTTCCTGAGCGCGACCGGGCCGGAAACGGTCAGGATCGTCGAACACCTCCGGATCCCGGTTGGCCGCCGCCACGTCCAGCACCACGACCCCCGGCTCCGCTCCCGGAACCGCACCACCGCCCGCGGCCTCCGGTCGCGCCGCGGTACGGCGCAGCACCCGCACGGGCGGATCGTGCCGCAGCGTCTCGGCCAGCAGATCCTCCACCGGGCAGGGCGCGGCATCGGCCGCCAGCGCGTTGCGAATCAGCCCGGCCGTCGAGTCGCAAGCCTGGGCGAGCAGCCCGGCCAGTACGGCCAGCCGCTCCGGCTCCGGGTCGCCCAGCAGCCGCGACAGCCGTACCAGGCTTTCATCGGCCGCCACGATGTCCTGCTCGGACGGAAGGGGTGAAGCCGGGGAAGGCAGATAGACCGGCGCGATCGCCGCGACCGCCCGTGCCGCTCGCCGGACGTCCTCGGCGCGGACACCGAACGCGAGGGCCAGCACCTGCACCGGGACCAGCTCGGCCTCCCGAGGGTGTGAGGACGCCAGCCGGAACGCCTCGGCGCGCAGCACCCGCGTGTCCAGACCGGCGAGCACCTCCACCGCCGCGGCTCTGCGCGCGGCGTGCACGGGACCGTCGGCGAAACGGCTGACCGCGCCGCGCAGCCAGGCCACGGTCAGGGCGAAAGGAGGGCGGGGCGCGGGGACGACGGTCAGATCGGGGTCGGACAGCATTGCGCGCACCTCGTCGTGGTGGCTCACGACCCGGGGTTGGGAAGTCATGCCGTGAACGCTAGAGGCGGGACGCTTCGGTGCCGGCCGAAGTGTCGGCGGTCCATCATGGACAGATGACATCCACGACGCCGATTCCGCTGGCCACGCTGGCCGGACTGCTCGCCGACAGCACCCGCGCGCAATTCTGCCTGGCTCTGCTGGACGGGCGGGCCTGGACCGCCGGAGAGCTGGCCAAGCACGCCGGGGTCGCCGCCTCCACGGCCAGCGAGCACCTGTCACAGCTGGTGGAGGGAGGGCTGCTGGCCGAGGAACGCCAGGGGCGGCACCGCTACGTGCGCCTCGCCGGACCACGGGTGGCCCAGCTGATCGAGGACATGACCGCCCACGCCGACCGCGCCCACGCCCGCCCGCCGACGCTGCGCGCCGCCAGCGCCGCCAAGGCGATGGCGGCCGCCCGGACCTGCTACGACCATCTGGCGGGGCGGCTCGGCGTGACGATCACCGACGCGCTCACCACGCGAGGGCTGCTGCGCCAGGACACCGGCTTCGCGCTCAGCGACGACGGGCTGGCCTGGTTCGAGGCGGAGCTGCGGGCGACGCTGCCGCCTGCCACAGGCAAGCGTCCCCTGGCCCGGCCCTGCCTGGACTGGACCGAACGCCGCCATCACCTGGCGGGCACCGCCGGGGCCGTGCTGTGCGCGACCCTCCTGGAACGAGGGTGGGTCAGCAGGATCGGCTCCGGGCGCGCGCTTCGCGTCACCGAGCCCGGCCGCGAGGCCCTGGCCGGGCTGCTCGGCCTCGACGACCTTGTAGGCGAGCTCAGCGGCGAGGTCACGGCGAGCGCAGCCGGTGGGTGAGGCTGGTGTGGCGGCGCCCGGCGCCCCGGGTCCGCACCGCCTGCGCCAGCGCCCGCCGTGAGCCGACGATGACGACGAGCTTCTTGGCCCGGGTGATCGCGGTGTAGAGCAGGTTGCGCTGCAGCATCATCCACGCGCTGGTCGCCAGCGGGATGACCACCGCCGGGTATTCGCTGCCCTGGGAGCGGTGGATGGAGACCGCGTAGGCGTGGGCCAGCTCGTCCAGCTCGTCGAAGGCGTAGTCGACGTTCTCGTCCTCGTCGGTCAGCACGGTCAGCTTGTGATCGTCGGGCTTGATGTCGACCACCAGGCCCACGGTGCCGTTGAACACCCCCGCCGCGCCCTTCTCGTAGTTGTTGCGCAGCTGGGTGACCTTGTCGCCGACCCGGAACACCCGCCCTCCGTAGCGGCGCTCGGGCATGTTCTCCCGGGAGGGGGTCAGCGACTCCTGCAACGCGATGTTGAGGTTGCCCGCCCCCGCCGCGCCCCGGTGCATCGGCGCCAGCACCTGGACGTCCCGGCGCGGATTGAGACCGAACTTGCGCGGGATCCGGTTGGTCACCACGTCCACGGTCAGCGCCGCGATCTCCTCCGGCTCCTCGCACGGGAACAGGAAGAAGTCGGTCATCCCCTCCAGCGCCGGGGACAGGCCGTTGTTGACCCGGTGGGCGTTGGTGACCACGCCCGACTCCTGCGCCTGGCGGAAGATGTGTGTCAGCCGTACCCGGGGGATCTCCTCCTCGGCGGCCAGCAGGTCCCGCAGCACCTCCCCCGCGCCCACCGAGGGCAGCTGGTCCACATCCCCCACGAACAGCAGGTGCGTGCCCGGGGCGACGGCCTTGACCAGCTTGTTGGCCAGCAGCAGATCCAGCATCGAGGCCTCGTCCACCACCACCAGGTCGGCGTCCAGGGGATTGTCGCGGTCGAAGGTCGCGTCCCCGCCCGGCCGCAGCTGCAGCAGCCGGTGCACGGTGGTGGCCTCGTGACCGGTCAGCTCCGCGAGCCTCTTGGCCGCCCGGCCGGTGGGCGCGGCCAGAATCACCTTGGCCTTCTTGGCCCGGGCCAGGGTGACGATGGAACGCACGGTGAAGCTCTTGCCGCAGCCGGGGCCGCCGGTCAGCACCGCCACCTTCTCGGTCAACGCCAGCCGTACGGCCTGAGCCTGCTCGGCGGCGAGCTCGGCACCGGTCTGCTTGCGAAGCCACGCGAGGGCCACGTCCCAGTCGACGGACCCGAAGACGCCCAGCCGGTCGTGCCCGGAGCGCAGCAACCCGCGCAGCGAACCCGCCAGAGACAGCTCGGCGCGGTGGAAGGGAACCAGGTAGACGGCGGGAACGGTGCCGTCGCCGACCGGGACCTCCTCGCGCACCACGCCCTCTTCGGCGACGAGCTCCTCCAGGCACTGTACGGTCAGCTCGGCCGGGACCTCCAGGATCTTCACCGCGTCGCCGACGAGGTTGGGCGCGGGCAGGTAGCAGTGGCCGTCGTCGGCGGCCTGGGACAGGGTGTAGCGCAGTCCCGCCTTGACCCGCTCGGGGCTGTCATGGGGGATGCCGACGGCCTGGGCGATGGTGTCGGCGGTCTTGAAGCCGATTCCCCACACGTCGTCGGCCAGCCGGTACGGCTCGCTCTTGACGACCGAGATCGAGGCGTCGCCGTACTGTTTGAAGATCCGCACCGCGATGGAGGTGGACACCCCGACCCCCTGCAGGAAGATCATCACTTCCTTGATGACCTTCTGCTCCTCCCAGGCGGCGGCGATCATCTTGGTCCGCTTGGGGCCGAGCCCGGGGACCTCGACCAGCCGCTCGGGGGTGGTCTCGATGATCTCGAGGGTGTCGACGCCGAAGTGGTCCACGATCCGCTCGGCCATCTTCGGCCCGATGCCCTTGATCAGCCCGGAGCCGAGATAGCGCTGGATGCCCTGGACGGTCGCGGGCAGCACGGTGGCGTAGGACCACACCTCGAACTGCTTGCCGTAGCGCGGATGGGAGGTCCACCGCCCTGTCAGCCGCAGCGACTCACCGGGCTGGGCGCCCAGCAGCGGCCCGACCACGGTCAGCAGCTCGCTGCCCGAGCGCTCGGTGGCCACCCTGGCGATGGTGTATCCGGTTTCCTCGTTGGCGTAGGTGATGCGCTCAAGCACGGCTTCCAGCACGGTGCCGGGAGGACGTTGCGCCGGAGGAGTGGTCATGCCGGGTATTGTGCCGCAGATCGGGGCTGTCTTCCTCCCGACCCCACGGCCCGTCTCCAGCCGCCTGCCGTGATCACAGCGGGCGGATCGTCTCACCGATCTGGTCGAACAGCTGCTGCCTGTCGTCCTTGTCGGTGCTGAGCGTGACCGTGCAGGTCGTGTCCGAGGTCGGTACGTAGAACTGCGTGCCCTTGACCGTCAAGTTACCGGCCGGGAGCGTGTAGACGATCCGCGCCGCCTCGCTACCGGCGATCCGCACCGGGGCCGCCTCGGAGACCTTGGCGCCGAGCTGCTCCAGCTCCTTCGAGGCGGAGCCGATCAGCTGCTCGATCGAGGAGCTCGCGCCGGACTGGCAGTAGGCGTTGAGGTTGGTGGTGAACCTGTGGGGCGATGTCTTCATCGACTCGGGGTCGAACGCCCAGATGGCGTTGTTGGCCGCCAGGATCTGCAGGCTCTCCTTGGCGCGCTTCATCGCCTCCCCCGACAGGCCGCTGCGCCTCAGGCCCTCGTCGAGGTCGTCCTTGGTCAGGTCGAGCGCGACCCATTCGCGGGGGACGGCGACGGTGAGCCCGTTGGCCTCGCTGCCGACTCGTTTGAAGTCGTCGGCCGGGGCGGTGGGCTGGCTGGGTTCCCCCGTGGGAGTGCTCGCGACCTTGATGAGGCCGCCGATGACGGAGCCGCTGCTCCCGCAGGCCGTGGCCAGCGTCAGGCACAGCACGCTCGCGGCCACGATGTAGTAGCGCTTGGACACCAGACTGCCCTCCTGTTGGATCTTGCGCGGGCCCGGTGCCGATATGGCCCCGGAACCTGCCGGGCGAAGTGCACCGCAGAGGACCTCCTATGCCGGAGTCGTCTTTCTTTCCGGTGGCATGTGGCGAACCGGTCATGACACCTGGTGTTCTCTCATGGCCGCATGCCCGCCTGGCCGGTCATGGCAGCGGAGCGGGGCGCCGGATGAGCCCCGCATGATCCTATTTTCGCAGGTGGGCGTCGGGTGCCTGGCGGGCGGGGTTCTGCCAGGCACCTTCGGCCCGCGCCACCGGTGGTGGCCGGCCCGAACATTCCGGGTCTTCCCAGCGTCGAAACAGGGCGGTATGACAAGGGCGGCGCCGGAGGTGCCGGGGGCGGCGTCAGTCACCGGACGTTTCAACGGGGAGATCATCATGACCGTGCGAGTGATCATCGAGGCAGTCGGCCAGGCGGGGCTCTCGGCCGAGCGGATGCGGCAGGTGGCGGGGACCCACCCCGCCGTTCTCGCTCACCTGGAGACCACCGACGCCCAGCGACTGATCGTGGGAGCCGCCACTGCCCTCGGACACGACCCGGACGAGCGGGCGCAGTTCCGGGCGAGCGTGTTCGACCCGCTCTCCAACCGGGGAGTGGAGCTGCGTGGCACCCTTGACCGGCCCGAGGAGGCGCAGGTGTCACCCAGCGCCTACCGGCCCAATCCCCGGCCGGAGGAGCTCAGGGCCGCCGCGGCGATCCTGCGGGCCGACGAAGGCTTCCCCGAGGGGAGCGATGTGCTGATCTACCAGCCGATGCCGCCGCTGGCCGACCTGGAGAACCCCGACGGCACCACCACCCGCCGCCCCACCCTGGGCGTCTACGACCCCGCCGGCACGCCCAGGCACCAGATCGTCGCCGTCGACGTCGCCGCCGGCAGCATCGACTGGTCCCCGGCGGGGGTGAGCGTCGCGATGCACCCGGGCGACTGCGAGTCCCATCTGCCCGAGGGGGTCGAGAGCCTGCGCGATCGCGGAGGGCCGGACCAGGTACGGCTGCGCGTGGTCGACGGCACCACCGAGCTGTGGAACATGATCGTGGTACGGCCCCGCGCGTCGGCGCCCAGCGACCCCGGCGACGGCTCGGGGGTGGAGCTGCGGGAGGTGCGCTACCGGGGCAGGCTCGTGCTGCGTCAGGCACACGTGCCGATCCTCAACGTCCAGTACGAGGAGGACGGCGTCACCTTCCGCGACTGGCAGAACCAGGAGACCCGCTTTTCGGCCACCGGCACCGACCCGGTGGGCTGGGGCTGGCGGATCTGCACGCAGCCGCCCAGGACCATCCTGGAGCGGCCCGACAACGACGCCGGCAACTTTCAGGGCGTGGCTTTCCACTACGCCGACGGTGAGCTGCGGATCGTCAGCGAGCTGGCCGCCGGCTGGTACCGGTACGTGTCGGAGTGGCGTCTGGCCGAAGACGGCACGATCAGGCCGCGCTTCGGCTTCGCCGGGGTGCGCAACCCCCGCACCTGCATGCGTCACCGCCACCACGTCTACTGGCGCTTCGACTTCGACGTCGAGGGGTCGGCGAACGACGTGATCGAGCAGTTCAACGACACCGGCTCGACCATCCCCGAGTCGGTGCCGATCGTGCAGGAGGTCGCCCGCAAGCGGCGCCATCCCGCCCGGTTCTGGCAGGTGACCGACAAGTCCAGCGGCCGCGGCTACCAGATCCACCCCGGCGAGCACGACAACACCAGCGACCCCTACGGCGTCGCCGACCTGTGGTTCCTGCGCCACCACCCGGCCGAGCTGTACGACGGCAACCCCGGCACCGACAACCGGGCGATGCTGAACCGGTTCGTCAACGGGGAGAGCGTCAGCGGCACCAACGTCGTCGTCTGGTACGCCGGGCACTTCCGGCACGACCAGAACGAGCCCGGTGAGCACCAGGGGCACATCGTCGGCCCGGACCTGATCCCGGTCCGCTGATCCGGTGGGGGCGGGCGTGGCCGCCCCCACCGTTTCCCTCACTGTTTCCCCGCCACGGGCCCCTGCCGGGTGGCCCGCTCCGTCATCGGAAGCTCTCGTCCTGACGCGGGTAGTAGGTGATCAGGCCGCGGCCGATCCGCCACACGCCGCCGTCCGCCGACGCCCCGCACATGCCGTCCAGCGTCCCGGGCCCGGCCAGTTCCACGACGCGCACGTCGCCGACGCAGGCCAGCCCGTACGTCCGCCGCGGGTCCCAGCCGGTGCTGTGCCGGAGCCGGCGGCTCATCTGCGCCCAGCCCAGCGCCGCACCGGTCACCACCCACGCGTCGGGGTCGCCCGCGGCGAAACGCCGTGCCGGGCGCAGCCAGGACGCCGCCTCCTCGGGCCAGTCGACGACCGCCAGCACGTTCCCGCCCGCCGACTCCCATGACCGGGCGAACGCCCATGCCGCGTCCCGGAACACGGTGTCGCGCCCGTGACCGATCGTGATCGTCTCGATCCGCGGCCGGGCCTCGGCGAGCAGATCTGTCAGTGCCGCCAGCTCCGCGGGGGTGGGCCGGGACGGTTGCACCGGGACGGCCGTCCCGGTGCCGAGGGCGCGGCGGATCAGGGGTGAGCGCGACCGGCCGGTTTCCCTCGTCACGATCATGTCGGGTTCCTCCTCGCGTCGTGTTCGGGCCGTGGTGTCGTGGGACGCCTTCAGGAGGCGTCGTGGAACACCAGGCCCAGGGTGTGGCGGATCCCCCGGCGCACAGTGCTGACCCCGTGCCGCACCGGGGAGGCCGACCAGCCGCGTGCGGACTCCACCGGCCGGTCACGGGTGGTGAAGACCAGGGCGTGGCCCTGCCTCAGCAGCGTCGCCGTTCCCCGGGACTGGGCCCGAGGCCGCTGCTCGACCAGCAGGAACTCCCCGCCGTCGTGATCCACGCCGGGCTCGTCCAGCCCGATGACGACCTGAAGCGGGAACACCAGGTCCCCGTACAGGTCCCGGTGCAGCGCGTTCCAGTCTCCGGCCCGGTAGCGCAGCAGGATCGGTGTCGGCTTGACCTGACCCGCCGCGTGGCACATCGCCAGCCATTCGTCCAGGCTGTCGGGCCATGGCGCGGGCCTGCCCAGCTTGCGGGCCCAGTCGCGGGCGATCGGCAGAAGGCGGGGATAGAACGCCTCGCGCAGCTCGGCCACCAGTTCGGGGAACGGGCTGGCGAAGTAGCGGTACTGCCCGGACCCGAACCGGTAGCGGGCCATGTCGATGGTGGAGCGGAAGCGCCCGGTCTGCTCGTACAGCCCGGAGATGCTCGCGCATTCGGCGCGGCTCAGGATCTGCGGCGTCATCGCGCACCCGTAGGCGTTGACCTCCTCGGTCATGGATCGCCAGTCGACCTGGCCCACCCGGGTGGCGGGGCCGGCCGTCAGATCCACCTCGGTCCCCTCCCCCTCCGCGGCCATGACCTTGATGGCCTCCGTGGCCTCGGTGGCCCAGGGAAGCGGTGTGTTGCCGTCCAGGTTCATGCTTCTCATGCCGCGGCCTCCAGGCTCAGCAGGGTCTTCTTGGCCTCGACGCCGCCGACGTACTGGCCGATGCTCCCGTCGCTGCGCACCACGCGATGGCAGGGCACGACGACCGGCAGGGGGTTGGTCGCGCAGGCCGTGCCGACGGCGCGCACCGCCTTCGGGCTGCCGGCGGCGGCGGCGACGGCCGCGTAGCTGGCGGTCGTGCCGTAGCCGATCTCGGTCAGATGGGACAGGACGGTACGGCGGAAGCCGTTCGAGAGCCGGAAGTCCAGCGGAAGGTCGAACAGGTTGCGCCGGCCGGCGAAATACTCCTCGATCTCCCTGGCGGCCGGATCCAGCCGGGCCGGGGCGCGCAGCACCCGGGGGCTGACGCTGCCCGCGAGCTCCTCCAGGACCTTGTCATGGTCCTCGCGGTCGTAAGCCACGCGGACCAGCCCCTTCTCGGTCGCGGCCAGCAGCAGCGTGCCGACGGGGGTGTCAAGGGTGCGGTAGGCGACGTCGAGGATCCCGGCCTCGTTCGCGGCCAGCGCGAGACGGGCATGCAGGCGGCGAAGGGTTTCCTCGTCGATACCGGGGAGTTCGGCGAACAGGTCGCCGGCGTCATCGGGGATCCGGCGTGCGGTCATCATCGGGCTTCTCCTTTCCGGTAGGTCTTTCGCAGTGCGGCGATGCCGTCGGCGGCCGCCCTTCTGGCCGCGTCCGCGCTTCCCCCCACCACCTCGGCCACCTCCGCGTACGGCAGGCCCGCCAGGTAGTGGTAGGCGATGGTCTCGCGTTGCTTGAGCGGCAGGTCCTTGAGCGCTGCGAACAGGTCGGACTCCCAGCCGCCGGGCACCCCGTCCCCGCTCGGCACCTCCGGCAGGTCATCGGTGGGCACCGCCCGCCGGGACTCGGCGCGCAACTGGTCGATGGACTTGCGGTGGGCGATCGTGACCAGCCACGCTTCGACGTTGCTGTCAGGGCGAAGGTCCGGATAGGCCTGCATCGCCGACAGGAACGTCTCCGACCAGGCGTCCTCGGCAGCGGCCGTGTGACCCAGGACGGCGCGGCACACGCGCAGCACCGTCGGCCCGTACCGGGCCACGATCACTTCGAAGGGTTGCTGTCTCACATCAGGTAAACGTCATGGACCGGCCGGATGTGAGATGCCCATCCCAAAAAAGTTGTTCTTGCCCGGGCCGACGGGACGTCTCCCGGCTGAGCAGGAACTTTCCGCCGGCCAGGCGGCAGGCCGTCCGCCGGTGAGAAATCAGCCTGACCGGCCGGAGGCTCCTGATACGGGGTGATTGACCGTCCGAGGCAGCAAGGCCATCAGCGTCGTCAGGATGACGGCGGCCGGTATGCCCCAGAAGAGGATGTCGGGAATGGCCGCGGCGGTCGCCTCCGGACTCGGGGTGTGGCCCTGGAGCTCTCGGGCGAGGAGGTTGCCGAAGACCGCCACGCCGAGCGAGAGGCCCAGCCCGCGGACGGACATGGCGGCGGAGGTGGTCGCGGCCAGATCCGCAGGGGAGGCAGCGTTCTGCGCGACCACCACGAGGTTCTGCATCAGCAGCCCGAAGCCGATGCCCAGCACGCCGATCTCCACCGCGAGCAGGGCGTAGGCGGTGCCGGGATCGAGACGGCTCAGCAGTGTGAAGCCCAGCACCACGATCACCGAGCCGGCGAGCAGGTAAGGCTTGAACCGGCCACTGGCACCGATGCGGGCACCGGCGATGGAGGAGACCGCCATGAACGTCAGGACGTACGGATTGAGCGCCAAGCCCGCCTGCGTGGCCCCCATGCCATACACGGCCTGCAGATAGGTGGGCAGGTAGACGATCGATCCGCCGAGCAGCGCGCCGAGCAGCGCGGTGGCGGGAAGCGCGACGCGCAGTGCGGGATCGGCGAACAGCCGCAGCGGCAGCAGCGGGTTCGTCGCGCGTCGTTCCCGCCAGACGAACAGGGCGAGCAGTACGGCGAAGGCTCCGATCAACGTGAGGATCACGCCGGAGGTCCATGTGTAGGCTCGGCCGCCCCATTCGGCCACCAGCAGCAGGTCCACGATCGCGCCCGCGATCAGTACGGCTCCCGCCAGGTCGACCTTGCCGTCCCCGCCGGGTTTGGGCAGCCGCAGCGCGAACGCGGTGAGCACCACGCTGAGCAGGCCGAGCGGCAGGTTGATGTAGAAGATCCAGCGCCAGCCCCAGGCGTCGGTGATCGCGCCGCCGGCGAGCGGGCCGCCCACGCTGGCGAGTGCGAAGACGCCACCGGTGAAACCCTGGACCCTGCTGCGCAGATGCTGCGGGTACAGCTCCGACAGCGCGATCGTGGGCAGCACGAACAGCGCGCCCGCGCCGATTCCCTGCACGGTTCTTGCGATGATCAGCTGGGGCATCGTCTGTGCCAGGCCGCACAGCGCCGAGCCCGCGACGAAGACGGCGATCGCGGTGATGAAGACCGTGCGCCGGCCGAACCGGTCGCTGATACGTCCGTAGAGCGCGCCGGTCGCGGTCGAGGCCAGTACGTAGGAGGTGACGATCCAGCTGATCGCGTCCATGCCGCCCAGGTCGGCGGCGATGTCGGGCAGGGCGATGGCCACCACCGTCTGGTCCAGGACCGACAGCAGCATGCCGATCAGGAGGCCGGCCGTGGCGAGTGGTACGTTGCCCGCCCTCGGCGGTGCGCTGGAGGTGGTCTGCGCGAGATCTGCGGACACGGCGCTCAGCCCCTTTCCTGCGCGAACGGACTGGGCAGGTCGAAGTCGGCGCACAGCAGATCCTGGTCGATGACCGAGCCGGCGACGGTGCCGCTCGCCGCGGCGGCGATCACGGCGGCGAGCGGCACCGGCACGGTGGCCCGCCGCGCCATGTCACCCGCCGCGTACACCCCCGGAACGCTGGTCTGGCCGAACTCGTTCACCTCCACGCACCCGTCGGCGAAGCAGGCGCAGCCGAGGCGGGCGGCCAGGTCAGAGCGCTGGCGCGGCACGTTGACGACGAATGCCGCATCTCTCGCCAGCGGCGGGCCGCTCTCGAAGACGATTTGCTCCAACTGCCCGCCTGTCCCCTCCAGGCGGGCGACGGCCTCACAGCGCACGGTGACACCGTTCGATTCCAGCGTGGCGCGCGACGCCGGGTCGAGCGGTCCGCCGCCGGTGCAGAGCGTGACATCGGCGGCGAAGCGGCTCAGCTGCAGCGCCAGCCGTACCCGGGCCGGGTTTGCGCCGATCACCGCGACCTGCTTGCCGGTGCACTCATAGCCGTGGCAGTAGGGACAGTGGAAGGCGGACCGGCCCCACAGCGCCTCCACCCCGCGCGGGCCGGGAAGCTCGTCGGCCAGCCCGGTGGCCAGCAGGAGCCGCCGCGCCTCCGCCGCACCGCCATGGGACAGTTCCACGCGGAAGCCGTCCCCGTCCAGGACGCGCACGCCGCTGACCGTTCCGGCCCGCACCTCGACCGACGGATAAGCGGCCAGTTCCTCGCGGCCGAGCTCGCGCAGCTCGGCGGGCGGCGTGCCGTCCCGGGTCAGGAAGTTGTGCACTTGCGCGGCTGGGGCGTTGCGACCCTGCCCGGCGTCGAGCAGGAGCACCGTACGGTGGACCCGCCCCAGGGTCAAGGTTGCGGCCATGCCGGCCGGGCCTGCGCCGACTATGACGGCGTCGAACATGTTTGCCTCCGATAAAGCGGTGATCGCTTGACGTGGAGACAACTCTGCAAGTTAATGTCAACATGAAGTCAAGCGAGCACATGCAGATCGGAGAAGTGGCCGAGCGGTTCGATCTCGCACCGCACGTGCTGCGCCACTGGGAGGCCATGGGTCTGCTGACTCCGGCCACCAGGGTGAGCGGCCGCCGCCGCTACACCCGCGACCACCTCGTGCGCGTCCTGACGATCATCCGTGCCAAGGCGGCGGGGATGAGCCTGGAGCAGATCCGGGAGATGCTCAGCGTCCCCGGCCAGGCCGAACGCCAGGCGCTCCTCCGGCGCCACCACGCCGAGCTGGAGCACCGACTCCAGGAGATAACGGCGTCCAAGGCGCTGATCGAGCACCTCATGCAGTGCACGGCCGACGACTTCACCCAGTGCCCCAACTACCGGCGCATAGTGGAAGGCGAGGCCGGACCCCACGACCACCGCGAAGGCGGGTGCGTGACCTGAACAGCACCCCTGCCCCCGATCAAGCCGAGCGCGACGCGGCGGCGCCGGGTGAGCTCTGTAGTACTGACGTGGCCTAACCTCCTCGGGTATATCCGGTGACAAGATCTTTAACGACAGGCCTACTCCCGATCACCGAATGGCACATCAGTTGTGCTTGTCGCCGTGATGATCGACGAGGCGAGTGAGTAGGTCGATCAGGTTCCGCCGGTCGGCCGCGGGCAGCGGGGCGAGGAACTCGTCTTGGGCGGCGGCGAGTAGCCGGTCGAGGTGGGCGAGTTGCCCTCGGCCTGCCGCGGTGATGGTGATGATGTTGCGTCGGCGGTCTTCTGGGTCGGGTGCGCGCTCGAGGAGCTGCCGTTCGGCGAGGTCGTTGACGGTCGCCACCATGTCGCTGCGGTCGATGCCGGTGCGGCGGCCGAGGGCGGCCTGGCTGGCCGGGCCGTACTCCTCCAGCGCGGCGAGCAGGGAGTAGTGGTAGCGCCGAACGCCGGCTTGGGCGCGCCGATCCGGGGGCGCACGCTCTACCCCGGTGACGAGGGCTTTGAGGAGGCCTGCTCCGGCTGGTTGCTGACGGTCGAGCACCGGCCCGCGGCGGTCGTGATCGCCGCCGACGCCGATGACGTGGCCGCCGCCGTCCGGTTCGCGGCGGAGGCGGGACGCCCGGTTGCGGTGCAGTCGACCGGGCACGGCAAGTCGGTGCCTGCGGATGGAGCCGTGTTCATCGCCACCGGGGAGCTGCGCGAGCTGTCGGTGGACCCGCGCGCCGGCACCGCAAGGATCGGAGCCGGGCTGCGGTGGGGTGAGGTGCTCACCGCAGCAGCCGAGCACGGCCTCGTGCCGCTGTGCGGCTCCTCCGGCCAGGTCGGGGTGATGGGCTACCTGACCGGCGGCGGGCTCCCGCTGGCCTGCCGTACGTACGGCTTCGCCGCCGACTACATCCGCTCGCTCGACATCGTCACCGCCGACGGCCTGCTCCGCACCGTCTCGCCCGCCCAGGAGCCCGACCTGTTCTGGGCGGTGCGGGGTGGCAAGGGCAACTTCGGTGTCGTGGTCGCGGCCGAGATCGAGCTGCTGCCGCTGCGCACCATCTACGGTGGTGAGCTTTACTACCCGGGCGAGGACCCCAGGCACGCCGCCCATGTGCTCGGCTCCTACCTGGCCTGGGTCAAGGAGCAGCCCGACGAGATGTCGTCCTCGGTGACGCTGCTGCGCTTCCCCGACGCGCCGCAGCTGCCCGAGGAGTTCCGTGGCCGCTCATTCGTGCAGGTCCGGGTGGTCTACATGGGGAACGAGGAGCAGGGCGCGCGGCTGGTGGAGCCGCTACGTGCGCTCGGCCCGGAGAAGGACACCTGCGGCGCCATGCCGTACACGCAGATCACCGAGATCTACAAGGACCCCAAGAACCCGGTCATGGTGCACCTGCGCAGCGCGTTGTTGCACGAACTGGATGAGGAGGCCGTGGAGGAGCTGGTCTCGTTCATCGACCCGTCGACGCCCGGGGGCCCGTTTCCCGGCATCGAGCTACGTCACCTGGGCGGGGCGCTGAACCGGCCGCCCGGCCGCTCGCACGCGGTCAGCACCCAGGGCGCGGCCTTCCACCTGTGGCTGCGGGTGCCGGCTCCGGCCGAGCAGGCCGATGCGGCGCGCAAGGCCGCCGACGAGGTGCTGGAGCGGCTCCGGCGGTGGGACACCGGCGCCATGCTTCCGGGGTTCCTGTTCGACCACGACTCGGCTCCCGAGCGGGTCAGGCGGGCCTACACCGAGGCGGACTACCGGCGGCTGGCCGCGTTGAAGGCGAAGTACGACCCGAACCGCCTTTTCCGTATCAACCACAACATCCTGCCGTTCGGTAACGGTGAGCGCACCCGATCCTGGACGGCCCAGGACATTGAGGTAAAGATCGACATGTGATTCTCGGCAGAGATGTCGGCGGTAGTGATCGAGCCCGCCGAACTCGCCGGGGTGCAGGCCGTACAGGCTAACGTGGAGCGCCGGGTGCGCCCCGACGTGATGGTGGGCGGTGGCGGCGGCCGGGTTCGCCCGGTGGCTGGTACCCGCCCGCTCAGAAGAGTTGTTCCTGTCCCGTACCGGCGGGACGCTCCAGGTCGAGCAGGAACCTCTTGCGCGCCAGGCCGCCGGAGAATCCGGTGAGGCTGCCGTCGCTGCCGACGACGCGGTGGCAGGGCACCACCACGGCGATGGGGTTCCTGCCGTTGGCCGCGCCCACCGCGCGGATCACCTCGCGCCCGCCGACCGCGTCGGCCAGCTGGGCGTAGGTCCACGTCTGCCCGTACGGGATGCCGGCCACCGTCTGCCAGATCCGGCGCTGGAAGTCGCTGCCGTGCAACCGCGTGGGCAGCGTGAAGTCCTGGCGCCGGCCGGCGAAGTACTCCGCGAGCTGTTCCGTGGCCTCCTCGAATCCGGTGCCGACCCGCGGGCCGAACATGGAGGGGTCCGGCATGTGCCGGTGGTTCTCCATGTAGAGGCCGCTCAGGACCCCGTCGGTCGCGACGAGGGTCAGCGTTCCCATCGGGGAGTCGATCATCGTGTGCGTTCTCATGGCGTCCTCTTCCCCCTCGGTCCGCCGGGCGCGGCCACCCGCGCCCGCACGAAGGCCGGTCCCGCGCTCCGGCGTCGGCCCGGCAGTGGTGACGGGCCCGCGCCGTCGCGCGAGCCCGTCGCGTGAGCGGCACCTCGCGGCCCGTTACCGGCCGGCCCTGGCGGGCGGTTCCTGGACGTGGCCGCCTGGTATTCCCTCACACTTGGTCAACGTTCGGGAACGGGGAATTGTGAGGTCGCCATGGCCGGCTTCGGGGGATCGGCAGGGGCCCGTCGTGGCCGGCCGTGCGGTGGTACGGGTTCGGGACCCCGGCGGGGTCCCGGGGCTCAGTAGGACTGGAGCTCGATGAGGTTGCCCTCGGGGTCGCGCAGATGCGCGGTCCGCATCCCGGGGCCCCATTCCGGGCGGTCGGCGGGCGGCGAGACCGGCTGCCCGCCGTGGCGGAGGCACAGGTCGAAACCGGCGTCCACGTCGTCGACGCGGCTGACGAGCATGGCCCCGTCCTGCGCCGCGGCCGTGGGCGGCAGATCGGTGGTGCCGACCACCGCGGCCATCGCCGCGCGGTCGAACAGCATCAGCACGCCCTCGGTGCCGACGTCCCAGCTCGCGTAGGGGCCGCTCTCGGCGCCCCGGGTGCGGGTCGCGCCGATCAGCTTCGGCAGCACCGCGTCGTAGAACCGGAAGCAGTCGGCGAACCGGCTGACCAGCAGGCGTGGGTGTAGGACGTCCATCGTGAACTCCACTTCATATTCATAGGTGTGCACCCATCATTGGGTTAAACCTACAATGTTTTCCATGAAGGAGACACCGCCCACCCTGACCTCGCTCACGACGTACCTGCTGTCGAAAGCGGGCAAGGCGGCACGGACCCGGCTCGCCGAACGGCTCGCGGGCGACGGCTTTCGCCTGTGGCACATGGCGGTGCTGGCCGCGCTGGCGGACTTCGGTCCGCACGCTCAGCGCGACCTCGCCTCCCGGCTGAGCATCGACCCCAGTGATGTGGTCAAGATCGTCGACGAGCTGGGCGCGGCCGGCTATGCCGAGCGGGCCCGGGACCCGGTGGACCGGCGACGCGTTCTCGTGACCGTCACGTCGGCGGGCCGTACCGCGCTGGACGAGCTCAACGCCAAGGCCTCCGCGGTCCAGGAGGACATCCTGGCGCCCCTCGACGAGCGGGAACGCGCCCTTCTGCACGACCTGCTGTACCGCTGCCTCACTGTCGCGTCAGGCGAAAAGGGATCCGCCAGGGAGAAACCGGCGCCGTGAAACGCCGAAGGCGGGGCGGGCGCAGGCTGCCGGTCCTCCAGCGGACAAGGTGCGGGCCTCCGGGCACCGCCCGGAGGCCCGCACCTTCGCGGCGTTACCGGCTGGGGTCGAGGACGAGCTTGCCTGTTGTTCGGCGGCCGCGGAGGTCTTCGTGTACGCGCCGGACCTCCGACATCGGGTAGTCACCCCCGTGGATCACGCGGAGCTCACCTGCGGCGACCTGTGCCGTCAGCTCCGCGTAAGCCTTGCGGAGGGTCTCCGGCCGGGCGAACGCGTTCATGAGCCAGAAGCCGCTGACGGTGGCGGAGCGCCGTTGCAGCGCGCGCGGCGACACCTTCTCGGGTTCCACCAGGCTGGCCATTCCGTAGAAGGCGAGCCGGCCGAAGGGCGCCAGTGCGGCGATGCTCTGGTCGGTGACACGGCCGCCGGTCATCTCCAGGACCACGTCGACGTGTTCGCCGTTGTTCGCCTCGCACAACGCCGCGGTGAGGTCCTCGGCCGCGGGGTCGACGGCGGCGTCCGCCCCGAGAGACAGCGCGAGCTCGCGTTTCTCGGGCGTGCCGGCCGTGGCGATGACCCGGCCCGCGCCGCTCATCTTGGCCAGCTGTACGGCCAGCGAGCCGACGCCGCCCGCCGCCGCGTGCACGACCACGCTTTCCCCGGGTCGGACATGGCCGGTGTGGTTGATCAGCCACCAGGCGGTCAGCCCCTGGGCGAGTAGCGCGACGGCGGCGACGTCGTCGATTTCCTCGGGCACCGGAAACGCCCTGTCCTCGGGGATCACGGCTTTCTCGGCGTATCCGCCGTTCTCGATCATGGCAGCCAGCCGCCGGCCGTCCGCGGTCCGGCCGACGACCTCGCCTCCCGGCACCAGTGGCAGTGCGGCCGCGGCGATGTAGGCGTTCTCGCGGAGCAGCGTGTCGGCGAAGTTCACCCCGCATCGCGCCACGTCGATGAGGATCTGCCCGGCTCCGGGCCGGGGTTCGGGCACCTCGCGCACGGCCACCACTTCCGGCCCGCCGAACTCGGTGATCTGTACCGCTCTCATCCGCTAATCCTTGGGAATCTCGTACCAGTTGGGACTCCGTACCATAATGGATCGCGTTCGGGAGCGCTAGACTGCTCCGGTGTCCCGACCCACCCTGCGCGCACGCAAGCAGCAGCGAGCCCGTGACGAGATCATCGCGGCCGCCTACGAACTGTTCGCCGAACGTGGCTACGTCGACGTGACGGTCGTGGACATCGCGGAACGGGCCGAAGTCGGCCGGACGACGTTCTTCCGGTACTTCGGCGACAAGCAGGAGGTCGTCTTCGCCGGCGAGCAGGAGTGGCTGGACAATGTCGGCCGCCGGCACCGTGAGCTGCGTCCCGCCGGGCCGCCGTCGCTACCCGAAGCGCTGGCCCTGCTGCGCGACACCACGACGGCCATCTGCACGGAGGCGACGCGGGACGCCGGGCGCTACGTCCTGCGCGAGCGGCTGATCGCGGAGAACCCCGAGCTCGGCGACCGCGCGGCCCGCAAGCAGCGACGCTTCGCCGAGGCCATGAGCGAGATCCTGCGAGAACAGGGCGCGTCGGCCGAAACGGCCGCACTGGCCCCGCAGATCGCGCTGGCCTGCTACAACGCCGGCCGTGAAGTCGCGGCCGGCGACCCGGCCGCACTTGGGCCGAGTGTGGTCGCGGCGTTCGACCGGCTCGGCATCGCCTCGGCCATGAACTGACACGCGTCCGGCCCCTGGCCGGACGGGCTCAGCGACGGTAACGGTAGTGGTAGACCGCTCTGGCGGTGGCGTACGTCTCGAAGCCGGCTTCGCCGTCCTGGTAATCCCACCACGCGTTCTTCAGCCGCGAATCGACGACATTGCATGTGCTGCTGCGGGAATGGCCGCGTTTGATGGGGCCGATATAGATCGTTCCCTTCCCCACGTAGCGTCCATTTACCTCAAGGCGGCAGGTGCCGCCCACCCAGTCGATGTTGTACCGGCCGTTGTTCGTCACTTTGACGCGGATCTCGCAGGCCGATTCACACCATCCGTAGCTGAGCTTGAGCCGTACACCGCCTGCTGCTGCGGCGGCCGCAGGTGCGACAAGCGAGCCGGCGAGCAGAAAACCGCACAAGAACGCAACGAATCGTTTCACGGCACACCTCGAACCAGGAAGCGGTGAATTTCGTCAAGAATCACATGATCTTCGATCTTCTGCAATGAGAAAGACGAGACCGGCACAATCGCAGCGCCCAGTGTTCCGGTTCCCGCGAACGGGCGGCCCATTGCGGTGCCGATGACGCCGAAGGCGAGCACCGCTCGATCACGCGCCGACGACAGGCCCGACCTTTCGGTCACCCGGCGACCAATGCGCCGGGTGAGTGAGCGACGGCGGCAGCCTCGTGCCGGCATCACCCTTCGCCGCGTCGAGCTGGGACTGGATGAGGAAGATGCTCCCGGTGAGATCGGCGCCCCGCAGGTCGGCGTTCCTGAAGTCGGCTCCGATGAGGTCGGCCAGTCTCAGGTCGGCGCCTCTCAGGTCGGCTCCGATGAGGTAAGCCCCTCTCAGGTTGGCGCCCCGCAGGTCGGCGCCCCGCAGGTCGGCCCCGATGAGGTCGGCGCCCCGGCGATCCTTCTTGCGGTCCTTCTTCGAGCCCCGGACCTCGGCCCGCACGAGCTCACTGACGCGCAGCAGCAGGTCGCTGACACCTTGCCGGTGCGCGGCCAGGTTCAGCCCCAGGAGAGCGCCAGGGCTGTCAAGGGTGAGGCGTTCGATCTCGTCGAGCGCGAGGCGGAGCTCGCCGTGCAGCGGGCGAGCCGGTTGCAGCGTCAGCGCCTCGCTCAGGTACCAGAGCAGTTCGTGGAGCTGCCGCATGACCGCGAACACCTCGAACATCTGCTTCGCGGTTCGAGGGGCCCGCCGCCAGTCTTGCCCGCCGAAGGTGACCTGGGAGACCTTCTGACCCGCGCCGAAGCAGTCAAAAACGGTGCATCCCGAAAAGCCCCGCTTCCTGAGGTCGCGATGGATGCCGCAGCGGAAGTCCTGCCGCAGGTTGGGACATGCCTGCCCGGCGGGCTTGTCGATCGCGAAGTCGGCCGAGGCCGCGAAGGCCGGCGCGACACAGCACAGCGCGAAGCAGCGCTCGCAGTCGGCCCGCAGGTCGCCGTGGCTTCCGTCAGGGAAGGGCTCTGCGTGTTCGCGTCGCTCGGACAAGGTGGGCTGCTCCTGCTTGCGGGCTGAGAGCACGGCTTTTCGGCGTGCTCAGGCTGAGGCTTGCTCTCTCCGGGTGACCACCGCCGGACCGGCCGCTCCGGCTTCGGGTGGGGCCGGGCGGCTCACGCGATGGCCCGCCCGGATCGAGTGCCGTCGAGGTCGGTAAAGCGTACCGCCCGGTCTCGCTCACCCGCCAAACCGAGCACCGTACGTTATTCGCCGCCGCGGGTGAGCAGGAGGTCACGGCTGGGGCGCGCGATCGAGGACGAGTTCCGCCATCGCGCGCGCGGCCAGGGCGGGATGGGAGTCGGGGCGGGTGACGGCGTGGGCGAGCGCCCCGTCGACGAGCACGAGGAGCTGGTCGGCGCCGAGGCTCGGGTCGGGGTGGCCGTGGCGGGTCAGCTCGGTGGTGAAGAGCTGGTGGAGACCGTCCTTGTAGGCGCGGACCTCCGCATGGGCGGGATGGGCCGGATCGGTGAGAGCGAGCTCGGCCGAGGTGTAGCGGCAGCCGCGAAACGACGGTCGCGTGGTGATCTTCTCCAGCTCGTCGAAGATGGCGAGAACGCGCCGGCGCGGGTCATCGCCGGCCTCGTCCATGACCTGGCGATAGCGGGCCTCGCCGACATCGGCGCGCAGCACCTCGGCGATGAGCCCGTCCTTGCCGCCGAAATGCTGGTAGAGCGAGCGGCGGGCGACGTTGGCCTGCTTGAGGATCGCGTCCACGCCGACGTGCACGCCCTGGGTGTAGGTGAGGTCACGGGCGGCGTCGAGCAGCCGCTCGCGGGGTCCTGGTCTCGTCGTCACGTGTCCGATTCTGGCACGGGGTTGACAGTAGATCAATCGGTCTATCTAATATCCCCTGTATATACCGATCGTTCTATCTATCAGGAGCGGCCATGCCCCGCACGGGCACCCTGCCCACCGTGCTGACCGGCGTTTTCATGACGATCCTCGATTTCTTCATCGTCAACGTGGCCATTCCCGCGACCCGGCAGGTCGGCGGGGCGCTCGGGGTCGGCATCGTCGGCATCGTGTTCTACGACGGCCTATCCGGCGGCGTGACGCAGGCGTTCCAGCACGGGGTGGTCTATCTGATCATGATCACCCTGGCCATCGCGGGACTCGTGCAGCTGCTGCCGCGCACCACGGTCAAGGCGTGACGCGATACCCCACCCACACAACGGAAGAACCAGGAAACCAGGAAAGAGGAAGAACCATGAACGACCTGAACGACTTCGCGCGCCGCTACATCGCCGTGTGGAACGAGCCCGACGCCGATCTGCGGCTCAAGGCGATCACCGAGCTCTTCGCGCCGGATGCCGCCCACTACACGCCGTCGCAGGAGGTCCACGGTCATGCGGAGCTGGAGGTGAGGATCACCACCGCCTACGAGAAATGGGTGAGGCCGGAGGTGTATGTCTTCCGAGCCGTGCCCAACGCCAATGGGCACCACAACACGGTGCGGTTCAACTGGGAGATGGTGACCCAGGCCTCGGGCGAGGTGGACTCCGTCGGCTTCGACTTCATCGTCCTCAACGAGGAGGGGCTGATCAAGAGCGACCACCAGTTCATCGACGGCTGACCTGGCCACGGCCGGGCCACGCCGTACGTCGATGACCGCCCCTTGGCCGGGGCGGCGAGCGGGAGGCCGATCGCCGCCCCGTTCCGGTTGGGGCCGCCGTAGAACTGGCCGGAAATCGGGCGCATATGCCGACGGCGGGCAGGATGCAGGCGTCCTCGCAGTTCGGGATCGCCTGGGTGGACAGGCCGTGCTCGCGCGCCGGGTCCACCGGTCTCATGGATGCATATCGATTGAAGGTTCATCGCGATGAGAGCGGGGATTTCCATGGCAAAGTTTACACCGAATGTTCAACGATACCGTTGAAGGCATGGATATCAAGGACATGGCCCGGCCGCTTGATGGCGCGGGCGTCTCGGCGTTCCTCCGGTCGCTTCCCGCCGAGCCCCTGCTGCTCGGCCTGGGCGAGGCCAGGCACTTCGTGGGGGAGCTGGGCGAGCTGCGCAACGAGATCTTCCGGCATCTGGTCGAGCACGAGGGCTACCGGTCATTCGCCATCGAGAGCGACTGCCTCATGGGCCTCATGGTCGACGACTACATCACCTTGGGCACGGGCACCCTGGATGAGGTCATGGAGCGCGGCTTCAGCCACCGCTTCGGCACGTCCCCGGCCAACCGCGAGCTCGTGCGCTGGATGCGCGCGTACAACCAAGAGCATGATGAAAAGCTCCGATTCTTCGGGTTTGACGCCCCTCTGGAGTATTGGGCGGAGAGCCCGCGTCAGGCGCTCACCGCCCTCTACGCCCTCCTCGACGGCCCGCTCCCCTACACCATGGAAACCCTCGACACGCTGATCGGCCCGGACGACCGGTGGTCGAACGAGGCCGCGGCCATGGATCCGTCCCAGTCGATCGGCCAGTCCGCCGAGGCCCAGCGGCTGCGACTGATCGCCGACGATCTGGTGGCGCTGCTCGACACGCAGGCTCCGCAACTGAGCGCGGAGGACAGGGAGCGGGCGGCACTGTACGGGCGCACCGCCGTCGGCCTGCTCCGCTACCACTACTGGATGGCCGACGCCTCCCCGGCACGGTGGGCCCGGCTGTCGGCCCTGCGGGACGCGATGATGGCCGCCAACCTGCATGCCATCGCCGAGCATGGCCCGGCCCTGGTCTTCGCCCACAATCTCCACCTGCAGCGGAACAAGAGCTCCATGCCGCTCGGCGACCAGCTGCTGGAGTGGTGGAGCGCGGGGGCGATCATCGGGGCACACCTGGGCGACCGGTACGCCTTCCTGGCCTCAGCCTTCGGCACGGCCGGCGACAACACTCCGCCCCCGGACACCGTCGAGGGCATCCTGTCCACGCTCCCGTGGGACCACTCTCTCATCGACGCCCGCCACCTGGCCGAGGCCGTCACGAAGCCCGCCCCGCGCGTTTCTCACGATTTCGCCTATTTCCCGCTGGACCCGGCCCAGCTCGACACGATCGACGGCGTCGTCTTCCTCAAAGAGGCTGTCAAGCTGGATTGACAGGGCGCATGCGTGTCAGCCATGGCTGACACGCATGCGCACCATGGAACCCGGCCGCCACTCAGGCCAGGGCCGAGATCTCGATCCGGGTGTGGTCGGTGGGGGCCACCAGGCAGGAAAGCACGACGTTCCCCCGCTCCAGGCGTTCCCCCGTGGACGAGGTGAGCCGGGCCGTACGCTCGATCTCGTACGGGCTGCCGGCCTGAGGGGTCACGCGGAGCCGCAACAGCCAGATGTAGCGTCCGTTGAGCTTGTTGGACGTCTCTTCGGCCCCCAGGACCATCGCGTTGCACGGCACCGCCGCCGCGCGCTCCTCCGGCGTGAAGGTCTGCAGCCCGGCGGATTCCAGGCTCGCGAAAGAGAGGGAGCCCATGGTAAGCACCCCCGCGCCCAGGAGGAGGATCGTCGCGCTGACGTACGCCCCGACCCGGGTGTGCGGCTTCCGCCTCAACACGAGGAACAGCACCACGGCCACGATCAATGCGATTACGGCGAGTGTCCCGAAAACGATCGATGCCATCGTTCTTCCTCACGCTGATAGGCGGAGCCTGGTGGGCCGGCCTTGTCCGTTCCGATGCCGGTAGTTGAACAGGTGTCGCTTGCATGGCGACTGCAGCCCGCATGATCGCGCTGCTGGTCGCGCAGCACCTCGGCACGACCGGCCACGAAGGAGCCGCCCTTATGGCGGTGACGCTGGCCGCCCTGATCCCCCAGGCCGGGGACTGACTCGGCTACCGCTACGACCTCGGCGACTGCTGAGACCACGACATCGAGGTGGAGAAGATCCACCGGGCGGCCAAGCTGTGGGCCAAGCAGGCCGCGGCGAAGGCCGCGCGGGAGGCGAAGGCGGCGGCGGCCGCCGTGATGGTCGAGGACCCGACGGACCCTTCCGTCCCGGAAAACATCCGCCCCGGAAACAGCCGTTTCTGAGAGCGCGCAGCGGCTGCCTCGGGTCCGTCGTACGCATCCGAGGGGCCCGACCTTGACCGGCGGCCTCAGCCATCCTCTACCTTGCTCATATGAATAGTTCTTCATATGAGCAGGTTTTGGTGTTGGACGATTGTACTGCCCGGGTGGTCGACGCCGACCGAGTCGCCGCCGTGTACGAGCGGATGCCGTCCGCTGCCGATCTGACCGACACGGCCGACGTCTTCGGGCTGCTGTCCGACCCCAACCGGCTGCGGCTGCTGGTCGCGCTGCTGGACGGGGAGCTGTGCGTGTGCGACCTGGCGGCGGTCACCGGGCAGAGTGAGTCGGCCGTCTCTCACGCGCTGCGGCTGCTGCGCGCGCACCGCATCGTCGCCGCACGCCGCTCCGGTCGCATGGCGTACTACCGGCTGGAGGACCCGCACGTGCGCATGCTGCTCGACCTGGCGCTGGCCCACACCGAGCACACCGAGGCCCTGCATCCCGAACGCGATGGGAACGCCTGATGGGCGCCGGGCACGGGCACGGACACGCGGGGAGTCGCCACCGGTGGCGGCTGGCGGTCTCCTTCGTCCTGATAGGCGCCTACTTCGTGGTCGAGCTGGCCTTCGGCCTGATCTCGGGCTCGCTGTCGCTGCTGTCGGACGCCGGGCACATGGCCGCCGACGTGGTCGCCCTCGGCGCCGCGCTGGTCGCCACCAAGATCGCCACCCGCCCCGACACCACCGGCCGCCGCAGCTACGGCTCCTACCGGGCCGAGGTGTTCGCGTCCCTGCTGGCCGTGGTGCTCATGCTCGGCGTCGCGCTCTACGTGGTCGCCGAGGCGCTCGGCCGCATCGGCGGCCCCGCGGAGGTCTCCTCCACCCCGATGCTGGTGGTCGGCGCCATCGGCCTGGCCGTCAACCTGGTCGCCCTGGGTCTGCTGCGCTCCGGCGCGAGCGAGAGCCTCAACGTCAAGGGCGCCTACCTGGAGGTCGTGGCCGACACCGCGGGCTCGGTCGGCGTGATCGTGGCCGGCTGGCTGGTGGCCGCGACCGGGCAGGCGTTCTGGGACACGCTCATCGCATTGGCGCGCCGGGATCGCCTTCGGCGTACGCCTCGCGTAGCGTGTCCAGCCACGCGCCGGCCATGACCGAGAACCGATCATGTCGTTAGGGCATCCAATCGAACATGATCGCTATGAACCGAAGTGTGCGGGCGGCCACGGCGCTGATGTGGTCGATATTGCCGTTCGGAGCCGTCGTGACGGCCCTGAACATCGCCGCCTGCGCCGACGTGGAGGCGGCCGCGAGAAAGGCTCTGTCCCAGAGCCGGGACTACCTCGAGTACGGCATGGGGCACTTCGACACCGTCGCGTGGGGCAGAACACAAGGGGTCGCGGCCTTCTTCGTCCTGGCCGCGGTCCTCATCGGCGCTCTGGCCCGGCTGATTCGGAGACGAGAACGATACAACCTGGTCGCCCTGCTCATGGGGCCACTGAGCCTGGCCTACGTTTTCTGGTTGTGGCACGTCCATGCGAGCAACCCCGTCGCCGACGACGTCCTCTGGCAGATCCAGGAACTCGACTCTGCCCTTTCCCTCACGAGCCACACGCTGCTCCCCCACTGGTACCAGCCTGCCCTGACCGTGACACTCCTGGCGGCCGCCGCCGCCCAGCTGTCGGCCTTGGCTTTGCTGATCTACTCGAAGGCGCTGAGGCGGGTTCAAGCGGACGACGGCTTGTGGCGTGGCAAGGTTCTGGCGCTCACCGGACCCGCGTGCGCGGCAGCGTATGCCGTGGTCAACTTCGCCGGCATCTGGGTGGCAGACCTGGAGGTAGGGCCAGGTGATGTCGACTGGATGATCGTGAACACGTGGACGTGGATCTCGCGGATAGCGCTCACGCTCGGCGTCCTCGGCACGCTCCTGGCCGCCGTCGACATCTCGCTTCTGCTCGGCCGGATCAGGGCGTACAAGATGATGCTCTTCCTGTCCGGCGCGCTGACTTTGCTCTACTGGCTGATTCTCCTGCTGGCTTGGCGGTACGACCTGGCGGAACCGAGGGATGACACGACGGGCTTCACCGACTACCGTCCTTGGTGGCGCACCCCCGGTGTGATCACCATCGTGGCCGTGGCCGCGACGGCCAGGCTTGGCGTCCTGTTCCTCATGATCAGGTCTTCGATCGCCGGGAAGAGCCTTCGCCGCCGATCAGTGAGTATGGCCTGATCAAGGGCGGGTGAACCTTGCCGGTACGATGACCCCGCTCACCTCGGCCCTGCCCGGCAGCACGCCACCCTCGGCGCATCGGTCACGATTTGCTGGGTCGGTCGAGACCCGCGGCGGGAGAGCACGCAGACGACGCAGCAGCCCCGCGAGAATCGCACCAGCTGCTTCTGGACGCTCACCACGACACCACCTGGCCACCCGGTCACCGCGCGCCGGGCTCGGTGTGCCCGACGATCGCCGGGATGACCGTGTCCCACACCTGGTAAGGCGGCATCTGGTGGCCCATGCCGGGCAGCGGGACCAGCCAGGCGCCGGGGATTTCACGGGCCAGGGCCTCGGCGTGACCGTAGGGGAAGAGCGGGTCCTCGGTGCCGTGCAGGACCAGGGTCGGTGCGGTGATCTCGCCGAGGCGGGGGCGGATCGGCGCACCGCCCTCGATCATCCAATGGTTCGAGGCGGCGGCCGGGACCGGGCTGCGGTCGAACGCGCGCCCAGCGGTGCGGCGTACACGGTCCTCGTCGACCGGAATCGTGCCGGAGAAGGCGTGCTCGGCGGCGAGGAAGTACGCGATGACCGCGTCACGATCGGACCAGTCGGGGGCGGGATCCGGGTCCTCGAACATCTTGGCCAACGCCTCGCTCATCGGCGGCAGGTCGGGATTGTCCGGACCGCCGGGCCCGCCGGGGCTGGTGGAGATCAAGGTGAGAGACAGGACCCGTTCGGGGTATTCGACGCCGAGCCGTTGTGCGAGGCCCCCGCCCATCGAGATGCCCACGATGTGCGCTGCGGCCAGGCCGTACGCGTCGAGCACGCCGATCGCGTCGGCGAGCAGATCATCTTGTGTGTACGTCGGCGCGCCGACCGGGAAGATCGTGGAGCGGCCGGTGTCGCGGGTGTCGTAGCGGATCACGTACCGGCCGGATGCGGCGAGCCGGGCGGTGAAGTCGTCGTCCCACCAGTCCATCGACGCCTCCGCGCCTGAGATGAGCAGGATCGCGGGGGCGGCCGGGTCGCCAAAGGCCTGTACGGCCAGGTCGACATCGTTGGTGTGCACCATCTCCTGGGGTGTGGCCTGGGACGGGCTCGCGGTCGGCCGGCTGTCGTGCATGGTGTGCCTCCTGGGTCGGGGGTGAGTGCGCCCCGTCATGACTCTACTTTGAAATTCGAAGTAGATGCTACTATTTTCATAGTTAAAATGGCTGACTGAGGACGAGGTGACGATGGCAAGCGCGAAGACCCCCGAGAAGGCCGGGAAGCGGACGTACGGGCAGGCATGCCCCATCGCCCACGCGCTCGACATGATCGGCGAGCGCTGGGCCCTGCTGGTGGTGCGCGAACTGCGCCTCGGGCCACGCCGCTACGCTGACCTGCAGGCCGCCCTGCCCGGACTCGGCCCCAGCGTGCTCGCACAGCGGCTGCGCGATCTCGAGGCGGTCGGCGTACTGCGCAGGCGTACGCTGCCACCGCCCGCGGCCAGCAGGACGTACGAACTCACCGAATGGGGCGCCGAGTTGGAGCCGGTGTTCGCGGCGCTTCGAACCTGGGGCATGCGCTCACCGATCGTGCCGCTGACCGGAGAGATCAGCGCCGACACCGTACTGCTCGGCCTGCGCGCCTTCTTCGTGCCGCAGCCGGACGCGCCGTGGACCGCGACGTACCAGATCGCCCTGGAACGCGACGTCTACCGCGTCGAGGTCGTCGACGGCGAACTGGCCACCGTCGCGCGCGGCCAGGCTTCCGGCCCGGCGGACGCCTACCTTGAGAGCAACCACCTCACGCTGCAGTCCGTACTGAGCCACGAACGCTCACTGGCCTCGGCAATCGACGACGGCGCGCTCACGGTGACCGGCGACCTCGAGGCGGTCAGCCGACTGATCGGCGCAGTCCCGCCACGCTGACGGCGTCGGAGCCGGACGTGGCGGCTCCGGGAAGAAGCCGGCGAGCTGACTTCGGCTCCTTCGCGCTCACCGGCCGTACCGCCGCGTCCTTCAAAGAGTTGATCACCCGCAGCACCGTCCAGGCGGTGCGCCGCCCCGGACCCTGCACGCGAGGCCGCACTCGTCTCATGCGGACCGGCGCATCGACCGGCGTCGGGGAACCATCATCAAACACCCCGGTGCGACCACTGTCCGTGCCGGCTTCCGACCAGGCCGGACGGCACATGCCTTTCGGCCATGCGCACCATCCCGTCATCGTTACCTCCAGCACTTATCCGGCCGGTCTCCTCGCTCCTACCGTCGAACCGTTCCCAGTTCATCCCGACAAGGAGCTTTCATGCCCCTCCCCTGGATGTTGCGCTTCGGCACGGTATGCGGCGTCGTCATGGCGCTGTCGCTCGGCATACCCGGCGCGATCGAGGCGTTCACCGGCGAGACCGCCGCGACCAGCTTCGTCATCGGCCTCGGAGCCGCGTTCGGGGCGCCCGCGGTGACCGCCTTCCACCTGCGCCAGAGCCACGCCTCCGGGCGCTTCGGCGCTGTCGCGTACGCCGTGAACATGATCGGCCTCAACCTTTTCGCGGGCATCGCTTTCGCGCTCAACCTCGTCGTCTTCTTCCTCGACCCGGCGGTGGCGGCCGCTGTGCTCGCCGGGCCCACCAGGATCGCCCTGCTCGCCGGCGTGGCGGTCTTCGTCGCAGGCACCGTGCTGTTCTGCGTGTCGATGGTGCGCGCCCGGGTCTTTCCACGACTCCCCGCCTGGGGCTACGGCATCACGCTGGTGCTGCTGGCGCTGCTCGCGCGGCTGCCCGACACACCTCTGACCGGTGTGATGCACGTGCTGGCCGCCGGATCGCTGATCTGGCTGTCGCTGTCGCTGCGGCAGGAAGAGGCAGCGCCCGGCCGGGCGGCCGTGCCGTACGGGATCGCCGGGTAGAGCGGCGTGCGGTCCGGCCGTAGTCTTGCGGACATGCCCATCTCGCGCCCCGTGCCGTGGGTGTCGCCCGTGCTCTACGGCGCGGTGCTGGCGGCGGGTCTGTACGCCTGGCTGGCCGGTCTCGGAGACACCCAGCCGGCGCTGTTCGCCGGCGGCCTGGCCGCGCTGACCGGGCTCGACCTGCTGGAGCAGCACCGCTACCCGGCCCGCACGCCACGGTGGCCGGCGGTCGCGCTGCTCGCCGCGCGGATCGCGCTGTTCGTGGCCGTCGCGGCGGCCGACGGGTCCGGGCTGTCGCGGGCGCTGTTCGTGCTGGTGCCGTTCACCGCGTACTTCGCTTTCGGCCGCGCGGTCGCGGTCGCGCTGGCCGTGGCCTGTGTCGCGCTGCTGGCAGCCGCCGGCGCGGTGGCCGATCCGCGCTGGTACGCCGCCCCCGAGCAGGTCTCCGATCTGCTGATGTTCTGCGTGGGACTGGTCTTGGCCGTCACCATGGCCGCCGTCGCCGTCGAGGAGCGGCGGGCCAGGGCCGAACTGGCCGCCTCCACCGCCAGGGTCGCCGAACTGTCCGCCACGGCCGAGCGCAACCGAGTGGCTCGGGACATCCATGACGAGCTCGGGCATCATCTGACGGCGATCGTCGTGCTGCTGGAGAAGGCCACCGCCTTCCGCGACCTGGATTCCGGCACGGCGGACCGGGCGGTCCAGGACGCCCATGACTCGGCGCGGCGCGCGCTGGACGACGTGCGGCGATCGGTCCGCACGCTGCGGGAAGAAGACGCGCCCTTCAGCCTCTCGGAAGCGCTCACCGACCTGGTGGCGGGTCAGTCGGACGGCGGCGGCCCGGCCGTCGTCCTGGAGTTCGCCGGCGAGGAGAACGGGCACGACGCGATGGCGCTCAGAGCCCTCTACCGGGCCGCCCAGGAAGGCATCACCAACTCCAGGCGGCACGCGCGTGCCACCCGCGTGCTGGTGTCCGCGGCCTTCGACGCGGCGGGCGCGAAGCTGGTGGTCCGTGACGACGGCCGCGGCTTCTCGCCGGAACGGGAAGGGTACGGCCTGCTCGGCATGCGCGAGCGCGTGCAACTGGCCGGCGGACAGGTCGACATCGGCAGCGCGCCAGGCGGCGGCACCCGGCTGACCGTCACGATCCCCCGCCGGACCGCGCCATGACCCCGGCTCCCCCCGATCCCCCGGTTCGCGTCCTGGTCGTCGACGACCAGCGGCTCATCAGGGAGGCCATCGCCTCGCTGCTCGGCATCCAGCCCGGCGTCGTCGTGGTCGGCACCGCGGCGGACGGGCGCGACGCGGTGGAGCAGGCGGTCACGCTGACCCCCGACGTGGTGCTCATGGACGTCAGGATGCCCGGGATGGACGGTGTCGAGGCCATCTCCGCCCTGCGCGGCCGCGCCCCCGGCGTCCGGGTGGTCATGCTCACCACGTTCGACGACGAGGAGTATGTCGTCCAGGCACTGCGCGCGGGTGCGACCGGCTACCTGCTCAAGGATCTGCCGGCCCGGGAACTGGCCGCCGCCGTACGGCTCGCGCACGCCGGCGTCGCCCAGTTCGACCCGGTGGCCGCGGCGCGTCTGGCTTCAGCCCTCGCCGGCCGCCCCAACGCCCGGCCCGATGCCCGGCCGGAGGACTCCTTGACCGCCAGAGAGATCGACGTGCTCCGGCTGATCGCCTGCGGTTCGACCAATCGCGAGATCGCCGGTCAGCTGTACCTCAGCGAAGGCACCGTGAAAAATCACATCTCACGCATCCTCAGCCGGCTCGGTCTCCGCGACCGCACCCAGGCGGCCGTCTACGCCCGTGACCACGGCCTGCTCTGATCTTTCGACCAAGGGTTCCGAACGAATGAGCCACTTCGTCATGGCTCACCCGGAAATGCGGACCGACCGGCTCCGGTACGCCGTCACAGTGATTGCTCCAACCACTGTCGCATCGGAGCGAATCCCGCAGCCCTGTAGAAGGCCAGAGCCTCCTCGTTGAAGTCCCACACATCGGTGACCAGGCGAGAACATCCCGCCGCCCTGCCTGCCGTACGCACTGCATCGACCAGGGCGCTTCCGACACCGGTACGGGTCGCCTCAGGGGCGACAGCCAGGTGTTCCAGGACAATGAAGGTGCTTGCCCGCATGAGGGCGTCGCCCGGACGGTCGACGATCCTCGCAAGGGCGTATCCAACCGGCCGGCCTGACAAGTGGGCGACGAACGCGCGAACATCCTCGCGTGCCAGGTGGGCCTCGAAGATCGGGGTCAGGTCGTCATGGGCGGGTTGGGAACGAAAGACGTCCGGCCGGTGCAGAGCGTGAACAGAATGCACGAAGTCGTTCAGCCTGGCGAGGAGAGGCGCGTCTGTAAAGGAGACGGGGCGAATCTCGGCCGAAGGTGAAGGCACAGGCGAAATCATGGAGAGAATTGTGGCCCGTGTTCCGACGCTGATCAAAGGGGTTTTCGGGGTCGCCGTAGTACTCGGAAAAAATCGGGCGGAAATTGCTGAATAAACTCCTGGCCTGGGAATCTTCGGGCTCTGGCGGGAGGTTGCTGGGTGGCCGCTCCGGTGTTCACGGACGAGGGTCTGGCCTGCGAGTACCTGATCTCGGCGAAGGTGATCCGGCCAGGGCCGGTGACGGTGTTGAAGCGGGTTGCGCACGCCCGCGAGGCCGCTCTGCGCAGTCGACGGCTCTGCCTCCGTTGCCCCGCGATCACGGGCACGGCGCTGGGATGGGCAGCAGTGGGCACACCGCCTATGTTGCGCCTGGCAGCACGACCCCCAAGGGCCGCACCGGGCCTGCGGCGTCCTACTCTCTGTGTTTGTGACGTTTTTAGACTTTGGGGTCGAATCCCTGCCGGTGGTCATTCCTTCATCGCTTCACGATTTCCGCCTTCTACTCCATGCAGAACGTGCCGAATTTGAAGCCGTATTGGGGATCCGGGTGAAGATCGTTGATGCGGCAAGCGGTCCACGGATGGAACTGCTCATTGACGATGCCCATGACGGAGCCGCGCGGCTGGACTGGGACGCCGAGCAACGTGTGCTGACAGCCCGTGCGAGCGATGGTGACGGCCTTGCTCGTAGCCTGCAGATGTTCCATACAATGGCCCGCACGGGCGAGCGCTCGTTGATCGACACCACCTGCGCTCACCTCGAGGAGGCGGTGTGGCGTACGGTCGACGAAGTTGGGGCCACCTACCCTGCCTTCGATCTGCGCGGGCTGGACTGGCAGCAGATCTGCCAGAAGCACGTCAAAGCGGTCCTCGAAGCGGATGATCCATTCGCCGCCGCCCAACGCTGGCTGGCTGAGCTCCAGGACGCCCACACCAAGGTCTATCGCACGCCGCGCGTCTATGTGCCCTACGTCCTCAACCGTGATCGGTTCATCCGCGTACCCGAGTGGAGCGCAGCTCATGCGGCAGGCGTACGACCAGGCTGGCACCTTACCGACCTGGATATGGAAGACCAGATCACTCGAACCGCAGCCTCCCCTCACATGCGGCCCCTGCTGGCAGGCTGGCACCTTCTCGGCGGTCAGCGAGAACTGCGGGCACAAGGACCCAACGGGGCCACGGCCACATGGCAGGAGAACTCCCCGAAGGAGGAATTGATCAATTGGCGTAAACTCTCCGGTGAGAGCGGATACCTCCGATTGCGCGATTGGTCGAATCCCGACAAGATCCGCCAGGGATTCGATGCCGCCCTTACTGAATTGCACAAATGCGAGCGCCTCATCATCGACCTGCGCGCCAACCCTGGCGGGAGCCTCCTGGCCGCGACCGAGACTCGGGATCGGTTCTTGCGCAGTCGGACACGCCTTGGTTCGGCCCGTTATACCGATGGAAGCGGCGGGCTGGGGCCTGGCGTGCCAGTGTACGGCGAACCGTCATCCGAGGAGCGCTGGGCCGGGCGACTCGTTGTGCTGACAGATCCGCTGACCTACTCGGCCAGCGAGGACTTCCTCCTCGGTCTCCAGGGGCTTGAGCATGTCCGGGTCATCGGCCGACCATCCGGCGGCGGTAGTGGGCGACCTCGGACGATCAAGCTCATCGACGATTGGGTCCTGATGTGTAGCACCACACTCACTTACGACCGTGAAGGCCGGTGCGTCGAAGGGACCGGAATCACCGTGGACACGAAGATTCACGCTGACGGGCCAAGTTGTGATCTCCATGACCCAGCCATCCGCGAAGCCCTCGCCTGAGGCCGCGACTCTGCTCAGCCAAAGATCGCGTGCGGTGCTGACGTACTTGAGTCCCGCAGTCTGCAATGCTCAAACCGGCCTGCCGTGGGCGTGTCCTGATCCGGCGCTTTCATGACTCCGGGGCGGGCGTGCCCGGCCCGGAGTCCCCCACCTCAACCGGCAACTTTCTCCTCGATGACCGCCATGGTTTTCGAACGTGAGGGCTGGGGAATATGAGGCGTTGAACGTTTGAATGGTATCCAATACATGTGTATAGACTCTTGTACATGCGACCAATATCTGAAGAGGATCTGACGACGCGGGCCCGCATTCGCGACGCCGCGATGGGGTTGTTCGCCGAGCAGGGGGCCAAGGCGACCACGATCCGAGGGATCGCCGCGGCGGCCGGGGTCTCACCCGGCCTGGTGCAGCATCACTTCGGCACCAAGGAGCGGCTGCGGCAGGCGTGCGACGAGTATGTCCTGAGCTACGTGCGAGAGCAGGCCAGCGCGGGCGTCACCGACCGCAACCTGGGGAAGCCGGAATTCATCGAGAACGTTCACCGCACCGCGCCGCCGCTGATGAAGTACCTCGGCCGCGCCCTCGTGGACGGCTCCCCCAGAGCCGCCGCCATGTTCGACGAGCTCGTGAGTGTGACAGAGGAACATCTGGCCGGTGACGGCCACTCCGAGGTCGACCATCGCGCCCGCGCGACCGTGCTGACCGCGATGAAGCTGGGCATCACGGTGCTGCACGAACACATCTCCCGCGCGCTCGGCACAGACCTCTACGCCCCGCAGGGCGCGCTGCGCGTCGGCAAGGCCCAGCTCGACCTGATCAGGCCGGAATTCCTTGGCCGTGAGCTGTTCGAGCAGGCGCGGACAGGCCTGGAGACGCTCGAGGGACAACAATGAACGCCGCAGTGCGGGCAGACGGCCTGGTCAAGACATTCGGTCAGGCCAGGGCCCTGGACGGGCTGGACCTCACCATCCAGAGGGGCGAGGTGCACGGCTTCCTCGGCCCCAACGGCGCGGGCAAAACCACCACGATCCGCATCTTGCTGGGCCAGATGCGCGCCGACGGCGGCCGGGTCGAGTTGCTCGGCGGCGACCCCTGGCGGGATGCCACCGAGCTGCACCGAAGGCTCGCCTACGTGCCCGGCGACGTCACGTTGTGGCCGTCGCTGACCGGTGGTGAAGTCATCGACCTGCTGGGCAGGGTACGCGGCGGCCTCGATCCCGGGCGGCGCGCCGAACTTCTTGAGCGCTTCGAGCTCGACCCGCGTAAGAAGTGCCGCACCTACTCCAAGGGCAACCGGCAGAAGGTGGCACTGGTGGCCGCCTTCGCCTCCGATGTGGAGTTGCTGGTGCTGGACGAGCCGACCTCTGGCCTGGACCCGCTGATGGAGGCGGTCTTCCACGAGTGCGTCCTGCGGGAGAAGCGCAGCGGCCGCACCGTGCTGCTGTCCAGTCACATCCTGTCGGAGGTGGAGGCGTTGTGCGACCGCGTGAGCATCATCCGCGCCGGCCGTACCGTCGAGTCCGGCGGCCTGGCCGACCTGCGCCACCTGACCCGCACCTCGGTGACGGCCGAGCTGGTCGAGCCTGCACCCGGCCTGGCCGCGCTGCCCGGCGTGCACGACCTCACCATGGACGGCCCCCGGCTGCGCTGCCAGGTGGACGGTGACATGCTCACGGCGGTGCTCGCAGAGCTGGCCAGGACGGGCGTACGCACGTTGACCACGCAGCCGCCGACGCTGGAGGAACTGTTCCTGCGCCACTACGAGGGAGCCGCCCGATGACCGGCACGTGGGCGCTGATCCGGCTCATCCTGCGGAGGGACCGTGTGCTGCTGCCGGTCTGGATCACGATCAGCTCGCTGCTGCCGGCGAGCATTGCCTCCGCCACCGCCGGCCTGTACGCGGACCAGGCCGCTCGCGACGCCTTCGCCGCGGCCTCGATGGGCAACCCCGCGCAGCTCGCCATGCGCGGCGTCATCTACGACGCGAGCGTGGGTGACCTGACCGCCTGGACACTCGGCTCGTCCGGGGCGTTGATCGGCGGGCTGATCAGCATCCTGCTGGTGATCAGGCACACCCGGGCCGAGGAGGAGACCGGGCGGCGCGAGCTGCTGTCCTCGGGCGTCGTCGGCCGCCACGCCCCGCTGGCCGCCGCGCTCGCGGTCGTGCTGGCCGCCAACCTGCTGCTGGGCCTGCTGTCGGTGCCCGGCCTGGTCGGCAACGGCCTCCCCGCGGGCTCCTCGCTGCTGTTCGGGCTGTCTGCCGCTGCGGGCGGCTGGGCGTTCGCCGCCGTGGCCGCGCTCACCGCGCAGCTGACCGCGTCATCGGGTACGGCACGCGGCATCGCGATCACCGTCGGCGGCCTGCTGTTCGTGATGCGTTCGCTGGCCGACTCCGGCGGCATCACCTGGTTGGCGTGGCTGTCGCCGTTCGGCTGGGTCCGGCTGGCCAGGCCCTACGCCGGCGACCGGTGGTGGGTGCTGGGACTGGTCGTGGTGTTCACTGCCGCACTGGCGGTGGCCGCGTTCGCGCTGTCCACGCGGCGTGACGTGGCCGGTGGCCTGATGGCCGCCCCGCAGGGGCCCGCCGCCGGGGCGCTGCGAGGTGTGTTCGGCTTGGCCGGGCGCCTGCAGTGGGGCACGCTGGCGGGCTTCGGGATCGGGTTCTGCCTGCTGGGTGCGTTGCTCGGCGTGGCGGCACGCGGGCTGGACGCCCAGGTGGGCACGCCGCAGTTCCGGGAACTGGCCGCGACTGTCGGGGGTTCCGGTGCGCGCATCTCGGATGTGTTCTTCACGTTCGTGATGTATGTGCTCAGCCAGCTTGTCACGGGGGCGGCGCTGGTGTCGGCGCTGCGTGCCCGCAGAGAGGAAGCGGCGGGCCGGGCCGAGCTGCTGCTGTCCGCTCCGGTCGGCAGGCTGCGCTGGGCATTGAGCCACCTGGTGTTCGCCATCGCGGGCCCGGCGCTGCTGCTGGCCGTACTGGGCGCGGCGGCGGGGTTCGCTTACAACGGCGATGTGGCCCGTGTCGCCGGGGCCACGCTGGCTTACCTGCCCGCCGTCTGGACCGTGGTCGGGGCTGTGACACTGCTGTTCGGCGTGCTGCCCCGGTTGGCGAGCGCCATGAGCTGGACCATGCTCGGCCTGATCTTGCTCGTCGACCTGCTGGCGGAGTTCAGGCTGGCCACCGGATTCGTCCTGAACCTGTCGCCATTCGTACACGTGCCGCCGATGCTGCTGGGCGGCATCTCATCACCGGTTGCGCCGCTGCTCGGACTGACCGTGATCGCAGGAGTTATGACCGCAACAGGGCTGGCCTTCCTGCGCCGCCGCGACCTTGCCCCCTCTGCCTGAAACCGCCTGAACACCGTCCCGATCATCGACCGGCCGCGTGCGTTGGCCGCCTGCGGCCGTGCGGTAAGCGCTGGGGGTGATGCCGTAGGTGTGTGAACCAGCGTGTGAGGTGGGCTTGGTCGGCGAAACCGGTCTCGGCCGCTACGGATGAGGGTGGCATCCCGGTCGCCAGCAGTCGCTTGGCGTGACACAGTCTGAGGTCGAGCTGGTACTCGCTGGGTGCGAAGCCGTAGGCGGTGCGGAAGCAGCGGTAGAGCGTATAGCGGCTGCATCCGGCGGCTTCCGCCAGTTCGCCGATGCTGAGGTCTTCAGCGAAGCGTTCTCGCAACAACGTCCGCGCACGGGCGGCAGCGACGGTGCCCGGCGTCCGGCGGTGATCTCTGGCAGGGAGGAAGGGACGCGAAGCAGCGCGGCCGATCATGCCCAGAACCGCGGTGGTGAGCAGTTCATCGACGACCAGGCGTGAAGCACCGCCTACCACCGCGCGGTGCAGCTGTGCCAGGGCGTAGGCCAGTGCTGGATCATCCACGACGGGTTCGGCGAACAGGGGCAGTCCGGCCTGGTTCGGTGTCGCGTCGGTCAGAACCTGGCGGACCAGGCCCTCGTCGAGGTGGAGCATGCGGTAGTGATATCCGTGATCCACTGCCGCGTGGCCGTCGTGAGGTTCGTCGGGGTTGAAGGCCATGACCCGCCCCTGGCCGCTGGTGCACCGCTGCCCTCGGCACACAAAGGACTGCGCACCATGGTCGGTGACTCCGAAGGAGTAGGTGTCGTGACTCCTCCGCTCCCTGAAGGGAGCGGCTTCTCGCTACGCCGCGTGGGCGTCGCGGAGGACCAGCCCGGCCCTCTTGATGTTGCTCGCCGCGACGACGTCGGCGTTGGCCGTATACCGGCAGGCCACGCAGACGAAGTCGGCCTGGGTTTTGCGGTTCTCCTTAGCCACGTGCCCGCATTGGGCACACGTGCGGGAGGTGTCGCGGGGATTCACCGCGATCACGTCTCGACCGGCGCTTTCAGCCTTGTGCGCGAGGACCCGCAGAAACACCCCCCAACCCGCGTCCAGGATGCTTGAGTTGAGCCCGGCCTTGGCGGCGGCCCCGTTCGGCAGGAAGGTGCCCGCCCGAGCGGGATCGGTCTTCGGCCTGGGGCTCTTGGTCATGTTGACGATGCGCAGGTCCTCGACCACGATCACATCCGCGTGGCGGACCAGGGCCAGCGCGGTCTTGTGCGCATGATCGGTGCGCCGCCGCGCCACCTTGCGGTGAATCTTCCCCAGCTTCTGGGCCGTCTTGCGCCTGCGGTTAGAGCCGCGCCCGGTCCGCGCGTACACCCGCTGGGCGGTGGCCAATTGCTCTTCGGCGCTCTTGCGGTAGCGGGGGCTGGGGATGTGCCCGGCCTCGTCGGTGACGCCGCGGATCGGCTCACTCACGGTGGCGAAGTGCACGACGCCCATGTCCACGCCGACCTTGCGGCCGGTGGCAGGCAGCGGGGCGGCGGGCACGTCGTCACAGGAGCAGATCACATACCAGCGCCGCCCCTCGCGCTTGATCTCGATCGTCTTGACCCGCCCGGCGATCGGCCGGTGCTGATGCACCCGCACGTGCCCGATCCCGTGCACCTTGACGAAGGCGGCGGACGGGTGGTGCGGCTGGGCGTCCCACCGAGCCCCGTCACCCTCCACGAGGGTGACCGTGTCGAACCAGCCCCGGCCCTTGAAGCGCGGATAGCCGGGCTTCTCGCCCGCCTTGAGGCGGCGGAAGCACGCCTCAAACGCCCGGTTCAACCGGCGCAGCGTCTGCTGCTGGGCGGTGAAGGACCAGCGGCCCTGCCCGTCGGGGTCCGCGGTACGGATCTCTTTCAGCTGCGCGGACTGCTCCCCGTACCGGATCGAGACCTTCGAGCGCCGCCAGGCCTGGCGGCGCTCCTCCAATGCGGCGTTGTAGAGCGCCCGGTGATCGTCCAGCATCGCGGCAAGGGCGATCTCCTGGTGCCGGGTCGGGCGCAGCGGGAACCTGAACGACCTACGCACGGCCGCTCACCGTGACGCCGATCAGCTCCTCAAGATTGGCTCGGATCAACTCCGCACGGCGCACCTTGACCCAGCCCCCCAGGATCGGGCAGCGGTACCTGAGGTCAGACGCCGCGATGGGAAGGGTGCGCACCCGGGAAGCCACCCGATCAATGTAACGGCACCGCCCGCCCCATGCCCGGGGAAAGACCGGAAAGACATCCAGGCAGGGACGGCATTCCCCCGCCTGAAGGCGACGCTCCCCCACCTTCGATTCGATGGCAGTGCACCGGGTAACGGCGCGTTCACGAACAGACGACATACCTCCAGGGTGCCGCACCAGCGTTCAAGACTTCTGACCCCCCAGGCCACAGGCTGGACACCGCTGACCGTACTTCTCCTAGGAGCAAAGCAATGAACGACCCGGCCGCCCAGACGCTGGCAGCGCAGAGGGAAGAGATCCGCGTAGCGGTTTACTCCCACTTCGCTTGCACCGGCAACGCCCCCTCTCCGTCAGACCTAACGGCCCAGACCGGCCTTCCATACTCCGAGATACGCCGCGCGCTGGACGCCCTGCACGAGCACCGCGATGTGGTCCTGGACAGTCAGAACCACGACCGGATCGTCATGGCCCACCCCTTTGCCTCCATTCCGCTCGGTTTCTCGGTCATGGGCGCGAGCACGCTGTGGTGGGGCGGCTGCGCCTGGGATTCCTTCGCCATCCCTCACCTGCTCGACGAAGAGCCGGACGTCCTGGTCGCCACTCGCTGCCCGGCCTGTGACACCCCCCACGCATGGGTGGTCGGCCGAGAGGCTCCTCCGGCGGGTGATCAGGTGGCCCACTTCCTCACCCCCGTCCACCGTATCTGGGACGACGTCGTGCACGCCTGCGCCAACCAGCGCCTGTTCTGCTCAACCGACTGCGTCGGCACCTGGCTCAAGGACACCGGGCAGTCACCCGGCTACGTCATGGACCTGGCCACGCTGTGGAGACTCGCCCGCGACTGGTACGCCGGCCGCATGGAGCCCGGATACACCCGGCGCGACCCCGCCTCGGCCTCGGCGTACTTCGCCCAGGTGGGACTGCACGGGCGATTCTGGGGCCTGGCCGACTGAGCCTGACAATCACAGCGCCGATCGCATCGCCTGCGTCATGCCGTTTGCCGTGGCGGCCGATGAGCATCTCGGCGAACGCGGTGACCTGAGCGCTGAGCCGCGCCAGAACTGGGCTGCGGGTCTGGAGTTGGGCGAGGTTGTCGGCTTCCTCCACGGTGAGGTGGTCGGGATGGCTGGTGATCCACTCGGTCACTTCGCGCACCTTGGGCGGTGGTGGCGGGAGTTTCGGTCGGGTGAGGCCGACACTTAGGGGTTGGAGGTAGCGGTGGACGGATCGGGCGCTGCCGCGGTAGCCCTGGGAGGTGATCTCGCCGTGGAGCACGGTGGCGTCATGGACGCCGTTGTTCCAGTGAGCCCGTCTTGTTCGATGTTCGGCGAGTTCGGCGAGTTCGGCGCGTACGGCATGCGTCATGAGGACATCGATGGTGTCACACAGTGCCCCTGCCTCGCGCAGTTCGCGCAGGTGGGCGTGGGCCTGGGCTCGGATGCCGGCCCGCATCTCGGCCGGCGCGCGCTTGGGGATCTCCCAGCGGGGATCGGCCAGGAGGTCGCGCCGCCTTGCCTTCTCCTCGCCCACTCGGGCGGCAAGGCGCTCCCGCGTGCCGTGCGGGACGCCAGTGCTTAGCCGGGTTGCGTCAGGCATGATCAGATGATCGAGGTGGGAGCTCAAGTTATGCAAACTAGGGAATATCCCTCCTCGGCGCACCCGACCGACATGTCGACGACTTCCTCGCCAAGGGCGGCGCCGCTCCCTACGCTGGTGGTGAACCACCGCACATGCGCCAACTCCTGCGCACTGGCCACCGCTTTGGCCACTTCAACCGGCACTGGCCAACTCCCTGGCCGCATTGGCCGGCACGTGGCCAGATAGCGCGTCACCTGACACTCCCACTGGGGATAGCCGCAACGGCCGCGGAGAGTGCCCGTCGGTCAGGACGATCACCACGCCGCCTGAGGATGAAAAAGGTTCATTCGGCGGACAAGGGATCCACCACCCGACAGTATGACGTGGAGCCTTTCCGGCATAGATCATGTGTCGTCGCTCGCGCACCATGGCAACGTCCGTAAATGATCGGGAGACTTCATGCGCGCGGTTCCTTCCCTCGCGGCGGTCCTTGTCCTCCTTCTCACCTGCACGATCGCCCCTTGGCCTGCTGCCGCCTCCATCGCAACCTTGCCGGGCGGCAAGACCACCTACGTCGTCTCGCAAGGACATCTGAAGGCCGCATCCAGCCAGAACTGGGTACGACTCGGCAGCTACCGCTTCGCCGCCGACGGCACGGTGACCGCGGCCCTGTATCTGTGGTGGCAGCGCCATCCCGAGGCCAGGCAGCGCAC
>NZ_JBIAZA010000043.1:0-65453 GCF_042898655.1 Streptosporangium sp. NPDC000396
CAGCCCCAGCAGAATCGGCGACATCGCCCGCGCAGCGCTTGTCCTCACCCATTTCGAGCACAACTACCTACCGGCAATTCGCTGAGATCACGTCAGTGAAGGTTCCTGCGGTGAGACCGGGAAAGAACGTCGCCCCAAACCGCATTCCCGGAGGATAGGTGCTGTTCACATCTATGACGGCCGCCCATTCGATGGACTCGGCGGGAATCCGGATGCTCCATCGGAACGACAGGAATCTGAACACGCCTCGTGGCTTGATCAGGACCTCTCCGTCGGACACCGCGACGTCGGCCAGGTTGGCGTTCCTGGCGAGGGTAGCCCCATACAGAATCACGGCCAGCACCACCGAGATTGGCAGCAGCCCCGAAAACATGTCGAAAGCCATAAAATTCATTCTTATCCCTTAACGACCTGCGGTCCACCGCCTGTCGGCGGCCTGGCCGTGGTGTGGCCGGCCGGCGCCTCATATACCGAGGGCTTCGTTATCTCAATCGAGGTTCGTGACCTGTGGCGAGCTTTTGGGTTGAATGTCGGATTAGGGTGAATTCAATGCAAGATCTTGCTGCTATTTGAACTGTGTGAGATTCTGGCGCGTTGTGGCGGCGAATACGGCGGCGGAATTAGAGGCGGTGTTATCGCGGGTCGTACGGCTCGCCGAAGGCCATGTCCAGTTGCTGGATCCGTGCATGCGGTGCATGGCGGCACACGCGTGGGTCGGCGGGGGAGCCCCGGCGTTCACCTCGACGCTCGCGGCTCGGCGCACGACCATGCAACAGGCCTTCCGATCGGCCGCCGAGCTGATAGCGCAGCGGATCAGGCAACTCGGTGGACAGGCGCACGCGCCGTCGTTCTCGACGTCGATCAGCGTGATGGCGGCATCGCCGACCTCTTTCTCCGGGATGGACGTCGCCGCCATGAACCGCCTGGTGGCCGACCTGCAGCGGGTCGGACAGGAACTGCCCGAGGCCGGTCGGCGGCTGAGCGCCGAGCTGTCGGCCCTGTGTCTTCCCGCGTCCTCCGGCCGACAGGTGGCCGACGCCGGAGTCTGGGCGGACGAGCAGGCGCGAGACCTGCGCCGGCGGCTGACCACGATCCAGCAGCAACACGACTCCGGCATGACCAATCAGGCGATGGCCGGGTTCGGATTGTTCGGCGGGCACGCACCCGATTCGGCTGGGATCGGAAAGCTGACAGCCGCCGCAGGCAACGGGGACGTCGCAGCCTTGAAAACGCTGCTGGACATTCAACGGACAGGCAAGGACAAGACCCTGGCCGCCCGGCTCAACGTATGGTGGCGGCAACTGGGCCCTGCGGCCCAGGACCGGCTGATCGCCGCCTCCCCGAACCTGGTCGGAAGCCTGAACGGCCTCCCGGCCACAACCCAGGACCAGGCCAACCGTAAATATCTGACCACTCAGAAGGCCGCGATCACCGCCGAACTGGAGCGGCTGCGTAAATCCTGGGCAGAGACCCAGGAGCGCCTCAAGCAGTCGCGACAGAATCTCATCGTCAACCCGAACGTCCGCAGGACCGCAGTCCCTGAAGACCCGACAGAGCTCTACAGGTCCATGGGGAAGACGAACGAAACGATCAAAGAGCTGGAACTGAAGATGCGGCAGATCGAGGCCGTGGAAAAGGGACTGGCACTCGGCGGGCAGAACGGCCGCCCTCCGGCGTTCCTGTTGCAGTTGGAGCTGGGAGGTTCGGGTAAGACTGCCGTCTCGTTCGGAAATCCCGATGAAGCTGACAACCTGGTCGCCTATGTCCCTGGCACTGGCACCGTGCTAGAAGGCTTCGGCGGCGACGATTCCAAGCGCGCAGCCGTCATGTGGGACCAGGCGAACTTTTTCCAGCCGAACAAAAAGACCGCCTCCATTGCCTGGCTCGGTTATGGGGCTCCGCAGTGGGATGCGACTCTGAGCCTGACCAGAACGGTCGTGAACAAGAACGCCGCCGAGGAAGGTGCTCCGCTGCTGGCCAGCTTCGTCGATGGCCTGCACGCTGCGCATAAGGCGGCTTCCGATGCCCGTTTCACCGTGCTGGGACATAGCTATGGGTCGACGGTCACGGGCCTGGCCGCCCAGCAGCGTCCGCATACCTTCGCGGATCAACTGATTTTTGTGGGAAGTCCCGGCGTGGGGGCGGTGAAGGCGAAAGACCTAGGGGTTGATTCGGTGTGGGTAGGGGAGGCGCCCAACGATCCGGTGGGCGATGTGGGCTCCGTTCCTCTCCAGTTCACCGGGACTCTTACCGACGACGCACTTCGACTACCGAAAGTGAGCGGTGCGCTGGGTGTTGACCCCAGCGCACCTGGATTCGGCGCTCGACAGTTCTACGTCGCGAACTCTGGCGACTCCCTTCTTAGCTTCAAAGCTCACTCGAAGTACTGGGACGACGACTCGGCATCGCTCAAGAACATCGGATATCTAGTCACCGGTAAGTACGACAACCTCCTGCCGTTTCCCGAAACACCTGCGACGCAGATGGTGACCCCGCCGTCTCCCACTGCTCCGCCCTCCCCATCGCCACGCATGCCATATGCGATGCCGACTGAGAGGCCGCTACCCCATCCGCAGTTCTCGCCAATACCGGCCGGAGAATAGATGTTGCGTCTCGCTGTGATGATCGTCGCCGTTGCCTTGCTCGTCGCCGGTTGTACCGGAGGAGAAGCCGTGAACGAACCTACGATGACTGAAGCCCAGGCGCTGGCTCGAGTCGAGCAGCTCATCAAGGAGACAGCTGCAGTGATCAAGCCAAAACCTCGACTGGACCTCTACCGTCCTAGTCTTAACCCTAATAGTTGCCTCGATCCGACCGATGGAGGTTCAGAGGACCGCGTTGTGATGAATCGCTCCTACTATCTGCGGGACATTCCTCAGGACCAGGTCGCTGAGGTGGCCAGACAGGTCAAGCAATATTGGGAGCAGCAGGGCCATTATGTTCAGGGCACTTCCCCGAACGGCCTCAACATCTCAGGGCGCTCCCGACCCGACGACTTCCTGCTCTCACTTGCGCCCACTGAGGATGATCACGGCATTGTGCTAGGTCTAGCGGCCACATCGCCCTGTGTCTGGCCTAATGGAACCCCGGAGCCTTCCTCAAGCTCCTGATACACCAGTTGTCACATCAAGGCGCGCGGGTTTGATTTTCGCGTTGGTGTGGCTGATTCTCGGCTCGACTTCTCAGCTCAGTGTCACGTCGAGGACGGTGAGGTATTCGTTCGCGGCGATGTTCGACGTCACCGTCGGTCCGCTCTGAGCGGTGGCCGGACGGTCGAGTTTGTGGATCCTCACGCTCACGCCCTGAGCGCGGGTGAGTTTGATCGCGCCGGACGGGGTGTCGTTGTAGGAGAACAGATAGTAGTGGTTCGGGTCGTCTCGGTCGGTGTAGTACTCGATGAAAGAGCCGGTCGGGGCCGACACGGTGAAAGGTAGGCCCTGGCCGATGCCGGTGACGGGCACGGTGTTGGGGAATGAGCGGGGTTTCGGCTCGAACCAGCGGTCCTTGGTCGCGTTGTCCGGGCCCACGAGGGCGACGGCCTTCGGGGCTATCAGGGCGTGCTCCTGGTCGCTCATCGACTGGGCGCCGCCGAGGACCACGGTGTCGGCAGGGGCCAGGTCGGCGGCGGTCAACCCGTCTTGGGGAACGATCCGGAAGGGCACGTGCCGTCGCGCCAGAGCGGTGAAGGCGTCGTTGTAGGCCGTGAGCACCGTGGGGCCGGGGTAGGTGAAGTCCTTGCTGCGCATCGGATAGAGGAGCGCCGCCTTGGCGTACGGCACCCGCCGGTCGAGGATCGGCCGGAGGGTGTCGAGGAACGGGAACGCGTTCGGCGGGTAGGCGCTGCCGTCGGTCGGGTAGTAGTTGCCGGACAGCGCCAGGGTGATCGCGTACTCCCGCCGGGCCTGGGTGGCGTTCCTTTCCGGCCAGCCGAGGAACCACATGGGAAAGGTCTGGTCGGCGTCCCGGCTCGCCTTGGCGGCGCGGAAGGCCTCTTTGAAGCCGCCGTCGAGCTCGGCCGGTTCGACCTCCGGGGAGACGGCGATGCCGCCGCCGACGGTGAACTGGTTGTCGTTGCCCAGCTCGGTGCCGGTCTCGTTGTCGAGCGAGGACATCTCGAAGAACGGCGTGACGCCGCCGGCCCGAGCGGTGCCGGCGAGATCGGCCAGGTAGTCGCGGACGGCTTCGTGGCGGAAGTGGACGAACCTCCGCCAGGCGGGGGAGTTCCAGTCGACCTCCCGCGGAACGTCCAGGCCGTACGCCTGCCTGAACGCCTGGGCGAAGCCCGGATCGGACGACGCCCAGAAGGTCCCGAACACCGTACCCGGGAGGCTGGTCGCGTCGATGTAGACACCGTCCAGCCCGGCTTCCCCGAGCGTGGTGAGGCGGCCTTTGAAGAAGTCACGCCAGCCGCTGTACGGCGAGGCCCAGTCGTCGGCGGCCCTCGGGGGAACCCAGCCGACCCTGGTCGTCGTGGTGAACGCCATCTTCCGGCCCGAGATGTCCTGCTGGAGCCAGTCCGGATGCGTACTGGCCAGGGTGGGCCTGCCGGTCGGCCGGCCGTTGGAGTCCACCGCCTCGCGGGTGATGACCTCGGCGCCGTTCAGGTAGCAGACCGCCTTGAGGGCGCGTGAGTGCGCCTGAGCCAGGAGGTGGCGGATCTTCGTCAGCATGTTCCGGAAACCGGCCTCGTCGACGAAGGAGTCGTACATCTGCTCCTCCTCGAGGTAGAAGATGACGGTGTTCGCGCCCCTGTTCTTGGCCTCGTCGAGGCGCTCGCGGATCGACGCCTCGGTGTCGCCCGGGTTGAGGATGTCGAAGGGCCAGACCTTCATGCCGTACGTCCACGCCGGGTAGGTCGCCGCCGACCGGGCGGTGACGGACGCGCGTGCGGAGCCGTGTGTTCCGTCAGGCCTGTACGGCGGCTGCTGGGCGAGTGTGGTGAGACCCAGCGTCACGGCCAGCGGTGCGGTGAGCATGCGGGTCGGGATTCGTCGCATCGGCTACCTCCCGAGAGTTCGATCGTGCAGGTGCGGCCCGCGATCGGGATGTCGAGGCCCGGGATCTCCAACTCTCCACGAATCGAGCCCGCCGGGCGGGGTGGGCGCGCGGCACCCGGCACCCGGCACCTGAAACCTGGCACCCGGCTCGTGGAAACGATCCGCACCTAAATCGTTTTTTTATGATCTAAAAGGTTGATTTTCGCTCACAAGCGCGCAATCCTGTGGCGAAATGACGAGGAAGAGAGGTCGACCTCGCGTGCTGGCGTGAGTCCTGCCGCCTATGGGCCGCGCCACTCCGGCGTCCATGGCGAGGACGTTGCGGGAGAGTGCGGAACAGCGCGCATGACGCCACGAACCCCGAACCCTGTTCGCGAGGAGTGACCATGCGCCTTCAGGCAATCGTCTCCACGGCCGTCCTGGCCGCCGCGGCATCCGTCGCCGCCCCCGCCCCGGCCCAGGCCCTCACCAGCCCGGCCCCCACTACCTTGGCCCCCGCCGCAGCTCCTGTCCCCGCAGCTCCTGCCGCACCCGTTGCCGCTGCCCCCGCCCGCGCGCTGCCCGCGCCCGAGCCCTGCGCGGGCTGCTGGAAGCCCGCTCTCAATACGAGCTGGCAGTGGCAGCTCTCGTCGCTGCCCGCCAAGCCCTTCCTCGACGTGCAGATGTACGACATCGACGGCTTCGGGGCCAAGAGCAGCGGCACCATCGTCAAGGCCCTGCACGACGCCAAGCCGGGCCGGGGCGTCGTCTGCTACATCAGCGCGGGATCCTTCGAGGACTGGCGGCCCGACGCCTCCTCCTTCCCCGCCTCCGTGCTGGGCAAGCCGCTCGACGGCTGGGAGGGCGAGCGCTGGCTCGACATCCGGCAGTACGCCGGCCCGCTCGGCCAGATCATGAAGGCCAGGCTCGACATGTGCAAGGCCGCCGGGTTCGACGCGGTCGAGCCGGACAACATCGACGGCTACACCAACGACACCGGCTTCCCGCTCAAGGCCGCCGACCAGCTCGCCTACAACGCGTGGCTGGCCAACGAGGCGCACAGACGCGGTCTGTCGATCGCGCTCAAGAACGACAACGCGCAGATCCCGCAGCTCCTGCCGTACTACGACTTCGCGATCAACGAGCAGTGCTTCGAGAACACCGAATGCACCACCGCCGACAACGGCTCCTACGGCTACGACCAGTTCGTCAGGGTCGGCAAGGCCGTCTTCGAGGTCGAATACAACCTGGCCACGTCCAGGTTCTGCGCCAAGGCCAACGCGCAGAACTTCAACGCGCTGAAGAAGAAGCTCGACCTGGGCGCCTACCGCGTCCCGTGCCGGGGTGTCTGAGTTCGACCTGCTGGTCGTCGGCGACGCCAACCCGGACGTGGTGCTCTCCGGAGCGCCCCGCCGGCCGGCGTACGGCCAGCGAGAAGAACTGGTGACGGACGGCGCGCTCGTGCTCGGCGGGTCGGGGGCGATCACCGCGTGCGGCGCCGCCCGGCTCGGGCTGCGCACGGCCTTCGCCGGGCTCGTGGGGGACGACGCCGCCGGGCGGTTCGTCCTGCGGGCCCTGTCCGAGCGCGGCGTGGACGTCTCGCTCTGCGAGATCGGCGAGCGTCCGACCGCGCTCACGGTCGTCCTGGCCGACGGCGCCGACCGGGCCATCCTCACCGCGCCGGGCTGCCTGCCGTACCGGACCGTGGGCGGGCTCCCGGCGGACGTCGCCCGGCACGTCCACGTGTCCTCGTATTTCCTGCAGCCCGCCCTCGCCGAAGGGCTGCCCGGGTTCTTCGAGCGGGTCAGGCGGGCGGGAGCCGCCACGTCGCTCGACACGAACGACGACCCCGCCGGCACGTGGCTCGGCCTGGACGAGGTCCTGGCCGTCACCGACGTCCTGCTGCCGAACGCCGCCGAGGCGCTGGCCATCAGCGGCGCGGGCGATCTGGTGAAGGCGGTGGAGTCGCTCGCCGCGCGGGGCCCGCTGCCGGTCGTCAAGAACGGCGCCGAAGGCGCGCTGAGCTGGTCAGACGGCAGGGTGGTGCGCGCCGGCGCCCCGCCCGCCGAACCGGCCGACACCGTCGGCGCCGGTGACAGCTTCAACGCCGGATTCCTCGCCGCCCGGCTGCGTGGCCTGCCGCTGCACGAGAGCATGCGCGTGGCCGCCGCCTGCGGCTCCCTGTCCACCCGCGCGGCGGGCGGCACGGCCGCCCAGCCCGGCTGGGACGAGGTGAAACCCCAGTGAAGATCGCATTCCTCGGCGCGGGCAGCGTCGAGTTCACCCAGGGCCTGCTGGCCGACCTGTTCGCCTTCCCCGAACTGGACGGCCTGGAGATCGCCCTGCACGACATCGACTCCGAGCGGCTCGGCACCGCCGAGGCGGCGGCCCGTGTCATCTCGGGAACGGGCGCGGTCACGGCGAAGATCTCCGCCCATCTGGACCGGCGGCGCGCGCTCGAAGGCGCGGACTTCGTCATCAACATCATCCAGGTCGGCATGATCGGCGCGACTCGGACCGACTTCGAGATCCCCGCACGGTACGGCCTGCGCCAGACGATCGGCGACACGATCGGCGTCGGCGGGATCTTCCGGGCGCTCCGCACGTTCCCCGTGCTCGACGGCATCGGCCGGGACATCGCCGAGGTCTGCCCGGACGCGTGGCTGCTCAACTACACCAACCCCATGGCGATGAACGTCTGGTACCTCGCCGCGGCCACGCCGGTCCGCAACGTCGTCGGGCTCTGCCACTCGGTCTACTGGACCGCGCACGACCTGGCCGAACTGGTCGGCGTGCCGTACGAGCGGGTGAACTACCTCGCGGCGGGGGTCAACCACCAGGCGTGGATGCTTCGCTTCGAAGCCGGAGGGGAGAGCCTGTACCCGAGGCTCGACGAGGCCATCGCCCGCGATCCCGGGCTGCTGCGGCGGGTGCGCGTCGACATGTACCGGCGGCTGGGCTACTACCCGACCGAGACCAGCGAGCACTCCTCGGAGTACGTGCCCTGGTACCTGCGCGAGCCGTCCGAGGTGGAGCGGCTGCGCATCCCGGTGGGCGCCTATCTCGGCATCAGCGAGGAGAACGTGCGCCGTTACGAGGCGACCAGGGACGCGCTGCGGGCGGGCCGGGCGATCGAGGTCGAGGCCACCATGGAGTACGCGCCGCAGATCGTGCACAGCATGGCGACGGGAACGCCGCGTGTCATCCACGGGAACGTGGTGAACCGGGGACTGATCACGAACCTGCCGGACGGCTGCGTCGTCGAGGTGCCGTGCGTGGTCGACTCGCTCGGCGTGCGGCCCACCGCGGTCGGCGACCTCCCCGCGCAGTGCGCCGCGCTCAACCGCTCCTACGTCAACGTCAACGAACTCACCGTCCGGGCCGCCGTCGAAGGCCGGCCCGAGCACGTACGGCACGCCGTGATGGCCGACCCCAACGCCGCCGCCTCCCTGACCGTCGAGCAGATCTGGGAGCTCTGCGACGACCTGGCGCGTGCCCACGGCGACCTGCTTCCCGCGCCCCTGAGGAGGCCGTCATGAAACGAGGCGCCGCGCTGGCCCTGCTCGCCGTACTGCTCGCGGGCTGCGGCTCGGGAGCGAAGGACGGGGCCGGGGGACCGGTCGAGGTCGTGTGGTGGCACGGCCAGGTCGAGAACCAGGCCAAGGTGATCGACAAGCTCGCCGAGGACTACAACAGGGCCAATCCCGGAGTCAGGATCGTCCCGGCCGTGGGCACCACCAACGTCGACGACATGCTGCAGAAGGTCCAGGCGGCGCTCGCCGGAGGCAAGGCGCCCGACATCGCCTACATGTACGGGTCGTGGATGCCTCACCTGGCCAAGAGCAGGCAGGTGTACGACCTGACGGCGACGGTGAAGGACCCCGCGTTCGGCTGGGAGGACTTCTGGCCGTCGGAGCGGGCCGTGGCAGAGGTGGACGGGAAGATCGTCGGCGTCCCCGCGGTCGTCGACAACCTCGCGGTGATCTACAACAAGAAGCTTTTCGACGCCGCCGGGGTGCCCTATCCCCAGCCCGGCTGGACCTGGGACGACTTCCGCGCCGCGGCGGCCCGGCTCACCCGCGACGGGGTGTACGGCACGGCCTACCCCGTCACCGGCAGCGAGGACACCGTGTGGCGGTTCTGGCCGATGCTCTGGCAGCAGGGCGGGCGCATCCTGTCGGAGGACGGGAAGAAGGCGGCTTTCGGCACGCCGCAGGCCGCCGGGGCGCTCGACCTGTGGGGCGGGATGGCCCGCCAGGACAAGTCCGTCTACCTTGACCAGAACGGGGAGAAGTTCCTGCCCCTGTTCCAGAGCGGCAAGATCGGGATGATCATCGCGGGGCCGTGGGCGCTCCTCGACATCATCGATCACAAGATCTCCTATGGCGTGCAGGTGCTTCCCGGCTACGCCGGAAACCACGAGACCGTCGCCGGTCCCGACAACTGGGTGGTGTTCGACAACGGGGGCGAACGCGCCAAGGCCGCGGCCGCCTTCCTCGCCTGGCTTACCAAGCCGGAACAGGACGCCCGCTGGACCCTCGGGCTCGGCAACCTGCCGATCCGCAAGGCCACGACGGCGCTGCCCGCCTACAAGAAGTTCACCGAGGACTTCCCCGACGTGGGTGTCTTCACCCGCAACCTCGCCAACGCCGAACAGACCCGCCCCGCCGTACAGGCCTATCCCGAGGTGTCGGAGAAGGTCGGCGACGCGATCGCGAACGTGCTCGTCGGAGGGACCCCCGCGGCGGAGGCCCTGGCCGGGGCGGCCCGGGAGGCCGACCGGATCCTGGAGAAGCAGCGATGAGCCTGGCGGGGGTGGCGCTCCCGGGTGCGCGGACGCGTGGCGGGCGGCGCCTGCCCAGCTTGACCGGCTGGGGGTTCGTGCTCCCCGCCACCCTGGTGATCGTCGGCCTGTCGGTCTTCCCCGCGGTCTGGGCCCTGCTGCTCTCGCTCAGGGACGGCGATCTCATCACCGGCGGGTCGTATGTGGGCCTGCAGAACTACCGTGACATGTTCGACGACACGGAGCTGCGCGCGGCGGCCGGGCACACCCTGCTCTACACCGTGTTGTTCGTGCCGGGCTCGATGGTCCTGGGACTGGCGCTGGCGACGGCGCTGAACCTGCCGATCCGGCTCGTCGGGTTCTACCGCACGTGTGTCTTCGTCCCCTACGTCGTCTCGGCCGCCTCCACCGGCATTCTCGCCAACTTCGTCTTCGACCCGGACTTCGGCATCGTCAACGCCGGGCTCAAGGCGCTCGGCCTGCCGGGCATGGGTTTCCTGCAGGATCCCGGCCAGGCGATGATCACACTCGTCGTGGTCTCGCTCTGGGGCGGGGTCGGCATGCCCGCCGTGGTCTATCTGGCCGCGCTGCAGGACATCCCTAGGGAGCTGGTCGAGGCGGCGAGGGTGGACGGAGCCGAGCGCAGGCACGTCTTCCGGCACGTCACCCTGCCGCAGCTCCGGCCCGCCACCGTGTTCCTCGCGATCTGGCAGACCATCGCGGCGCTCCAGGTCTTCGATCTCGTCTACACCACGACCAAGGGCCAGCCGCTCGACTCGACGACGGTGATCGTGTTCTACCTCTACCGGCAGGCCTTCCAGCTCTTCCACTCCGGGTACGGCGCGGCCGTCGCCTACGGCCTGTTCGTGGTCACTCTCGCCGCGTCCGCCCTGGCCCTGTGGTACACCCGTCGAGGGGAGGCCCGTTGAAACGCCCCTGGCTCGCCCACCTGATCCTGGCGCCCACGGCGCTGGTCTTCGTGGCGCCTCTGGTGTGGATGACGCTGACGGCGTTCATGCCGGACGCCGAGATCAACAAGTATCCGCCCGCGTTCTGGCCGTCGGAGTTCACCCTCGACGGGTTCGCCAGGATCTTCACCGAGGACGACTACCCGCGCTGGCTGCTCAACACCGCCGTCGTCTCGGCGGTGGCGGTGGCCGGGCACGTGGTCCTCTGCTCTCTGGCGGGGTACGGCTTCGCCCGGCTCACGTTCCCGGGACGCGGGATCGGCTTCACCGCCGTCATGGCGACGATCATGATCCCGGCCCAGGTCCTGATGATCCCGACCTTCCTGATGTTCCGGAACCTCGGCCTGATCGACACCCTCGGCGCCGCCTTCGTGCCCTGGTTGGCCTCCGCGTTCGGCGTCTTCCTCATGCGCCAGTTCTTCCTGTCGCTGCCGCGCGAGCTGGAGGAGGCGGCCAGGATCGACGGCTGCTCGCCCCTGGGCGTGTTCTTCAAGGTCGTGCTCCCGCTGGCCAGGCCCGCCCTGGCCGCGCTGGTGGTGTTCACTCTGCTCGGCTCGTGGAACGACCTGATCTGGCCGCTCATCTCGATCAGCTCGGAGGAGAACTACACGCTGCAGATGGGCCTGTCCACGTTCGCAGGCGCCCGCCACACCGAATGGTCGGCCCTCATGGCGGGCAACGTCGTCGCGGTCCTCCCGCTCGTCGCCGCCTTCATCCTGGCCCAGCGCCATTTCATCGCCACCATGTCGTTCAGCGGCCTCAAGGGCTGACCGCCGTCGCACGGTGGATCAACCAGCCCGGACCCCCTCCCCGCGCGGGGCGGGAGGGGGCCTTCGCGCATCTCCGAATCCTCAGGTGAGCGATGCTCGCCGGGCCGCTCAAGATCGATAGAGCTCGGTCAGCGGTGTGCCCTGCAGCCAGCTCGCGAGCTGGTCGCGCTGGACGAGGATCAGCTTGGCCGCCAGTGCCTCGGCCAGCGCGTGCCGGGTGAGGCGGCTGGAGGTGACCAGGATGCCGGTGTGCCCGGCGAAAGTATGGGCCAGCGCCCCGAGGAAGTTACGCACTTCCGGCGAGCCGACCGTCCCGGTGTAGCGCTTGCACTGGAACGCGAACCGCTGCCCGCCCGGCCCGATCGCGATCACGTCCACGCCCCTGTCGGCGGTCCTGCCGACCTCCCGGACGTCGCGGAAGCCGTCGCGGCGCAGCAGCGCGGCGGTCAGCTTTTCGAAGTCGGGGCCGGACAGCTGGTCGACCCTGGACAGCTCCTGGTGCGCGGCCAGCCACTCCTGCTGCCGCCGCGTCACCGCACGTGCCTTGAGCAGGAGGAAGGCCACGGTCGCGACGAGCGCCAGCACGGTCACCGCGACCAGATAGGGCCAGTACGCGGAGGCGAAGCTCAGCAGCAGCCTCCCTGCCACGACGGCCCCGCCGATCCCGATCGCCCACCCGACCAGGTTGATCTCGCGGCCCTTCCGCGACCTGCGCTTGCGCCGACCTGCCATCATCCGCTCCCTCGCCACGACGGTGATGAGCGCAGTGTGAGCCGGGCCACCGACAAAACCGCATCCGCGTCCTCTCCGCCGTGTCTTCGGCGTCTTCGGCGGCTTTTGTAAATGTCAGCGGAACTACAGCGTGGCTGGACCAAGCCGGGCAAGGTCAACTGTGAACATGCACCTCCACCGCGCGGCCGTCCGGATCCCGCAGCACATGCCGCCCGGCGGCATGGCCCGGCAGACCCTCCACGGCGAATCCGAGCCGCAACGCGCCGGTCGCACCCGCGGCAGCGGCAGGATAGATCTCCACCACCAGCCCGTCCGGGAGCACCGCCGCGTAATGCCGAGGCCCGTTCCCGTGCTGCTCGGCCCGGAAATCCAGCCCGAGCGAGCCGTAGAAATCCCGGCAGTCCTCGATCCGAGAGCTGTAGATCACCAATAAATTCGCCCGCATCGGCACCGCTGCCCCTGGTCGTTTCCTGACAACCACCTGATGACCGTTACGGGGCAGGGTAGCGGTCACGATCTTTGGGAGTGGTGCGCTCTCGAAACAACGCCAACAACCGTGGAAACAGAAAATCCCAGGCCATCGGCCTGGGATGAATGTGGTGGACGATACTGGGATTGAACCAGTGACCTCTTCCGTGTCAGGGAAGCGCTCTCCCGCTGAGCTAATCGTCCTTGGGGGAGATCAGAGCGGAAGACGGGATTCGAACCCGCGACCCTCACCTTGGCAAGGTGATGCTCTACCACTGAGCCACTTCCGCGTGTTTTCGCCGGGTGTTTCCCCTGCGGCAACGAGAGAACTCTATCGGCTTTTCCGAGTGGTTGTGTAACCGTCGGTCAGCCGAGCCGGCGGAGCCTGCGGGCGACCCCGCGCTCCACCATGGGCAGAGTGAGGAAGACCTCCAGGATCCGGGTGAGGCGGTGCACCTCGATGCGGTGGAAGGCCGGGCCGTCGGCGCGGGCCAGCAGGAGGGTCAGGGCCAGCGGGGGAAGGGGCGCGGTGATCACATGGAGGCCGGAGTCGAGGGTGGCGGCCGTCGGGCGGACCGGGATGCCGGAGGGGAAGGGCACCTCGGCGGGGGCGCGCCAGCTGGAGTGGACGACCGAGCGTGGTTCCGTCGTGGTGCCGGCCGCCGCCCAGTCGGCGCTGAACAGCACCGGCATGGAGTCGATGAGGGTGGCCAGCGCGCGGTCTCCGGCCGTGGTGATGTATTTGAGGATCTCCAGCTCCGGATAGGTGCCCGGCGCCTCGCGCGTGCCCCACACGCCCTCGACGGTCACTCCCGGAATGCTCCGCAGACCCTCGACCAGGGCCTCCCTGGGAGCGGAGTCAGGCCAGTAGACGGTGATGTCGTCAATCGCGCGTCCCTCGCCGCGATCGAGCACGACCACCTGGGTGATGTCCGCCCCGGCGATGCCGAGAGCGTGGGTGACCCTTCCCAGGGATCCCGGCTCGTCGGGCAGTGCGATCCGCAGCCGCAGCAACATCCACGCCCTCCGGTGTCACGTCTGACTAGACCATAGACAGCCTATCCAGCGATGATTCGTCCTGCTGCGCCCCGTACGGTAGAAACACCAGGTGGAGTCGTTGAAACTGGGGTCGCTCGAGGTCTGGCCGCCTGTCGTCCTCGCGCCCATGGCCGGGATCACCAACGCGCCCTTCCGGACCCTCTGCCGCGAGCAGGGCGGCGGGCTGTTCGTCTGCGAGATGATCACGACGCGGGCGCTGGTGGAGCGGAACGCCAAGACGCTCAAGATGATCCGGTTCGACCCGGGCGAGAAGCCCCGCAGCATCCAGCTCTACGGGGTCGATCCGGTGACCGTCGGCAGGGCCGTCCGGATGATCGCCGAGGAGGGCCTGGCCGATCACGTGGACCTCAACTTCGGCTGCCCGGTGCCCAAGGTGACCCGGCGGGGCGGCGGCTCCGCCCTGCCGTACAAGCGGAACCTGCTCCGGGCCATCCTCCGCGAGGCCGTGCGCAACGCCGGGACGCTGCCGGTGACGATGAAGATGCGCAAGGGCATCGACGACGACCATCTGACCTACCTGGACGCCGGGCGGATCGCCGTGGAGGAAGGGGTCTCCGCGATCGCGCTGCACGGCCGTACCGCCGTCCAGCACTACGGCGGGACCGCCGATTGGGAGGCCATCGCACGCCTCAAGGAGGCGGTGACCGAGATCCCGGTGCTCGGCAACGGCGACATCTGGAGCGCCGACGACGCGCTGCGGATGATGAGGGAGACCGGGTGCGACGGTGTCGTCGTGGGCCGGGGCTGCCTGGGGCGTCCGTGGCTGTTCGCGGACCTGGCGGCCGCGTGCGACGGCGGCGACGAGCGCGCCCGGCCGGCGCTGGGCGAGGTCGCCGCGACCATGAACCGGCACGCCACGCTGCTGGCCGAGTGCTTCGGCAGTGAGCCGCACGCCGTGGCCGACTTCCGCAAGCACGTGGGCTGGTATCTCAAGGGCTTCGTCGTCGGGGCCGATCTCCGCCGCCGCCTGGCCACCTCCGACACTCTCGCCGATCTGCGAGAAGGCCTCGCCGAGCTCGATGCCGCCCAGCCCTGGCCGGAGGGCGTGGACGCGCCTCGGGGCAAGACCCACCCGCGTGACCGGGTCCACCTGCCCGCGGGCTGGCTGGACGACCCCTACGACCTCGCCGTCCCCTGCGCGGACGCCGAGCTCGACACCTCGGGCGGCTGAGCGCGCCGCGTCTGCCCTGTACGGGCCTGTACGGCACCCGCACCCCGGTGGCCGTCACCGGGGTGCGGGCGACGTCCGCCGCCGGCCCCGGCGGGGCGAAGCGCTACGGCCGGCCCAGGTCGCGGCGTAGATACTCGGCGGTGAAGGAGCCGTCCGCGTCGAGGAGCTGCCGGGGCGTGCCCTCGAACACGACGGTGCCGCCCCTGTCTCCGCCGTCGGGGCCGAGGTCGACGATCCAGTCGGCGCTCTTGACGACATCGAGGTTGTGCTCGATGACGACGACCGTGTTCCCGCCGTCCACCAGGTCGTCCATGATGGTCAGCAGATTCCCGACGTCCGACATGTGCAGCCCGGTGGTCGGCTCGTCCATCACGTAGACGGTGCCGGTCTTGTGGAGCTCCCCGGCGAGCTTGATCCGCTGGCACTCGCCGCCGGACAGGCTGCTCAGCGGCTGGCCGAGCTTGAGATAGCCCAGCCCGACCGCGTTGACCGCGCGCAGGACGCGCAGTGGCCTGGGTTCGGTGAAGAACTCCGCCGCCTCGCTCGCCGTCATCTCCAGCACGTCGAGGATGGACTTGCCGCGCAGGGTGTGCCGCAGCACCTCCTCCCGGAACCGCCGCCCCCGGCAGGTCTCGCACGTCGAGGTGATGCCGTCCATGAACGCCAGGTCGGTGTAGATGACGCCGAGCCCCTGGCACTGGGGGCAGGCGCCGCTCTTGGAGTTGAAGCTGAACAGTGACGCGCTGACACCGCCGGCCGCGGCGAACAACCGGCGGACGTCGTCCATCAGCCCGGTGTAGGTGGCCGGGGTGGACCGGATCGAGGTGCCGACCGCCGACTGGTCGATGACCACCGCCTCCGGATGCCCGGCCAGGAACACCTCGTTGACCAGGGTGCTCTTGCCTGATCCGGCCACTCCGGTGACCACGGTGAGCACGCCGGCGGGGAAGGAGACCGTGACGTTCTTGAGGTTGCGCGCGGTCGCCCCGGTGACGGTCAGCGCGCCGGCCGGCTCGCGGAACTCCGTCTTGAGCGGCCGGTTGTGGCGCATGTGCCGCCCGGTGAGGGTGTCCGCCTGGCGCAGCCCCGCGACGCCGCCCTCATAGACGATCTCGCCGCCGTGTGCTCCCGCGCGCGGCCCGACGTCCACCACGTGGTCGGCGATCTCGATGACGTCGCGGTCGTGCTCGACGACGAGCACCGTGTTGCCCTTGTCGCGCAGCTCGCGCAGCAGGCCGTTCATGCGTGTCACGTCGCGCGGGTGCAGGCCGATGGTCGGCTCGTCGAAGATGTAGGTCATCTCGGTGAGGCTGCTGCCGAGGTGCTTGACCATCTTGATCCGCTGCGACTCCCCGCCGGAGAGGGTGCCCGTGGGCCGGTCCAGGCTGAGATATCCCAGGCCGATGGTGACCAGGTGCCGCAGCCGGGCCAGGATGGCCGGGACCATCGTCACCGCGACCGGATCGTCGATCTCGGCGACCACGCCGACGAGATGCCGGACCTCCATCGCGGCCAGCTCGGCGATGTTGCGGCCGTTGATCCGGCAGGCCAGCGCCGCCTGGTTGAGCCTGGTCCCCTCACACAGCGGGCAGGTCCGGGAGGAGACGAACTCCAGCAGGGCCTCCCGGTTGGCCTTGGCCTCGATGTCCTTCTTGATGTGGATCCGGTCGAACTTGTCGATCAGGCCCTCGTACTTCTGGTGCACCGGGCCGCCCTGCGTGGTGAACCGGATGTCCGGCCCCTGGCCGCGCAGCAGCGTGTCCCACTCGGTCTCGGTGTAGTCGGCCAGCTTCTTGTCGTTGTCGAACAGCCCCGAGTAGGCGTACGTCTTCCAGAACCACGTGCCGACCCCGAAGTTCGGCAGCAGGATCGCGCCCTCGTTGAGCGACTTCGACCGATCCAGCGCCAGGTCCACGTCCAGGGCCGTCTTCCTGCCGACCCCTTCGCACTCCGGGCACATCCCGGCGGGGTCGTTGAAGGAGAACGCGTTGGAGTAACCGGCGGGTGGCGTGCCGGCACGGGAGTAGAGCAGCCGCAGCAGGGAGTAGATGTCGGTGATCGTGCCGACCGTGGAGCGGGAGCTGCCGCCGATGCGCTGCTGCCCGATGACGACCGCGGCCGAGAGGTTCTCGATGGCGTCCGCGTCCGGCTGGCCGTACTTGGGCAGGCGGTTGCGGACGAAGGTGGTGAAGGTCTCATTGAGCTGCCGCTGTGACTCCGCCGCGATCGTGTCGAACACGATGGACGACTTGCCGGATCCCGAGACACCGGTGAAGACCGTGATCTGTCTCTTCGGGATCTTCAGTGAGATGTTCTTGAGGTTGTTCTCACGGGCGCCCGTTATCTCGATGTGGCTCATGATCGCGACGCTAGCCCGGGTTTAGGCCAGTTCCTGGCCGCGATCGATGGCATCGTGGAATTCATGGCAGACACCACAGGCCGGGTGCTCCGGCTGCTGTCGCTGCTCCAGGCGCACCGGGAGTGGCCGGGGCCCGAGCTGGCCGAACGGCTCAAGGTCAGCCCGCGCACACTCCGCCGCGACATCGACCGCCTGCGCGAGCTGGGCTATCCGGTCCACGCGACGACCGGTCCCGCCGGGGGCTACCGGCTGGAGGCCGGGACCGCGATGCCGCCGCTGCTGCTGGACGACGAGGAGGCGGTGGCCATCGCGGTGGGCCTGCGCACCGCGGCGGGCGGTACGGTCGCCGGGATCGAGGAGACCTCGGCCCGGGCCCTGGCCAAGCTGGAGCAGGTCCTGCCCTCCCGGCTGCGCCGCCGGGTCAACACCCTGCAGACCCAGACCGTGCCGCTCACCGGCGTGCTGGCCCGCTCCTGGCCGACCGTGGAGCCGGACACGCTGGCGACGCTCGCGCAGGCCAGCAGGGACCGCGAACGGCTCCGCTTCGGCTACCGCCGTCGTGACGGCACCGAGAGCGCCCGCGTGGCCGAGCCGTACCGGCTGGTGTCCACCGGGCGGCGCTGGTATCTCGTCGCGTGGGACCTCGGGCGGGACGACTGGCGGACCTTCCGGGTCGACCGGCTCACGGCCCCGCTGGCCACCGGCGTCCGTTTCCCCCCGCGCGAGCCGCCCGCGGGCTATGTCGAGCAGTCCATCCTCGCCCCGATCAGCCGCTACCGGGCGGTGGTCACCTTGCGCGCGCCCATGGCCGTCGTCGCCGACCGGGTGCAGGGCGCCGCCCACGGGGAGCTGGAGGCCGTCGACGAGCACAGCTGCCTGCTGCGCACCGGCGGCGACTCGCTGGAATGGCTCGCCATGACCCTCGGCCTGCTCGACCTGGACTTCACCGTTCACGAACCGGTCGAGCTGATCGACTACATCCGGCGGCTGACGGATCGCCTTCAGGCGTCGACCGTGCCGCCGCTGCGCCAGTAGACGTTGTTCTCCCTGCTCAGCAGCCCGTCATCGACCAGGTAACGGCGCAGCGCCGCGAAGTCGTCGTGGAAGGCGCGCAGCGCGACGTCGACCTCCTTCTCCGGGTAGCGGACTCCCGGCTCGAAGACCTGGGCGATGTAGTTCAGCACGATCAGCTGCTTGTCGCGTTTGGTGGGAATCGCCCGGAGTCGTCCCTCGACGAGGAAGGACCGCAGCACCTTCTCCTCGGGGGAGGCCGAGGCGGCAGGTCTGGCCGTGGCGTGCAGCAGCTCACGGAACCGCTCCCGCCGTGCCCGCCATCGGCCGTCGTCGTCCCGTACGGCCAGCCCGCCGCGTTCCAGCCGGTCCAGCGCCCGCCGCGTCGCGTCCCCGCCGAGTCCTGACTCCTCGGGCGTGCCGCCCAGCGCCAGGGCCGACAACACCCGCAGCGTGTCTTCCTGATAGAGCAGGCCCAGAATCTGCCTGACCGCGTCGTCGCTCATGGCCCCATTCTGTCGGGCCTGTCCAATGACTTTACGCCGTGGAAAATCATGGAACGAGCCCCGGAGACGTCCGGCATGGGACACCCAGGCCGCCCGCGACACGGCCCGGGTGAGGAGGTCACAGGCGGTTCAGGCCGATGACGTGGACCACGGCGCGGCCCTCCTCGTCGGAGGCGGCCAGGTCCACCTGGGCGTCGATGCCCCAGTCGCCGTCCTTTGCGGGGTCGGCGATGACCTGGCGGACCCGCCAGAACTCCTTCTCCTCCTCGATGCGCAGCAGGCCCGGCCCACGGGCGTCCGGGCCGGTGCCGATCTCCTCGTGGTCGTCGTAGTAGGCGTCGAGCGCGGCGCCCCAGTCGACGTCCGGCGCCAGCTCGGCCAGCTCCTCCTCCTTCTCCAGGGCGGCCAGCTCGACCAGGCGGAACATCGCGTTGCGGACCAGCACGCGGAACGCGCGGGTGTTGGCGGTGACCGGCTTGGTCGTCTCCTCCAGGGAGGGCGCCTCCAGCTCACCCGTCGGGTTCTGCAACTGCTCCCACTCGTCCAGGAGGCTGGAGTCGACCTGGCGGACCAGCTCGCCGAGCCACTCGATGAGGTCGATGAGATCCTCGGTCTTGAGGTGCTCGGGGATGGTCCGCGACAGGGTGCGGTAGGCGTCGGCGAGGTAGCGCAGCACGGTGCCCTCGGACCGGGCCAGCTCGTAGAACTGGACGTAGTCGGCGAAGGTCATCGCCCGTTCGTACATGTCCCGCACGACGCCCTTGGGGCTGACCGTGTAGTCGCCGACCCACGGGTGGCCCCGGCGGTAGGTCTCGTAGGCGCCCAGCAGCAGATCGGCCAGCGGCATCGGGTGGGTGATCTCGTTGAGGAGCTCCATCCGCTCCTCGTATTCGACGCCGTCGGCCTTCATCTGCGCCACGGCCTCGCCGCGCGCCTTGTTGAGCTGCGCGGACAGGATCTGGCGGGGGTCGTCGAGGATGGACTCGATGATGGAGACCATGTCCAGCGCGTAGGTCGGCGACTCCATGTCCAGGAGTTCGAGGGTGGCCAGCGCGAAGGTGGACAGCGCCTGGTTCAGGGCGAAGTCCTCCTGCAGGTCGACGGTCAGGCGGGCCATCCGTCCCTGCTCGTCGGGCTCGCTCAGCTTCTCCACCACGCCACCGGCCAGCAGCGAGCGGTAGATCGCGATGGCCTGGCTGATGTGCCGCCGCTGCCACTTGCGGTCTTCGTGGTTGTCGGTGAGCAGGTGCTTCATCGCCGCGTAGCAGTCGCCGGGACGGTTGATCACCGCGAGCAGCATGGCGTTGCTGACCTTGAACCGGGAGTTGAGCGGCTCCGGCTCGGCGGACTGCAGCTTCTCGAAGGTCTCCTCGCTCCAGCCGACGAAGCCCTCCGGCGGCTTCTTGCGGGCGAAACCGCGTCGCCGCTTGGGATCGTCGCCGATCTTGGCGAGTGCCTTCTCGTTCTCGATGACGTGGTCGGGGGCCTGGCAGACGACGTAGCCGATGGTGTCGAAGCCCGCCCGGCCGGCTCGCCCGGCGATCTGGTGGAACTCGCGGGCGCGCAGCCGCCGGACCTTGCTTCCGTCGTATTTGCTCAACGCGGTGAACAGCACGGTCCTGATCGGCACGTTGACGCCGACGCCGAGCGTGTCGGTGCCGCAGATGACCTTCAGCAGGCCCGCCTGGGCGAGCCGTTCCACCAGCCGGCGGTATTTGGGGAGCATCCCGGCGTGGTGGACGCCGATGCCGTGCCGTACGAGGCGTGACAGGGCCCGGCCGAAGCGGGTGGTGAAGCGGAAGCTGCCGATGAGCTCGGCGATGGCCTCCTTCTCGGCCTTGGTGGACATGTTGATGCTCATCAGCGCCTGTGCCCGCTCCATGGCCGCGGCCTGGGTGAAGTGGACGACGTAGACCGGCGCCTGGTGGGTGGCGAGCATCTCCTCCAGGGTCTCGTGGAGGGGGGTGAGCCGGTAGGAGTAGATCAGCGGGACCGGGCGCTCGGCGTGCTTCACCACCGCGGTGGGCCTGCCGGTGCGCCGGGTGAGGTCCTCTTCGAACCTGGTGACGTCGCCCAGCGTCGCCGACATCAGGATGAACTGCACGTTCGGCAGCTCCAGCAGGGGCACCTGCCAGGCCCAGCCGCGGTCGGGCTCGGCGTAGAAGTGGAACTCGTCCATCACCACCTGGCCGATGTCGGCCCCGGCGCCGTCGCGCAGCGCGACGTTGGCGAGGATCTCGGCGGTGCAGCAGATGATCGGCGCGCCGGGGTTCACGCTCGCGTCGCCGGTCATCATGCCGACGTTCTCGGTGCCGAAGATCGCGCACAGGTCGAAGAACTTCTCCGACACCAGTGCCTTGATCGGCGCGGTGTAGAAGGTGCGCACGTCCCGGGTCAGGGCGGTGAAGTGTGCTCCGGCGGCGACCAGGCTCTTTCCCGACCCGGTCGGGGTGGCCAGGATCAGGTTGTTGCCGGAGACGACTTCGATCAGCGCCTCCTCCTGCGCCGGATAGAGGGTGAGCCCCCGCTCGGAGTTCCACTCGACGAACGCGTCGAAGATGGTGTCGGGGTCGGCGTCGATCTCTTCGGGCAGGCGATCTACAAGGCTCACAGTCCAATACTGCCGAAGAACTGACTGTGGTTGAGCCGGTCCGGGCGGCGGGTGCGGTTACGTTGCCCGTATGGCAGATGACATCGCGTGACTTTAGTTGCATAAATCACGTCAAATCATGACGAAGGGGACTGGTAGTCTCCGGCCGCCGGGGGCCGGAGGCCGACCGGATGAGCAGCAGGCCCGCCAGGAGCATGCCCGTGGCGAGGACGGGCGCCGGCCCGGGGACGAAGCCGATCGCCGTGAGGATGAGCAGGCCCGCCCCGGTCAGCGCGGCGGCCACCATGATCCGGACCATTCCCCCGCGGTACGGCGAGGCCGGCGGGGGCGCCTCGAACCGGGCGAAGCCGCGCAGCAGCGCCCACATGGCCAGGGAGAGCACGAGCAGCCAGTGCGGCCAGCCCGACAACCAGGCCGATGTTCCCGGTTCGGGGGTGGAGACGCCCAGGCCCACCACGACCACCGAGGTGACGACGAACAGCGCGCTCATGTGCCACAGGTAGACGGTCATCATCCGGGGAGCGGCCCAGGCGAGCGCCCGCGACACCACCGGCCAGCGCGTGAACGCGACGATCCACGGGCGCAGCGCCAGCGCCAGCCCGATCTGGCCGATCCCCACCGCGAGCAGCGCGACCGTGGGCGGCGCCATGTTGGACACGGCCGCCCCGGGCATCCCGATCATGCTGCCCGGGTAGGGGCCGAAGGCGACCAGCGCCGCGGCCAGGCCGTACCCGGTGAGGGCCATGGTCCAGGGGCGGCTCAGGCGGCCGTCGGCGTAAAGGAAGCCGAGCTGGTGCACCGCCAGCCAGACCAGCCCGATGTTGAGGAACCCGATGACGTCCAGGCCGCTGGTGAAGCGGGCGAGGTCCACCGCGACGGCCCCCGCGACCAGCACCGCGGGCACGCGCCAGCCGTACACCATGTTGAGCCTGAGCATCGGCGGGGTCACCGCCACCGCGACCAGATAGATCGCCAGGAACCACAGCAGCTGTCCCGCCAGGCGCGAGGCCGTGAACACCGGTTGCTGAGGCAGGCCGAGTGCCAGCAGCAGGTGGGGGAGGGGCAACCACACCGCCGCCAGCGGCAGCACCGGCCATGCCAGGCGGCGCAGCCGTACGGCCAGCCAGGCGGGAGCCGGACCGCCACGCCGCACCGACCCCCGCCAGCTGATCGCGTTGGCCGCGCCTCCCGCGAAGAAGACCAGCGGCATCACCTGGCTGATCCAGGTGATCAACCACGCGCCACCGGCCGACAGCGCGTTGCCGGTGGAGATCCGGCCGTCGGCGAAGGACAGCACCGGCATGCTCCAGTGCTGGAGCACGACCAGGGCCATGCCGAACAGGCGCAGCGCGTCGACGAACAGGTCACGGCCGGGCGGTGCGGGCGACGTGGGGGCCGCCGGGCGGACGATCACGGTGGTCAAGGGGGTCTCGATTCATCGGGGAGCGATGAATCGACCCTCCCGCGCGGCCCCCGGCCGGCGCAGTAACGCCCGCAGCAGTCTTGCGGTCAAGGTCACCCCCTTGGCGGGGGTAGGGCCAGCACTACCCCCGGACGCCGGTGCGCAGGATCGAACCAGGAGTCCGGGGCCCATACCGTTGGCGCCATGAGAACCCTCCTGCGCCGCCTGGGTGCCGACACCCGCTACCTGATCGCGAGCTTTCCCATCTCCGTCGTCTCGTTCTGCCTCGTGGTCCCGAGCTTCGCCGCGGGGGTCGGCACGGTGATCGTGTGGATAGGCCTGCCGATCCTGTCGGTGACGCTGCTGATGGCGCGGGGCATGGCCGACGTGGAACGGCGGATGCTGCCCGACGTGCTCGGCAGAGCGGTGCCCCGGCCCCGCTACAAGCGGGCGCCGGAGGGCTCCGGATGGGTTCGCCGCATGGTGAACCCGCTGACCAGCGGGCAGTCGTGGCTGGACCTGTTCTACGGCATCGTGGCCCTGCCGGTCTCCATGGTGACGTTCGTCGTCACGGTGGCCTGGTGGGGGGTGACGATCGCGGGTCTGACCTCCCCGATCTACGGGTGGATCACCGCGAATATCCCGGGCAACCACGGTCTGGCCTACCTGCTCGGGCTCGGGGACGAGGTGTGGAAGGACGTGGCCATCAACACCGGCATCGGCGTGGTGTTCGCGCTCACCCTGCCGCTGGTCCTGCACGGCGCCGCGCTGATCCGGACCGGACTCGGCCGGGCCCTGCTGACCGGCGTCGCCGAGTTGCACGAGCGCATCGACGACCTGGCCGAAGGCCGGGCGGCGGCGGTGTCGGCCGAGGCGAACGCGCTCCGGCGGCTGGAGCGTGACATCCACGACGGGCCGCAGCAGCGCCTGGTCTCCCTGGCCATGGACCTGTCGCGGGCCCAGCGTCAGCTCAGGCGCGACCCGCAGGCGGTCGAGGAGATGCTCAGCCAGGCCATCGTCTCGACCCGGGAGACCCTGGACGAGCTGCGCGCGCTGTCTCGCGGCATCGCGCCGCCGATCCTGACCGACCGGGGCCTGGCACCGGCGCTGGCGGCGCTGGCCAGCCGCTGCACGATCCCGGTCGAACTGGACGTGCAGGTGATCGGCCGCTTCGCGGCGGCGGTGGAGAACACCGTCTATTTCGTGGTCGCCGAGAGCCTGACCAACGTGGCCAAGCACAGTCACGCCACCCTCTGCACGGTGACGCTGAGCAAGACCGGCGGCGTCCTCATGCTGACAATCGGGGATGATGGGGTCGGCGGCGCACATGCCGCCAAGGGACACGGCCTGTCCGGCCTCGCCGACCGCCTCAAGGCGGTCGACGGAGAGCTGGCGGTGGAATCGCCGGTGGGCGGGCCGACAGTGATTGTGGCGGAGGTTCCGTGCGGGTAGTCGTGGCCGATGACGCGGTGCTGATCAGAGAGGGCCTGATCAGGCTGCTTGAGGAGTTCGGCTGCGAGGTGGTCGCGGCGGTGGGTGACGGCGACCGCCTGGTGGAGGCCGTCGTCGAACACAAGCCGGACGTCTCGGTGGTGGACGTCCGGATGCCGCCCGGCTTCACCGACGAGGGGCTGCGGGCGGCGGTCGAGGCGCGCCGGCGGGTGCCTGGCACGCCGGTGCTGATCCTGTCCCAGTATGTGGAGGTGTCCTATGCCGACGACCTGCTCGCCGACGCCAGGGGCGCGGTGGGCTACCTGCTCAAGGACCGGGTCGTGGACGTGGACGACTTCATGGGGAGCCTGCGCACGGTCGCGGCCGGCGGGACGGTCTTCGACCCCCAGGTGGTGGCTCAGCTGATGGTACGGCGCCGCCGCGACGACCCGCTCGCCCAGCTCACCCCGCGAGAGCGCGAGGTGCTGGGCCTGATGGCGGAAGGCAGGTCCAACCCGGCCATCGGCCGCCAGCTCGTGATCAGTGACGGTGCCGTGGAGAAGCACATCCGGAGCATCTTCGCCAAGCTCGGCCTGTACGCGGAGGACAGCGACCAGCACCGCCGGGTGCTCGCGGTGCTGGCCTACCTGCGCTCCTGATCTTTTCCCGTACGGCGGGCACTCGGAAGGGCAGTGCTTCGTTATCGCTATCGTTTTGCACCTTCCGTAATTACTGTTGCTTATGGGGCGTAAGTGACTTCAGGGTCGAACTATCAGCACTATCCGCAGCAGCCGCCATACCCGCAGCAGCCGCAACAGCAGTGGCCGCAGCAACAGTGGCAGCAGCAGCCGTCGCAGCCGCAACAGCAGTGGCAACAGCAGGCAGAGCCGCAACAGCAGTGGCCGCAGCAGCCGCAATGGCAGCAATCGCCCCCACCACCACCTCCGCCGCAGCCCTCCCCACCGCGCCGCAAGACCGGACTCTGGATCTTCCTCGGTGTCCTGGCGGTGGTGCTGACCGTCGGTGTCGGGGCCGTGGTGGGCGGTGTGCTCAACTCGCGGAAACAGTCCGACAGCCCGTTCGCGGAGGAGACGGCCCCGGCCGATCCCGACTCGGTGGTGGTGACCGAAAAGGACCTCGAGGCGCTTCTGGCCGACCACACCAAGGCGCTGAACTCCGGCGACGTCAAGGCCTACACCAAAATCTTCGATCAGAAGAACACGGCCCTGGTCCAGCAGCAGAGCAGGACCTTCGCCAACCTGCACAAGCTGCCGCTCACCGCGGTGTCCTACCAGGCCAGGCAGCAGCAGGGCCGTGCCCATGACAGCTTCGGCCGGGGGGTGAAGTTCACCTTCGACGTCGCTTTCGTCCACCAGTTCAAGGGGCTCGACCTGGCGCCGGTCTCCGAGTGGTACCGCTGGACCGTCACCAAGGCCTCCGTGAAGGCTCCGATCGTGATCACCAAGGTCGAAGGCGCTCCCGCGCCCGTCGGCGAGTCGAAGACCCTCTACTATCCCGGGCCGTGGGACATCTGGCCGGACATCTCGGTCGTCTCGACCGACCACTCCATCGTGCTGGCCCATCCCAAGCTGGCGGCACGGGCGAAGCAGGTCGCGCCCATCGCCGAGCAGGCGGCGGTGAACGACCTGACGTTCTGGAAGAAGAACGGCGGGAAAACCGACGCGATACCCAACGGCTTCGTGGTGGCGCTGGTGGAGGGCCAGACCCAGCTGGGCAACATGTTCCGCAAGTCGAAGGCCAACGAGGCCGGAGTCTCCATCGGGCTCTTCGCGGTGCCCTCGGTGAACGACCTCAACTCGCAGAAGCTGGAGATCGGCGGCACCCGGGTCGTGATGGACACGACCTCGCCCTTCTTCCGCACCGCGGAGGGCACCGTGGAGATCTTCCGGCACGAGTTCGCGCACTCGACGGTCGCCAGCTTCGACGCTCTGAAGGGTGACCTCCTGTCCGGCCTGGACAAGTGGGTCGTCGAGGGCTTCGCCGAGTACGTCGCCAACCGGGGCCATCCGATCAGCACCAACGTGCGGTTCAGAGAGGGCCAGGCGTTCGTGCAGGGCCGCCTCCCGGCGAAGTTCCAGCGCAAGCTCCCGGAGAACATCTACTGGGACCTCCAGGGCATGACCAGCGTCAACTACCTGCTGGGCCATCTGGCCAACCGGTACATCGCGGAACGGTACGGCGAGCCGAAGCTGGTCGAGTTCATCACCGCCACCTACCAGGGAGGCAAGTCCGAGGAGGCGCTGCGCAAGGTGCTGGGCACGGACGCCGAGTCGTTCCAGCGGCAGTGGGCCGCGTACGTCCAGCAGCAGCTCGGCTGATCGGGAGAGACCCCATGACCGACCCAAACGCCGCCTTTCCTCACGGGCAGCAGCCGTACCCGCAGCCGGGCGCGCAGCCGTACTCCCCGCCCGGCGGGCAGTCCTACCCGCCGGGCGGCGGGCAGCCGTACCAGTCGCCGTACGGCGGGCAGCCAAGTGCGCAGCAGTCCTATCCGCCCGGTGCGCAGCCGTATTCCCCGCCCGGCCAGCAGCCCTATCAGCCGTCCGGCGGGCAGGCGTATCCGCCCGGTGGGCAGCCCTCCCCGCCCTACAGCGCGCAGCCGTACGGGGGGCAGCCGGGCGCGCAGCCGTACGGCGGGCAACCGGGACAGCCGCCGTACCCGCCCGGCGGGCAGTCCTATCAGCCGCCCGGCGGGCAGCCGCATCCACCGCAGGCCCCCGCGCCCGCGGGCGGGCGGAAGACCGGCAAGACCGTCATGCTGGTGGCGCTCGGGCTGGTCGTGCTGCTGGGCATCGGCGCCGGTACGGCGTGGTACGTGACCGGCGGGTTCGGCGGGGGCGAAGAGCTCGGAGCGGGCGAGTGGAGCGTGCCGTTCACCGGGGCCGGTGTCGAGGTCATCGGCACCGACGCGTCGATCGCGTTCGGCGCGTGGATGACCGACAAGGCGGTGATCAGGGCGCAGAAGGACGGGGTGCTCGCCTACGACCTGAACACCGGCAAGCGAACCTGGGGTGTGCCCTCGCCCGGCGAGCAGCTCTGCTCGGCCGCGCCGACGATCGCGGGTGGCACGGCCGTCGTCGCCTACGGCACCACCAAGGTCTGCGACGGGGTCGCGGGCATCGATACCGCGACCGGCAAGGTGACCTGGAAGGTCAAGGTGGCGGCGGGGAAGGCGGAGAGCGGCAAGAACGCCACCCTCTGGGCCCCCACGCTCGAATTCGCCGGTGACATCGCGGCGGTGCGGACCGACAAGGTGGTGACGGGCCTGCGGCTGTCCGACGGCAAGAAGCTGTGGAACACCGGCGCGTCGAAGGCATGCCGGACCACGAACATGCTCGCGTCGCCGAAACAGGTGATCGTCAACCTCGACTGTTACGAGGGCGGAGACAGCGTCGTCGCGCTGAATTCCCGGACGGGCGATGTCATGTGGGAATACCGCGTGGAGGACGGTCCCTCCTACCTGCTTTCCGCCGACCCCGTGGTGGCGGCATGGGAGGGCGGCACCGGCGCCAGGATCGAGCTGCTGGAGGCGGGCAAGAAGGTCCAGGGCTTCGAGACCAAAGAGAAGATCGACCTGCTGAGGCTGAACGACACGATCTACATCCGGGGCGGTCATGAGGAGATGCGCGCCCTGGTCCACGGGAGCACGCTCTACCTGGGCACCTTCCCGGAGAACACCACGGGCGGCGGGATCCACCGCAACAACGCGGTGGCCTACGACCTGAAGACCGGCAATCGACTGTGGGTCTCCTCGGGCACCGGTGCCAGCCTGCTCACCTTCGTCGCCGCCGACGGCAAGGGGTTGCTGGCCATGGAGGCGGGCGGCAACCGGGAGCCGGCTCCGCGGCTGGTCAGACTCGACGCCGCGACGGGGAAGGCCGCATCTGTCGCCGAGCTGCCGCAGGCCGCCGGAGGGGAGAGCGACGACGCCCGCGTCTACTACCGGGACGGCAGGCTGGTGATCATGCCTTTCGAGAAGATCGCGGCTGGTAACGCCATCACCGCACTACGTGTCGCGGCCGAGTGACGAGGGAGAACGAGGACATGTCCGACCCCCGGCAACCTTACGGGGATCCGTCCGTCCCCCACGGTGGGCAGCAGTTCCAGCCGCCGCAGGGCAATCCGGCTCCGCCTCAGGGGGCGTGGCCTCACCAGCCTCAGCCCGGCGGCCCTCCGCCCGGTGGGCCTCAGCCGCAGCCGCAGTCGTCGCCGTGGCCGCCGCAGCCGGGTGGACCCCAGCCCGGTGGACCTCAGGGCGGCCCTCAGCCGGGCGGGCCTCAGGGCGGCCCCCAGCCCGGCGGACTCCCCCCTGGCGGGCCTCAGGGTGGACCCCAGCCTGGTGGGCTCCCGCCTGGCGGGCCGCAACCGCAGGCGTGGCCCCAGCAGCCCGGCGGGCCGTACCCCGGTGGGCAGCAGTTCCAGCCGCCGCAGGGCAGCCCGGCTCCGCCTCAGGGGGCGTGGCCTCACCAGTCTGGCGGACCTCAGCCCGGTGGGCAGCAGCCGTATCCGACGCAGGGGTATCAGGCTCCGCCTCCCGGGGCGTGGCCGCAGCAGCCCGGCGGGCCTCAGGGCGGCCCCCAGCCCGGCGGGCCTCAGGGCGACCCCCCGCCTGGTGGGTTCCCGCCCGGCGGGCCGCAACCGCAGGCGTGGCCGCAGCAGCCCGGAGAGCCGCCGGCGAAGAAGAAGACCGGTAGGACCGCGCTCTTCGTTGCCCTCGGCCTGGTCGTGCTGCTGGGAGTCGGCGGTGGGACCGCCTGGGTCGTCTCGGGCGGGTTCGGCGCCGACTCCGGATCCGGCGGAGGCGGCGGAAGCGCCGCCGCGGAGCCGAAGGAGTGGGCGGTGCCGTTCGTCAACGCCGACAGCTCCAACTTCGACGCCTCGATCGGGTTCGGCACCTGGATGTCCGACTCCGCGGCGATCCGGGCGCAGAAGGACGGCGTGCTGGCCTACGACCTGAAGACCGGCAAGCGGGCCTGGGGCGTACCGTCGCCCACTGACAACCTCTGCGGGGCCACATCGGAGATCGAGGGCGGCCTGGGCGCGATCGCCTACGGTACCGAGGCCGCCTGCGACCATCTCGCGGGCATCGACGTCAAGACCGGCAAGCTGACCTGGAAGATCAAGATTCCGGCGGAACCGAAGTCGCGTCTGACGATGAACGTCCCCACCCTCCTGCTCGCGGGTGACGTGGTGATCGCGAAGGTCGGCAACAGCGTCTACGCCTACGGCCTGGCCGACGGGAAGAAGCTCTGGGGCGGCTCTCCCGCCGACGGCTGCCGTCCCGACGGGCTCGGGGGCTCGGCCGAACAGCTGGTCGTCACCGTGGACTGCGGCGTGGGGAGCCACGTCTCCGGGCTGGACCCGAAGACCGGCAAGCCGAAGTGGCGTTCCGAGATCGCCGCCGAGGGCCTGAGCCACCTGGTGCTGTCGGCCAAGCCCGCCGTGGTGGCGACGACCTCGGGTGACAGCACAACCGTGGAGGTGGTGGACGAGAGCGGGAAGGCCAGGCAGTTCGTCGCCGGAGAGAGGATCGACCTGCTGGCGCTCAACGGCGAGAACTTCACCGACGGTGAGTATGAGCGGTATCGGGTGGCGCTGCACGGCAACACGCTCTATCTGGCCACCTTCCCCGAGAACGTGCCGGGTAAGCTGCGCTCGCGTGACTACGCGCTGGCCTACGACATGACGACCGGCAAGAGGCTCTGGAAGTCGACGGGCACCAACGACACCATGCTCAGCTACGTCCGAGCCGACGATCACGGCCTGCTGGCCCTGGAGACGGGCGACAGGCGCGACCTGGCACCCCGCCTGGTCCGGATCGACGCCGCGACGGGGAAGGCGACGGCGCTCGCCGAGCTTCCTCAGAAGTACGGCCACGAGGGCGAGAAGGCGCGCGTGTTCGAGAAGAACGGCGCCGTGGTGATCATGCCGCCGAAGGCGGTCGCGGCGGACTACGCGGTGGTCTCGGTGCGGACCGCGGCGCAGTAGGAGCCTGACGGCCGGAGTCCGGCCGGTGGGTCATGGACGGTTCCCCGCTTCCGGTGAACGGGCTCGTTCACCGGAACGCGTTCCCGGAAGCGGAGAACCGTGACCCTGCGGGGAGGCCGTTCTCACCGCCGCCTCACCGCGGCCGGTGTTCACAGTCCTGGCTGTCGCCCGCCTCGAGCCGCCGAGTGCGGCATGGAAGCGAGGCCGATCGTCTAGGCCCCGATCACGGACGGCGCGGATGGCGCTGATGGCTCGGTGAATATCGTCATCAGTTGCTCCAGATAGTCCGGCGTGGCGGGCGGAAAGGCCGTGGACGCGGCCCTGCGGAGCTGGAAGTGCCCCAGGTAGGCGGTGTAGGCGACCCGCGCGCGCGTCAGGGCCTCCTCTTCCGGGAATCCGAGATCGCGAAAGACGCCGGCCAGGAACTCCAGCCGGGTTCTGGTGACCCTGTCCAGCACGGGAGCCACCGCGGCGTCTCCGGCATGGGAGGCCAGCGCCGACTCGACCAGGCCGCCCGGATCGTCGCCGAACACCTCCTCGAACAGCAGGCGAAGCCGCTGCCGGGGATCGGCCACCGCCGCCAGCTCCGTGATCACCTCCGTGGTGCACCGGCGCTCCCACAGGTCGAGCGCGGCCGCCACGAGGGCCGCCCGGTCGTCGAAGTGCCAGTAGAAGCTGCCCCGGCTCGCACCGAGCGTGCGTGCGATCCGGTCCACCGCGACCGCTGACACCCCGCCTTCGGCCAGGGCCATCAGAGCGGCCTCGGCCCAGTCGTCGGGTGTGAGCAATCTCCTGCCGTCTCGCATCGCCATGTTCCGTACACTACTGCACGGAAGCTTCCATACAGTGGCGTATGGAAGCTGGCAGAAGGAGGCTGATCATGTCTGATCTCACCCGCCCCGTTGTCGTCACCACGGCTGTGACCCTGCTGGCCGTGGCGGCGCTCCATGCCGCCTGGGCGACCGGCGTCTCCTGGCCCGCGGACGATCCCGTCTCCTTCGCCCGCAGCGTGGTCGGGGTGAACGGCGCGGAGGAACTGCCTCCCGCTGCCGCTACGGCCGCGGTCGCCGCACTGCTGCTGTGCGCGGCGGTGCTGCTGCTGGTGCGGGCGGACGTCCTCGGTGCCCGGGTGCGCGGGCTGGCCGCCGCGAAGCTGCCGCGCCGCCTGGTGGCCGTGGGGTGCGGCGCGGTCGCGGGTGTTCTGCTCCTGCGGGGCGCCGGCGGCCTGGCGATGCACGTGACCGGCTGGGGCGGAGAGACACCGGGCGAGTTCCTCTCGCGTGACCTGTGGATCTACTCTCCTCTGTGCGTCGCGATGGGGCTCGGCGCGCTGCTCGCGCTGCGGGGGAGGAGGACGTGATCCCGAAGGGCCGCCGATCTGCGATACACCCTCTGACGTGGTGTTATTTGATCGTTACTTGACGTCACCTGTTGCGGGCGAGTTACATGACCCCACTCCCGTAAACGTTTTCAGCAGTCACTCATGATCACTGTAAACGTTTACAGAAAGGTGTGGTCTCTGTGGGCAACGGGCCGACGATCATCACGATCGCGGAGCGGGCAGGCGTGTCGATCGCCTCGGTCTCGCGTGTGCTCAACGGGCTGCCGACCAGGGAAGACACCGTGCGCCGGGTGCTCAGCGCGGCCACCGAGCTGGGTTACGTCCCCAACTCGGTGGCCAGGTCGCTGAAGTCGCGCCGGACCAACCAGGTGGCCTTCGCGATGGCCGACATCGGCAACCCCGTCTACCTGGCGATGGTCCGCGAGATCCAGCCGGTGCTCAAGGCCGCCGGATACCGTCTCGTGCTGCACTCCACGGACGCGGACGTGGCCGACGAGATCGACGTGCTCCACAGCCTCGGCGAGCGCTACGTGGACGGGCTCATCATGATCCCGCTCCGGGTCGGAGAGGCGCACCTGAGGGCCATCGAGGCGGCGCGCGCCCCCGTGGTCGTCATCGGCTCGCTGCCGGACGGCACGCGGGTGGACAACGTCCGCACCGACTCGCGAACGGGCATGCGGATGGTCCTCGATCACCTTCACTCGCTGGGCCGGCGGCGGATCGGGTTCGTCAACGGCCCCCTGGACACGGTCCCGGGCTCGGCCCGCTCCACGGCGTACGCCGAGGGTCTCGCGGATCTCGGCCTGCCGTACGACGAGAACCTGGTGGAGATCGGCGACTTCTACCGCGCGGAAGGGGCGCAGGCGGTGGAGCGGCTGCTGGCCAGGGAACCCGGCCTGGACGCGATCATGTGCGCCAACGACCTGATCGCGCTCGGGGCCCTCGACGTCCTGCGCCGGGCCGGCAGGCGGGTGCCGCAGGACGTGGCGGTGGCGGGCATGGACGACATCGACCTGGCCGCCGTCGCCTGGCCCCCGCTGACCAGCGTCTCCCTCGGCTCGGCCGAGCGCGGCCGGATCGCGGCCGAACTGCTCCTGGACCGGCTGGGCAACGGCGACCGCGACCCGCGGGTGGTCACCGTGCCGCCCCGCCTGGTGGTCCGTGCCTCGACCGTGGGGGAGGAGGCGCCGTGACCCTCACCGCGGAACGGCCGACCAGGGCCGTGACACCGAGACCCCGCAAGGGCGGGCGGCAGGGGCGCGAGACGCTGCTGCTGATGCTCCCCGCGCTGGTGCCCGTGCTGGTGTTCAGCGTGGGCCCGCTGCTCTACGGGATCTTCCTGGCGTTCACCGACGCGCGCTCCGGGCGCAACGCGGTCACATCCTTCGTCGGGCTGTCGAACTTCGGCGACCTGCTCGCCGACGGAGACTTCTGGGCGTCGTTCCGGATCGGGATGATCTGGGCGGTGTCGGTGACCGTGCTGCAGTTCCTGGCCTCGCTGGGACTGGCGCTGCTGCTCAACCAGGACCTGCGGTTCCGCGGGTTCGCCCGGGTGCTGGCCCTGGTGCCGTGGGCGATGCCGCCGGTGGTCATCGGGCTGATGTGGCGGCTGGTCTACCACCCGGACGCCGGGATCCTCAACGGCATGCTGGGCACCGAGATCGACTGGCTCAACGACTTCTCCCTCGCGCTCCCGGCGGTGATCGTCGTCGGGGTCTGGACCGGGATGCCGCAGACCACGGTGGTGCTGCTGGCCGGGTTGCAGGGCGTGCCCAGGGAACTGTACGAAGCGGTCGAGGTGGACGGCGCGGGAGTCTGGCGCAGGTTCTGGAACATCACGCTGCCCCAGCTCCGCCCGGTCATCGTGGCCATCACCTCGCTCGACTTCGTGTGGAACATCAACCAGTTCGGCCTGGTCTACGTCCTCACCCAGGGCGGTCCGGGAGGCCGGACCCGCCTGCCGATGCTCTTCGCCTACGAGGAGGCCTTCCGCTTCGGCTTCTTCGGCTACGCGGCCACCCTGGGCGTGGCGATCGTGATCGTCGTGCTGGCCGTGCTCGGCGCCTACCTCTGGCGGCAGATGCGGGAGGCGAGCTGACATGGGCAAGGCACTGCGCTATCTGGCCCTGGCCGGCTACGTCGTCTTCCTGGCGTTCCCACTGGCCTGGCTGCTGTCCACGGCGCTGAAGACGCCGCAGGAGATGGCGAGCCTGAATCCGACGTGGATCCCGCGCTCGCCGACGCTCGCCAACTTCGCCGAGGCCTTCGGCGAGCAGGATCTGATCGGCAGCGGGGCGCGCAGCCTCGTCGTCGCGGCGGCCAGCGCCGTGCTCACCGTGGTCCTGGCCCTACCGGCCGCCTACGCGCTGGCCCGCCACCGCTCGGCGATCAACCGGATCGCGATCGGGTGGGTGCTGGTCAGCCAGATCTTCCCGTTCATCCTGATCATCATCCCGCTGTTCATGGTGCTGCGCAGGCTGGAGCTGGTGAACACGCTGACCGGCCTGACCGTCGTGCACGTCACCTTCACGCTGCCGTTCGCGCTGTGGATGCTCCAGGGCTACGTGCGCGCCGTACCGCGTGAGCTGGAGGAGGCCGCCGCGGTGGACGGGGCGGGGCGGGTGCGGTCGCTGCTGAGCGTCGTCGCCCCGCTGCTCGCCCCCGGCGTGGTCGCGACCCTGCTGTTCGCCTTCATCTCCTCCTGGAACGAGTTCTTGTTCGCCTTGATCGTCCTCAAGGACCCGGATGTGGCGACCCTCCCGCTGACGCTGGTGAAGTTCACCGGCGCCGAAGGGATCGTTCGGCTCGGCCCGCTCGCCGCCGCCTCACTCCTGGCCACGATCCCGAGCCTGGCGTTCTTCGCAGTCATCCAGCGGCGGCTGAAGTCCGGCCTGATGGCCGGGGCCGTCAAGGGATAGCCCCACCCCCCGATAGGAGAAGTCATATGCGTATGAGGACCGGGCTGGCCGCAGGCCTCCTCGTGCTGGCCGCCGGATGCGCTTCGCAACAGCCCGCGGCCGCCCCCGACGAGCCGGTGAAGATCAAATTCCAGAGCCTCGCCTGGCAGAAGGAGGCGATCGCCGCCAACAAGCAGCTCGTCGAGGAATGGAACAAGGCCAACCCCAAGATCCAGGTCGAATACGTCCAGGGCAGCTGGGACAACGTCAACGACCAGCTCGTCACCTCCTTCGAGGCCGGTGACCCGCCGGACGTCATCCACGACGACTCCCCGGCCCTGGCCGGCTTCGCCAGCCGCGGCTACCTGCTGGACCTGAAGGACAAGGTCCCCGCCGACCTGAAGGGCGACATCCCGCAGCCCGCCTGGGACACCGTCACCTTCGGCGACGGCAAGGGCGGACAGGGCGTGTACGGCGTGCCGTTCCTGCAGGAGTCGCAGGTCATCATCGGCAACAAGAAGCTGCTCGACAAGGCGGGCGCGCGCATCCCGACCCCGGACAACCCGTGGACGTGGGACGAGTTCGCCGAGATCTCCAAGAAGCTCACCAAGGACGGTGCCTACGGTGTCGCCTGGCCGATGAAGTCACCGGTCAACAAGGTGCTCAACCTGGGCCTGAACTTCGGCGGCACCTTCTTCCAGACCGATGGCGGCAAGACGACGGTCAAGGTCGGCGCCGGGGAGCGCGAGGTGCTCCAGCGCATCCACGACCAGCTCTACAAGGACAAGTCCGCCGACCCGGCCGCCCTCGGCATGGGTACGGCCGAACCGCTGCCCGGTTTCTACGCGGGCAAGTACGCGCTGCTGCCCGCCGGTGTCTACCTGCGCCAGCAGGTCGTGGAGCAGGCTCCGGACGGCTTCGAGTGGATCACCATCCCGCCGCTGAAGGGCACCACCGCCGAGCAGGGCGCGGTCTCGCAGACCCTGTCCGTCGCGGCCGACAGCAAGCACCCCGAACAGTCGATGAAGTTCATCTCCTTCTTCCTGAACGGTGCCAACCAGGCCAAGCTCGCCAAGGGCGACTGGCTGCTGCCCACCTCGGCCAAGGCCGCGAGCGACCCGGCCATGACCACCGAGGAGAACGGCTGGAACGTGGCGACCGCGTCGGCCAAGAACCTCGTCGTCGCGCCGTACCTCAAGGTCAACGGCTTCGACGAGTGGAAGAGCAAGGTGGCCACCCCGACGCTGCAGGAGTTCTTCGCCAACAAGATCACCCTTGACGACGCGGCGAAGAGGCTGACGGACGAGGGCAACAAGGTGCTGGAGCGCTACAACAAGTGACCGTGACGCATCGGGGACGCGCCCGGGGGTGTCTGCTCGGCCTCGCGGCCGGCGACGCCCTCGGGCGCCCGGCGGAGAACCTCTCTCCCGAGCAGATAGCGGCCCGCTGGGGCCGGCTGACCGAGATCGACGGCGGCGGCACCGACGACACCGAATACACGATCTTCGCGGCGTCCCTGCTCGTGCGGTACGGGCACACGCTGACCTCCCAGGACGTCGCCCGGGCCTACCGGAGGGAGATCATCCCCGCCGTCGGCGGGCCCATGAAGGGCGCGGGCTTCTCCGAACTCGGCACCGTCCAGGCGCTCCGCAAAGGTCTCGAACCGCCGCTGACCGGCCGATGGCACCGGCACGGCTGGTCGGACGGCCTGGCCATGCGCGCGGCGCCGTACGGCGTCTTCGCCGCGGGCGACCCGGACGAGGCCGCCCGCCTGGTGGAGATCGACGGCCGGGTGAGCCACGAGGGCGAGGGCATCCTCGGCGGCCGTGCCGTCGCCGGCGCGGTGGCCGCCGCCATGACGGGGGCCTCCCCGGACGAGGTGGTCGCGGCCGGTCTCGGTGTGATCCCGGAGGACTCGTGGACCGCCCGTAACGTCGGCCGCGCCCGGGAGGTCGTCCGCGACTGCGGATCTTCCCGATCCGGCACCCGCGAGATCGCCGGGCGGCTGCACGAGGCGGTCGTGGTGCGGCACTACCCGTGGACGGACCTGGCCCCCGAAGCCGTCGCCCTGGCCTTCGCCGCCTACCTGCTGGGCGGGGGAGAGATCGAGGAGTCCGTGGTGGTCGCGGCGAATCTGGGACGGGACGCCGACACCACCGCCGCGATCGCGGGCGCCCTGTCCGGGGCGGGACGCGGTGAGGCGGCGGTGCCGTCGCGGTGGGCGCGGCGGATCGGCCCGGCCGAGGGACGCTGCCTGCCGGTGACCGCCGGGCGGCACGTGCTCGACGTGGCCGACGAACTGGTGAAAGGGACGTAGGACGATGAAGTCGGGGGACAGGGTCCTGGGGGCGTTCGCCGGGCTGGCGATCGGCGACGCGGCGGGGTGGCCGTCGGCACGGCACCGGGCCGGGGTGCACGCGCCGTGGAGCAGGAGGCTCCACCGCGAGCTCGACACCTTCGCCGAGGAGCACCGGGTGACCACGCTGCCGGTGCCGTTCGCGCTCAACCAGCCGGTCGCGCCGCTGGCGATCGGGCCGTCCGACGACGCCGAATGGCTCGCCTGGACCGTGCTCACCATCGGCCAGGATCGCGCGGAGGCGTTCACCGCCCTCGCCGGCCGCGAGGACATCAGGGCGCGGATCTCCGTCCGGACCGCGCTGGACAACCTCGAACGGGGCCTCAGGCCGCCCGCCAGCGGCCACGACAACCCACACTTCTTCGACGACGCGGCGGCCGTGCGCGCGGTCGCCTTCGGGGCCGCGGGACTGGACCCCACGGCGGACGCCCAGGTCACCAACGCCGCCGACGGCGTGCTCGGCGCCGTCGCGATCGCCCGGGCGATCGGCGTCCTGGTGGACGGCGGGCCGATGGGCGAGGCCGTGGACGCCGCACTGGACGCGCTCGGCGAGGACACCGTCATCGGTCACGCGGCCCGTGCCGCGCTCGCGGCCGCGCGCCGGGCGGGTGATCCGTTCGAGGCGGTGCCCGCGCTGGACGCGGTGCTCTTCGACCACGTCTACAGCTACGGGGTCGCCGCGGCCGAGACGGTCCCGGTGGCCCTCGCGCTGGCGGAGGCCTCCGGCGGCTCACCGCGCACCGCCGTACCGGCCGCGGCCTGCCTGGCCGTCGCGGCCGACTCCGCGCCCGCGCTGACCGGTGCGCTGACCGGCGCGTTCACCGGTCACGGCGCGCTGCCGAAGGGGTGGAGCACCGTGCTGACCGGCTGCTGCCTGCCCGAGCTTGCGGGCATGGATCTACTGGACATCGCGAGGGGATGGATGGCATGACTGGAGCAGGTGAGCCGGGGACGGCACAGCACGCCGCGGCGGGAGACGACACGTCCCGGACGGGCGCGGCCGAAGACGGCCAGGTGAGCGTGGTCGCGGGCGGTTTAGAGGACCGGGCCGTCGGATGCGTCGCGGGCGCCGCCGTCGGGGACGCCCTCGGCGGCGCCACCGAGGGCTGGACGCCCGAGCAGATCCACGAACGCTACGGCGGACACGTCGAGGGCGTGGTTCCCCCGTTCTTCGAGGACTGGCGCAACGCCCGGCCCATCGCGCCCTACCACAAGGGCGACGGCCACATCACCGACGACACCTTGATGACCCACGCGCTGATCCGGGTCTACGAGCGGGTCCGCGGTCACCTGGACGCCTACGCGGCGGCCGACCACCTGGTGCCGGAGATGATGGGCGGCAAGCGCTGGATCCCCGAGCTGGAGACGGAGGCGCTGCCGCTGCAGCGGGTCTTCCTCGCGGAGAAGTGGCTGGTGCTGCGGCTGCACTACGGTCACGTGGACCCGCGCGAGGCGGGTGTGGGGAACATCGTGAACTGCGGCGCGGCCATGTACATGGCGCCGGTCGGCGTGGTGAACGCCGCCGACCCCGACGCCGCCTACGCCGAGGCGATCGAGCTGGCCGGCGCCCACCAGTCCAGCTACGGCCGGGAGGCCGCCGGAGTGCTCGCGGCCGCGGTCGCCGAGGCGATGCGCCCGGGCGCGACCGCCGACTCGGTGGTCGCCACCTGCGTACGGCTCGCGCGGGACGGCACGAAGGCGGCCATCGACGCGGTGTGCTCCGCGGCCCGCGACCTCGGCCACTGGGACGGCTCATTCGGCAGGCTGCGCGCCGCCATGAAGCCCTACGACACCGTCGCCGACACCTACCGCGACCAGGGCCTCGGCGCCCGGCGCCCGAGCCGCCTGCACAGCATCGAGGAACTCCCGCTCGCCCTGGCGTTCCTGCTCATCGCCAAGGGCGGCTACCGCGACACCGTCCTCGGCGGCGTCAACTACGGCCGGGACGCCGACTCCATCGCCTCCATGGGAGGCGCCATCGCCGGAGCGCTCGGCGGGCGCGACGCCGTCCCCGCCGACTGGCTGGAGCAGATCTCCACCGCCAGCCGCATCGACCTCGTCACCCCCGGCCTCACCCTGGCCCGCGTCGCCCGCCGTGTCCACGCCGCCGACCTGGAGCGCCGCCGCGCCCACGAGGCGGCCTTCGCCGCCCTCGCCGGAGACGCCGGATGATCCGCCTGACCTGGGTGCAGCCGGAGGACCTGGTCGGCCACGAGCTGCGCCAGGCCGCCGAGGACGGCCGCGAGGTACGGGCGATCGCCGCACGCTGGCACGCCGCCGGAGGGCACGACGCCCCGGCCCGGGCGGGGGCCTCGCCGCAGCGGCCCCCGGCGGAGCTGCGCCGCCTGGCCGAGGACCTGCTCGACGAGCTCGCCGCGATCCCGTCGCCGCTCCCCGAGCCCTCCGGCCTCGCGGAGATCGTCGAGGCCTGCCCCGCGTGGCCGTCCAGCGGAAGCGGGTCCGGCGGGGCGACGCCGGACCCGGACCGGCTGCTCGGCGCGTGGCGCGGTCGGGCGGCCGGATGCGTGCTGGGCAAACCGGTGGAGAAGATCCCCAGGGAGGGGATCAGGGCGATCGCCGAGGCGACCGGCAACTGGCCGATCCGGGGGTGGTTCACCGCCGAAGGGCTGCCGGCCGAGATCGGCGCGCGGTGGCCGTGGAACCGGCGGAGCGCGGTCAACAGCCTCGCCGAGAACATCGACGGCGTCCCCGAGGACGACGACCTCAACTTCGCGCTGCTCGCCCTGGCCCTGCTCGAACGGCACGGCCGCGGCTTCACCACTGGGAACGTGGCACAGCTCTGGCTGGACGAGCTGCCCGGCGGCCGGGTGTTCACCGCCGAGCGGGCCGCCTACCGCAACCTGCTGACGGGCCTGGAACCGCCCGGCCCGGAGGGAGAGCGCGGGGACGGGGCCGGTCCCGGCGACACCGCGACCTTCCGCAACCCGTTCAGGGAGTGGATCGGCGCTCTGATCAGGTCTGACGTCTACGGATGGGTCAACCCGGGCGATCCGGCGACGGCGGCGGAGTTCGCCCACCGCGACGCCCGGCTCAGCCACACCGCCAACGGGATCTACGGCTCCATGTTCGTGGCCGCGATGTGCGCCACCGCGCTGGTGGCCTCCTCCGTCGACGAGGTGGTCGCCGCCGGCCTGGCCGTGATTCCGCCGGGGTCCCGGCTGGCCATCGCCGTACGGCGCGCGGCTCAGGACGCGCGCGAGGAGCTGGACTTCGAGCGGGTCCTCGACCGGCTCCACGAGCGCCACGGCGCCCTGCACTGGGTGCACACGGTCAACAACGCCGCGCTGATCACGGCCGCGCTGGTCCACGGCGGGGGTGACTTCACCTCCTCCATCGCCGGGGCCGTGGCGGGCGGCTGGGACACCGACTCGGCGGGGGCCACCGTGGGCTCGATCGCCGGCGCGCTGTGCGGCGCGTCCGCGATCCCGCCCGAGTGGTCGTTGGAGAACCGGCTGGCCAGCAGCGTCACCGGGTTCGACGGCATCGGTCTTGACGAACTGGCGAGCCGTACGCTCGCTCTCACCGCGGAGGAATCATGATCTCGGTGTTCGGCAGCGCCAACATGGACCTGGTGGCCTACGTCGAGACCGCCCCCGCGCTCGGCGAGACCGTGACCGGCCGCGCGTTCCGCACGGTTCCCGGAGGCAAGGGCGCCAACCAGGCCATCGCCGCCGCGCGCGCCGGGGCGCGGGTGGCCTTCCTGGGCGCCGTGGGCGACGACGCCTTCGGGCCCCAGCTGCGCCGGACCCTGGCCGACGCCGGAGTCGACGTCACCGGCCTGCGCCCCGTCCCCGGCCCCTCTGGAATCGCCCAGATCGTGGTCGACGGCCGGGGCGGCAACTCCATCGTCGTGGTCCCCGGCGCCAACGGCACCGTGACCGTCCCCTCCGAGGCCGACCTGGAGGTCATCGCCCGCTCCGACGTGCTCCTCCTCCAGCTCGAGCTTCCCGTCGAGGCGGTCACCGCCGCCGCCCGCGCGGCCAGGGCGGCCGGGACCACGGTGATCCTCACCCCCGCTCCCGTCCAGCCGCTCCCCGACGAGCTGCTGGAGGCCGTGGACATTCTGGTCGCCAACGAGCACGAGGCCGCGGCGATCACCGGGCGGGCCGACCATCAGGAGGCGCTGCGGGAGCTGCGAGCCAGGGTCGGCTGGGTGATCATCACGCTGGGGTCGCGCGGAGCGCTCACCGCCCCGCCCGGCACCGGCCCCGCCACGCACGTCGAGGCGCCCAAGGTGCGGGCGGTGGACACCACGGCGGCGGGGGACACGTTCGTGGGGGCGCTCGCCGCCGCCCACGTCGAGCGGCGGCCTCCGGACCTGGCCGTCCGGTTCGCCACCGCCGCGGCGGCCCTGTCCGTGCAGCGGGAGGGGGCCAGCACCTCCATGCCCACCCGCGCCGAGATCGACCGGGACCTCGCCCGCTCCGATGCCTGACGACCGTCACACCGCCCGCCGTACCGGCACGGGCACGGGCACGGGCACGGAGTCCGGCACAGGCGCGAGACCCTGTGCGAACAAGGACGCGCCGGGCGTCGCCGGTTCCTTTCCCGGCCGAGATCCGGGTCCCCCTTCCCGGAGGTGTTCGTTGACGTTCTCCCTGAGGCTGAAGCCCGGGGTCTCCACACCCAAGGAGTTCCGATGAAGGCCCTGGACGGCGTTCGCGTGCTGGACCTGGCGACCCTGTTCGCGGGGCCGATGGCGGCGATGCTGCTCGGCGACTACGGAGCCGAGGTGATCAAAATCGAGCACCCGGCCAAGCCCGACCCCTCGCGCGGCCACGGCCCGCAGGGGCTGTGGTGGAAGATGCTCGGCCGGAACAAGCGCGCGATCACCCTTGACCTGTCCACGGCCGAGGGCCAGGACCTGCTGGTGGAGCTGGTCCGGCAGGCCGATGTGGTGATCGAGAACTTCCGCCCGGGAACGCTGGAGCGGTGGAACCTCTCCTACGAGCGCCTCAGCGGGGCCAACCCGGACCTGGTGCTGGCGAGAGTGACCGGGTTCGGGCAGTTCGGCCCCTACGCGAAGCGACCCGGGTTCGGCACGCTGGCCGAGGCGATGAGCGGGTTCGCGGCGATGACCGGGGAGCCGGACGGGCCGCCGACGCTGCCGCCGTTCGGCCTGGCCGACGGCATCTGCGCCCTCGCCACGGCCTTCGCGGTGATGACCGCGCTGCGCTCGGGCCGGGGCCAGGTGGTCGACCTGTCCATCATCGAACCGATCCTGACCGTGCTCGGCGCTCAGCCCACCATCTACGACCAGCTCGGCGTCGTCCCGCCGCGCACCGGCAACCGCTCGGTCAGCAACGCCCCCCGCAACACCTATCGCTGCAAGGACGGGGCCTGGGTCGCGGTCTCAACCTCGGCGCAGAGCATCGCCGAGCGCGTGATGCGCCTGGTCGGCCGCCCCGAGGTGATCGACGAGCCGTGGTTCGCCAGCGGGTCGGGCCGGGTCGCGCACGCGGACGAGCTGGACGACGCCGTGGCCGCCTGGGTGGCCGCCCACACCCGGGAGGAGGTCCTGGCCGCCTTCGAGCAGGCTCAGGCCGCCGTCGCCCCCGTCTACGACGTGCGCGACATCATGGCCGATCCGCAGCTGGAGGCCCTGGACGCGATCACGACCGTCGAGGACCCCGAGCTCGGCCCGGTCCGGATGCAGAACGTGATGTTCCGCCTCACCGGCACCCCCGGTGAGATCCGCTGGACCGGCCGCCCGCACGGGGCGGACACCGACGAGGTCCTCGGCGCCCTCGGGCTGTCGCCGGAAGAGCTCGCGGCCCTGCGGGGCAAGGGGGTCATCTGACCGGCGCCCGGTTTCACGTGCCGCCCGAGGGCGTGCTCCCGAAGAACTGTCTAAGAAGTCCTGACAGAGTGAGCTGAGCAGCATTTTTACAGGTCATCGGTTGTAATAAGTTCTATTTATTGGATTCCGGTTATTTTGGCCATAACTGCCTGGTCACGATCCGCGTATTGGTGGATTCCACATGTCCGCATGCCTGGACCTGCTGGATGAGATCGTCGAGTGCCCGCAGATCCGGCACACGCACTCGGAGGCTGTAGTGCACCGGACCGGCGAGGTGTTCGAGAAGCTGCACGCCCGGCAGATCCAGTAGGTAACGCTCCACCGGGGGCCCGTGGCCGCCGGGCCGGACCCGCAATTCAAGGAGCGCGTGTACCGGTGCGCCTTCCGCGTCTCGGTCGACATCGGCGTGGAACCCCCGGATCACTCCGGAACCGACCAAGCCGGCCACCCGGTTGCGGCAGGCGTTGGAGGACAATCCCACTCGCCGGCCGAGTTCCTCGTAGCTGAGACGAGCATTTCGCTCGAGGAGGCTGAGGATTTCCTCATCTATGGCATCAAGCCGTCGCTTTCCCCCGTCACCGCTTCTCGAACGCTCGTTCATACGGAAGATGGTATGCATGTCTTCCACGACTCCGAGTAACAGCACCCCTGAGCAGACGCTGGCCCGTCTCGGTCTGAGTGATATGCGGCCACCGGAACCGATCGGACGGTTTCGACATGCTGTGCGCGCCGGCGACCTCCTGTTTGTCTCAGGGACCTACGGGACCGTCAAAAGGCCTGACGGCAGCGACACTCTTCCCATCACGGGCAAGCTCGGCCGGGACCTCACCGTCGAGCAGGGATACGCCTCCGCCCGGCTGGTGGCCATCAACCTGCTTGCCATGGCCCGCACCGAGCTGGGCAGCCTTGACAAGGTGGACCGGGTCGTGCGACTTGCCGGCTACGTCAACTGCACCCCCGGCTTCGCTCAGGCGCCCGCGGCGCTCAACGGGGCGTCCGACCTGCTCATCAAGGTCTTCGGTCAAGAGCACGGCACACATGCCCGGATCGCGCTCTATCAAGCTGATCTGCCAGGTGAGGCGCCCCTCACCGCCGAACTGACCCTCTTGCTACGCCGGGACGCCCGATGACCGCGGCGTCAACCCCGCGATGCCAGCCTGCGGGCGGTGAGGGCGGTCCCGATCAGCATGATGCCGCGGGCGGTGCGCAGGTCGGCGGCGAGCAGGGTGCTGATGCGGGTGAGACGGTTGTCGACGGTGTTGGGGTGAACGTTGAGCGCCCGGGCGGTGGCGCGGCGGTCGAAGTCGGTGGCGTAGTAGGCCTCCAGCGTCTCGATGTGCACGGCGTCGAGCACGTCGAGCAGCCCGGACAGTTCCGCGCCGCTGGCGCCGGGGGCGCTCAGGTGGAAGTCGAGCAGCACGTCGCGGAGCTCGTACAGGCTCTGAGGGCGCCCGCTCGTCCGGGCGATCTCGGCGATCCTGGTGGACTGCCGGGCTGCGGCGGGGATGCCCGCCCGCCGCTCGGCCACGCTCACCCCGACGTGGATCGGGATGCCGCCGTCGGCGAGGTGGCGGGCCAGCTGGGGCGCGGGGAAGGACAGGCGCAGCGGGAGCAGCGCGTGGCCGCCCTCGGGACCGAACCAGGTGAGCACCGCCTGCCCGGCGAACCGATCCAGCGCCGCCTGGGCGGCGTGCAGGCGGCGCCGTACGGCCACCGGATGCTCTGAGGAGGGAAGCACCAGGGCGAGCACGCGGTAGCCGGGCTCCAGGGAGACGCCGTGCCGCGCCGCCACGTCGTCGGCCTCCTGCCCGGCCAGCAGGGCCCCGGCCACGGCGCGCAACGCCTCGCCGCGCTCGGCGCGCAGCGTCCCCTGCAGGTAGGCCTCGCTGACTGCGGTGGTGGTCTGCTCCAGGGTCAGGAAGATCATCTCACCCAACCGGCTCAGGCCGTGTTCCTCGCCGGGGAGCGTCACGGCGCACAGCGCCCGCCACATCGCCCGGTAAGCGATCAGGTAGGCGCCGAGCATGGTGGCGAGCGGCACGCCCTCGGCCATGCGCTGGGCCGCCCGCTCGCGGAACAGCCGCATGTCCCGGTCGGAAGGGACCTTTCCCTGGACGAATCTCAGGAACAGCCGGAGCCCGTGCCGGACGGTCGAGGCCATCTCGACGTCCAGCATCGAGGACGGCAGAGCCGCGGCGTCCGGGATGGAGGATCGCTGCTCGGCGACGATCTGCCGGGTCAGCCCGTTGATCTGCGGCTCGCAGCGGGCCGCGATGAGAGCCGCGGTGAGGACCGGGTCGTGAGAAGACATGACGCAGATTGTGACATCTCACAATTCATGGGCCCCGACGGTGGACCGCAGGTGATTGCCCGCACCGCATCCGCCCAGCAAAGTGAGGGAACTCCCGGCGTGTCGATCTATGGAGGGTGTGATGACTACCACCGCGGTGTCCGGCACCCCGGTCACCGACCGGCGGCGGGCCTGGACGGTCGTCGCCATGCTGCTGGCGTTCATGCTGATCAACTTTATGGACAAGGCCGTGCTCGGGCTGGCGGGCGGTGCCCTCACCGCCGAGCTCCATCTCACCGCGACCGAGTTCGGTGCCATCGGCAGCGCGTTCTACCTGCTGTTCAGCGTTTCCGGCATCGTCGTGGGCGGCCTGGCCACGCGGATCGACTCCAGATGGATCCTGACCGGAATGATGATCGGCTGGAGCGTGTCGCAGCTGCCGATGCTGATCCCCGCGGCGGGGGCGGGCGTGCTGTTCCTCACCCGGATCACGCTCGGCGCGGCCGAGGGTCCCGCCTACGCGATCTCCAACCACGCCGCGTTCACCTGGTTCCCCGACCGCGAGCGGAACCTGCCCGCCAGCGTGCTCACCCTCGGGGCGGGGCTGGGTGTGACGATCGGCGTGCCGATTCTCACGGTGATCATCACCGAGTACGGCTGGCGCTGGGCGTTCGGGTTCACCGCCGTGACGGGCCTGGTCTGGCTGGTCCTCTGGCTGCGCCTGGGCGGCGAGGGCCCGTACGGCGTGCGCGGGGGAGCCTCCGCCGGGCCCCGCGTGCCGTACCGGAAGCTTCTGCTCAACGGCACCGTGGTCGGCGGCACGCTGGCCACGTTCACGGTGTACTGGACCCTCGCGCTCTCCCTCACCTGGTTCCCGCAGTATTTGCAGCAGGTCAAGGGCTACTCGCTCACCGAGGTCGGCCTGCTCTCGGTCGTCTGGCACACCGCGGGGCTCGCGGTGATCCTCGGCACCGGCTTTCTCACCCAGCGGTTCCTCAGGCGAGGGGTGTCCAGCCGTGTCGCTCGCGGTCTGGTCGCCGGTGGCGCGGTCGCCACCGGCGGAGTGGCCATGGTCGCGATGACCCTGGTGGACGATGCGGTGCCGCACCTGCTGCTGCTGACGCTGTCGGCATCGGCGGGCTACATCGCCTTCCCCCTCACTCAGGCGGGCAACGCCGAACTCACCCCCGACGCGCAGCGGAGCGCGGTGCTGGGTACGACCACCGCGATCGCCACCGCCGCCGGGGCGGTGGCACCGGTGCTGACCGGCGCGGTGGTGCAGCGCGCCGCCGACGCGGCGACCGGCTTCGGCGCGGCGTTCACCATCGCCGGGCTGCTCATGGTCATCGGCGGCGTGGTCGCGGCCTTGACCGTCAATCCCGAGCGTGACAAGAAGAAGATCAACGGAGGAGTCGCCTGATGGACATCGTCGAATACGCCGACCAGGTCTGGAGCGGGGAGGCCGTCGATGACATCGTGAGGGGAGATCTCTCTCAGCACGGGGTCGTCGAGGTCGTCGACGGCGTGGGCTTTCGTGGCGGATTCGGCAACACGATCGTCGTGCGGGGGAGCGGGGAGACCACGCTCTTCGACACCGGCATCGATTTCGACGCCGATCGGCTCCATCGGCAGGTGCGGGCGTGGACCACGGATCCGGTCACGACCGCGATCTACTCCCACGGCCACATCGACCACGTCTCCGGCGTGGGACCGTTCGATGCAGAGGCGGACGCGGCGGGGCGGCCCCGGCCCACGGTGATCGCACACGAGGCCGTCACGGACCGTTTCGACCGCTATCTCATGACCCGGGGCTACAACGCGGTGATCAACCGCAGGCAGTTCCGGGTGGACGACCTCTCCTGGCCGGGCGAGTATCGCTACCCGGACGTCAGCTACCGAGAGGACCTGACCGTGCGCCCGGGCGGCGCGACCATCGAGCTCTTCCACGGCAAGGGCGAGACCGATGACGCCACCATCGGGTTCCTGCCCGAGCAGCGGGTGCTGATGCCGGGTGACCTGTTCATCTGGCTGACGCCGAACTGTGGGAACCCGCAGAAGGTCCAGCGCTACCCCCGCGAGTGGGCGGTCGCGCTCCGCCGGATGGCCGCGCTGAACCCCGAGATCATCCTGCCCAGCCACGGCGCCCCGATCTTCGGCGCGGACCGGGCTCAGCAGGCGCTCCTGGAGACGGCGGAGTGGCTGGAGAGCCTGGTCGAGCAGACCTTGGCGATGCTCAACGAGGGGGCCAGGCTGGATGCGATCATGCAGGCGGTCAAGCCGCCCGCGCGCCTCGCCGACCGGCCGTACCTGCGGCCGCACTACGACGAGCCCGAGTTCGTCGTGCGCAACATCTGGCGCCTGTACGGGGGCTGGTACGACGGCAACCCGGCCAACCTCAAGCCCGCCCCGGACGGCGTGCTCGCCATGGCCGTGGCCGAGCTCGCGGGTGGTGCGGCGAAGCTGGGCGAGGCGGCGCTGAAGGCTCTGGCGGCGGGGGACCAGCGGCTGGCCGGGCACCTGGCGGAGATGGCGGCGCTCGCCGCCCCCGGCGATGCGGGCATGCACCGGATCCGGGCCGAGGTTTTCGCCGCCCGCGCCGAGACCGAGGCGTCGCTGATGGCCCAGGGCGTTTTCCTCTGGGCGGCGGCCGAGTCCAGGAAGGCCGCAGGGGAGTGACGGACGCGCTTCGGGGCACCCCTCGCCGCCGCGCGGGGCGAGGTCTCGGATAAGATCCGGACCTTCGCGCGACGTACACGGAGGACCGATGCAGGCCGACGACCTGTCCGCCGGGGGCGCCGTGCCGTACGGCGTGCGCGGTGCCGCCGGTGAGGCGGCGCGGATCCACGATCTGTCCGCCGGGGACGAGGTGCTGGACGGCGTGCACGGCGTCGCCCGTGAGGCGGCGCGGATCCACGGCCTGCCCGAGGCCGAGGTCACGCTGATCAACGTGTCGGAGAACGCCACCTACCGGGTGGACGACCCGGCCACCGGAACGCGGTCCATCCTGCGGGTGCACCGTCTCGGCTACCACTCCACCCCGGCGATCCTCTCGGAGCTCGCCTGGCTGGAGGCGCTCCGGGAGGAGGCCGGGGTGCGGACCCCCAGGGTGATCCCGGCCCCCGACGGCTCCCGGGTGCTGACCGTCCCCGGCAGGTGGCCCCGTGACTGCGTGATGTTCGAGTTCCTGCCCGGGGCCGAGCCGCCGCAGGACCGGCTGGTGCCCGGCTTCGAGCGGCTCGGCGCGATCACCGCGCGGATGCACCGGCACGCGCGGGGCTGGCGGCGACCGGCCGGGTTCACCCGCTTCCACTGGGACTACGGCGCGGCCCTCGGCGCCGAGTCGCGGTGGGGACGCTGGCAGGACGGCCTGGGGATGGACTCCGAGTCGCGGGCCGTACTCGGCCGGCTCGACAGGGAGCTTCGCGGGCGGCTGCGCCGATTCGGCCGGGGCGCCGATCGCTACGGCCTGATCCACGCCGACCTGCGCCTGGCCAACCTGCTGGTGGTGGGTGAGGAGCCGCCCAGCGTCATCGACTTCGACGACTGCGGTTTCGGGTGGTACCTCTACGACCTGGCCGCCGCGGTCAGCTTCATCGAAGACCACCCCCAGGTTCCCGAGATGGTCCACGCCTGGGTTCGGGGCTATCGGACCGTGCTGGACCTGTCGGTCGAGGACGAGGCCGAGATCTGGACGTTCATCATGTTCCGCCGCCTGCTGCTGGTCGCCTGGATCGGCACCCACACCGGCGTGGACATCGCCGCCGAGCTCGGCTCCGGCTACACCGAGGGCAGTTGTGAACTGGCCGAGCGGTATCTCGGCGGCTCGCTTCGCTGATCCTCGCGGGGGAGGGGAGCGGAGATCCGGGAGGTGGTCTGGCCACCCGCGGGATATGGGGCGATCACTCCCCGGTGATCGAGGTTTCTCCGGGCCCGCGCCGGCGAATGCCTTTTGAACGATGCCTCGCCGGTGGCGCAACCCCTATTCCACTATTCACAGCTAATTGGGATTTATGGTTAATCGACTGGTTTAGCTGGTTTGGCTGGTTTGGCTGGCTGTCGTAAGAGCTGATGGATTATTTTCAGCTGAATCCAGGGCATTCTCCGTGCTCTTTGCCCGCCGGACCCGCCGTTCCGCCCCGCGATCCCGCCGGGCGCCCGGGGTCAGGACTTCAGGGCCTGGCGGATGTCGTCGTCGTCCGGGGCGAGCTCCATGGCCCGCGTGAGATCGGCCTTCGCCTCTTCCTCCCGCCCGGCGGCGCGCAGCGCCATCGCCCGGTTGAACAGCAGCGCGGGGTCGGCGCCCGGCTCCAGCGCGCGGGTGAAGTCGGCGATCGCGCCCTCGGGGTCGCCGGTCTCGAACGCCAGCATCCCCCGGTTGGCCCAGGCCGCCGCCAGCGAGGGGGAACGCTCCAGCGCCTGGTCGAAGGCGGCCCGCGCCTGCCCGGGGCGGCCCTCGGCCATCTCGACCTGGCCCAGCGCGCACAGCAGGTACGGGTTGAGCGGATCGAGCGCGAGTCCGGTCTCCACGTCTGTCCTGGCTCTGGCGTACTCGCCGAGCGCCACCAGCAGCCCGGCCCGGTTGGCCAGCCCGTCCACGAACTCCGGATCCAGCTCCAGCGCGTGGTCCAGGTCGGTGAGCGCGCCCCGGTGGTCCCCGGTGGAGAAGCGGATCTCCGCCCGGTTGTAGTACGGCTCGGGGAAGGGCGGGCCGACCCGCATCGCCGTCTCGTAGTCGGCGATCGCCGCGTCCAGCCTGCCCAGCCTGTGCAGCAGGTTGCCGCGGTCGATGTAGTAGTCGGGATAGCCGGGATCGGCCGCGATCACCGCGTCCAGGTCTTCCAGCGCGTCCTCCGGACGGCCCAGCATGATGGCGAGCTGTGCCCGGTTGGCCAGCAGCACCATCCGGTGGATCGGGTGCTCGTCCGGGAGCAGCCGGCCGGTCAGGTCAACCGCCTGCTGGACGAGTTCCAGGGCCTTCGCGGGGCGGCCGAGCCGTACTTCCACCAGGGCCCGGCCGTTGAGGTCGAAACCGAGCTTGAACGCCCGTTCGCGCGGGTCGGGCAGCAGCGTGGAGATGGCTATCGCCTGGTTCACCCAGGCCAGCGCGGCGTTCAGGTCGCGCCGGGCCGGATCGTGGTGGCGGACCTTCAGCATCCCGGTGGAATAGGCCGCGGCCGCGTGCGTGGCGGGGGAGATGCTTTCGCGCCTGGCCAGGTCGAACAGGGCCTCGGCCTCCTCCTCGCGTTCCAGCGCGCCGAGCGCGGTCGCGGTGCTGTGCAGGAGCCGCCACCAGGTCTCGGGCTCGGCCGCCGGGTCCGTCAGCGGCAGCGCGCGCAGGCCCAGCTCCGCCACAGCGTCGTGGCAGCCGGCGTCCAGGCACCATTCGATCGCGAAGCGGAAGGCCTCCACCGCCTTGCGCGGATCGGTGCCGTGCTCGCGGTGGTAGGGGATCGCGCCGAGTCGGGCGCCGATCGTCCCCTCGCGTTCCAGCTCGTCGGCCCGGGCGTCGTGTTCCTCGGGGCTGAGGGGTTCGTCGGACACGCCGTGCTCGCCGGCCACGACGGTCAGCAGTCCGGGGTCGATCCGCCGCCGTAGCACCGCCAGCAGCTCGCGGTCGGTGGGATCGGCCTCGTGCATGTTCTCCACGACGAGCGTCCGCGGCCCGGTGTCGGCCAGATGCCCACGGACGAACTCGGCGAATCCGTTGGACAGGCGCAGCGTACGGCGGGGCGCGTGGACGAGGATCCGCTCCGCCCTGGGCAGGTGGGAGGCCAGCGACCGGCGCCTTGCGGGTATCAGCTCGTGCATGTCGGGAGCCATGGCACGCAGCTCTATGTCATATCGGGCCACCAGTTCCGGCCGGGCGATGGACGCCAGGGCCGAGGCGATCGCGCCCCCGGCGGTGTACGGCCCGCGCAGCCGCCGGTCGGCGTCCACGGGAGGCAGGAGCAGGGGGGGAAGGGACGGGTTTTCTGCTGGGAACGGTCCCCGACTCACCGGTCTCCTTTATGTCTATGTCGTTCCGGGAGGGCGGCGCCCATTTCTGGGCGCCGATTTCTGCGTTTTCGGTTTCAGCCGACGTGCTTGGGGCTGGCGGCCCCGCTGAGCGCGACCGTACCGGGCTTGTGAACAATGACGTGCTTCATTGCATGCCTCTCTTGCGTAATAAGAACAAATCGCAAGTATTCGCATTAATCGCCCAGATTGACAAGATCTATTTACTTGGGTGGCCAGATCCGGACAGCGCTCTGGACAAACCAGGATAGATCCGCCCGGCACGGAGTCGTGCCGGGCGGATCCGGTCAAGGCCGAGGCTGCTGCTGGGTGATGCAGTGGATGCCGCCGCCGAGGGCGAAGATGCCGCGGGCGTCGATCGACTCGATGGCTCGCCCGGGAAAGAGCCTGGCGAAGATCTCGGCCGCCGCGGCGTCGCGCGGGTCGTCGAAGGAGCACAGCAGAGCCAGCCCGTTGGCCAGGTAATGGTTGATGTAGGAGTAGTCGACCAGCTCCCCGTCCACCTCGCGGGTCTCCGGGGCGATCAGCTCGACGACCTCCAGCCGACGGCCCCTGGCGTCGGTCGAGGACCGCAGGATCGCCAGGTTCTCCCGGGTGACCTCGTAGTCCGGGTGGGCCGGGTCGGGCTGGACGTGGCACAGCACCAGGCCGGGACGGGCGAAGGAGGCGAGCAGGTCCACGTGACCGCTGGTGCCGTACTTGCCGTAGTCGGCGGTGAGACCGCGCGGCAGCCAGATCACCTTCTCCACGCCGATCCGGGCGGCGAGCTCGGCCTCCACCTGCTCCCTGGTCCAGCCGGGGTTGCGCTTGTCGCCGAGCTGGACGGTCTCGGTGACGATGACCGTGCCCTCGCCGTCCACGTGGATGCCGCCGCCCTCGTTGACCATCTCCGAGCGGAACCTCCTGGCGCCCACCCGCTCCAGGACGGCCCCGGCGACCAGGTCGTCCTTGGCGTGGGCGTGCCAGCCCCACCCGTTGAAGGTCCAGTCCACCCCGGCCAGGCCGCCCTCGCCGTCCAGCAGGAAGGTCGGGCCGTTGTCGCGCATCCAGCAGTCGTCCAGCGGCTGCTCCATCACCTCGACCTCGGGGGCGAGCCAGCGAGCGGCCGACTCGCGTTCACCCGGGTCGACCACCATGGTGACCGGCTCGTAGCGGACGATCGTGTTGGCCACGCTCGACCAGGCGCGATAGGTGGCCTCAGGGTTGGTCAGCGCGTAGTTGGCGACCGGCCAGGACATCCAAGTGCGGTCGTGCGGGTGCCACTCCGGCGGCATGAAGAACACGTCGATGCTCCTTCTGGGAGAGAGATGCAGGTCAGAGGAAGTACAGGCGGGTGAGCGAGACCGAGTCGGCCGGAGCCGACCGGATCGGGTCGCCGTCGAGGGTGACCTGGCCGAGGGCGTCGACCTGGACGGACCCGAGCCGGGAGTTGCGGACCAGGTCCCCGGGGCCGATGCCGCGGGTGCCGCGCACGCCGACGCGGCGGCGGCGGGTCGTCATGTGGTCGTTGGCCGCGTCCGCGGCGGCCCCGCTGACGAAGGCCACCGACAGGTCCGCGGCGGTCGCGCCGTACGCGCCGAACTGCGGGCCAAGCACCAGCGGCTCACAGGTGTCGGTGGAGGCGTTCGGGTCTCCGGTCACGCCGTAGGCGGGGAATCCGGCCTTCAGCACCAGTTGCGGCTTGGCGCCGAAGTGGTCCGGCCGCCACAGGACGACGTCGGCCAGCTTGCCCGGCTCCAGCGAGCCGATCTCGTGGGACAGGCCGTGGGCGATGGCCGGGTTGATCGTCAGCTTGGCCAGGTAACGCAGCACCCGCTCGTTGTCGTTGCGCTCCGGCACCCCGAGCTCGGCCTTCATCTTCCCGGCCATGGCGAACGTCCGGCGGACCGTCTCACCCGCCCGGCCCATGCCCTGCGCGTCGGAGGAGGTGATGCCGATGACCCCGAGGTCGTGCAGCACGTCCTCGGCCCCCATCGTGCCCGCCCGGATCCGGTCCCTGGCCAGCGCGGCGTCTCCCGGCAGCTCGGGCCGGAGCCCGTGCACCGAGACGATCATTCCGTGGTGCTCGGCGACGGCGTCCCGGCCGAAGGGCAGCGTCGGGTTGGTGGAGGAGCCGATGACGTTGGCCACCCCGGCCAGCTTCAGCACGTTCGGCACGTGACCACCGCCGCAGCCCTCGATGTGGAAGGCGTGGATCGTCCGGCCGGAAAGGACGGCGAGGGTGTCCTCCACCGACAGGCACTCGTTCAGGCCGTCGGTGTGCAGGGCCACCTGCACGTCGTGCTCCTCGGCCACCCGCAGCGCGGTGTCCAGCGCGCGGGTGTGCGCCCCCATGTCCTCGTGCACTTTGAAGCCGCTCGCGCCGCCCTCGACCAGAGCCTCCACCAGAGGGGCCTCGTGCGAGGACGAACCGCGCGCCAGGAACCCGATGTTCACCGGCCAGGCGTCGAAGGCGTTGAACGCGTGCCGCAGCGCCCACGGCGAGTTCACCCCGACACCCCAGACCGGCCCGAACTCCTGGCCGATGATCGTGGTGACGCCGGAGGCGAGGGAGGCCTCCATGATGCGCGGGCTGAGCAGGTGCACGTGGGTGTCGATCGCCCCCGCCGTGGCGATCAGCCCCTCGCCGGACACGATCGTGGTCCCCGTGCCGACCACCACTTCCACGCCGTCCAGGGTGTCGGGGTTCCCGGCCCGGCCGACGGCGTGGATCCGTCCCTCGCGCACGCCGATCGACGCGGTCCGCACGCCCAGCATCGGGTCGAGGATCAGCACGTTGCTGATCACCAGGTCACAGGTCTCCCTGATGGAGGCGGCCTTCAGATGCAGGCCGTCGCGCGCGGTCTTGCCGAACCCGGCGAGGAACTCCTCCCCGGCCTTCTGCGAGTCGTGCTCGACCTCGACCACCAGGCCGGAGTCGCCGAGCCGCACCCGGTCGCCCTTGCGCGGGCCGTACACGCTCACAGGTCGCTCGCTTTCGCCGGCCGCTCGTCGATTCCGGCCCGCCGGGTCACCTCGCTGTCCAGGTAACCGCAGGCCCGGGCCTTCTCCATGGCCCGCTCGAAGGCGCCGGGCGCGTCCAGCGGGCCGTCCACCAGCCCTGCGAACCCGACCGCCACCCGCGCGCCGCCGATCGGCACCAGCTCGACGGTACGGCTCTCGCCCGGGTCGAAACGCACCGTGGAGCCCGCGGGGATCGCCAGCCTGCGCCCGTAGGCGGCACCCCGGTCGAAACGGAGCCGGGGGTTCACCTCGAAGAAGTGGAAGTGGGAGGTGACGCTGATCGGCACGGCCGCGGTGTTGGTCACCTCCACCTCGGCCACGTCGCCGGCGGGGACCGCCTCGCTCGTCACGTCCACTCCGTCAGTGTGGGCCGTGCCCGCGCGGGTCGTGGCGCCCGCGTGGGCGGCGACGGCGCCGCCCGCCGGATGCCCGGGTGTCTCGATCGCGGTCTCGATCACGGCGCCGGGCGCCTCGGCACCCAGGGAGCCGCCGATCGGGTCGGCGATCACGGCCAGGCGGGTGCCGTCGTCGAAGACCGCCTCGACCATCACCTGGGTGACGACATCGGCCACGCCGGGCAGGACGTCGTCGGGGCCGAGCACGTTCCGCCCCGCCTCGATCGCCTCGGCCAGCCGGGCCCCGTCCCGCGCGGCCTCGCAGACCGTGTCCGCGATCAGCGCGGTGGCCTCGGGCACGTTCAGCCTCAAGCCGCGCGCGCGTCTCCCGCGGGCCAGCTCGGCGGCCGTGAACAGCAGAAGCCGATCACGCTCGGCTGGTGTCAATCTCACGATCTGTCCCCCCTTGTATTCACAAAGTAGTAGACGAGGGTGGGGGCCGGCCCGCCATGGCGTTCCCCGCCGGGGACGGGGCCGGCGCCGCGCGTCTCGACCGTGGGGACTTCGTCCGTGCCCGTTCGGGCCCGTGCGGTCACCGCCACCCCCTCGACCCCTCGTGACTTCCGGAAATGTTGAGAACAGCACTCAGGTTAGAACAGTACTCAAATATTGAGCAGTATTCTAGAAAGGGTACGTGAAGATACGGTGATGACCATGACTGCGAAGCTGGAACGGCCCGATGTGCGAGCGCACGTCCTGCGCGCGGCGCTTCAGGCCATCGACGAGGTGGGGCCGGACCGGCTGCGTGTGCGGGACATCGCCGAACGCGCGGGCATGAGCACCGGTCACGTCATGTACTACTTCGGCAAGCGCGACCGGATCCTGGTCTCGACGCTGCTGCTCAGCGAGGACGAGCTGGCCGAGCGCCGGACCGCCGAGCTCACGGCCATCGCCGACCCGCGAGAGGCGATCAGCCGCTTCGCGGAGCTGTACCTGCCGCGGAGTGCCGGGGACGTCCGGTGGCGGCTGTGGGCCCAGGTCATCGCCAGGCCGCCGGACGACGCGGAGACGCTCGCCCGGATCTCCGGGTTCCTGGACACCTGGGTGGACGAACTCGCCCGGCTCGCGGCCGAAGGCGCGGAGCGGGGACTGTTCCGGCCGGTGGACGACGTCGAGGACTACGCGACGCGGATGTGCCGGATCATGGACAGCCTCGCGAACGACGTGCTACTCGGGCTGCCCGGCCGAGGCCCCGGATGGGCCCACGAGCAGGCGATGAGGGCGATCCGGCGGGAACTGCTGCCCTGACCGCCCGGTGGTCAGCAGGTAGGCCAGCGCCGCGAGGAGCTGGAACCCCGCCGCCGCGAACAGGGCGCCGGTCAGGGACCAGGTGGCCAACGGCCCGGCGATCGCGGAGCCGGCCGCGAAAGCGGTGATCTTCAGGCTCGCCGCGGTGGTGAAGATCTGGCCTCGGAGGTGCTCGGGCGCGTCGCGGTGCCGTACCGCCAGCACCGCCGTGAGCTGGGGGCCGTGACCGAGCCCGGCGACGATCGCGGCGGCCACCGCGACCGCGGGGGAAGGCGACACGGCGGCGAGTGACGAGCCCGCGGCGAGCAGCAGCGTGCTGATCAGGATCACCCGGTCGGGTACGGCGGGCGGGCGCCTGGCCATGACCACGTTGGCGGCGAGCGCGCTCGCGGCCAGCACGGACAGCAGCAGGGCGCCGTGCCCGGCCTCCCCGGTGAGCCTGGCGCCGAGCAGGGGCGAGCAGACGACCAGCACGCCGGACCCGGCGAAGGACACCATGGTGGTGACCGTCGCCCGCCGCAGGCCGGCGATCCGCGCGAGCGAGGAGAAGCCGGCGACCAGATCCCGCCGCAGGGGCCCGTGGCCGCTAGTGACGGGCCGGGCGGGAAGCCTCCAGGCCGCGGGGAGCGCCAGCAGCACCAGAACGATCGAGACGACGACCGGAGCCGGGGCCCCGGCCGCGGTGGCCAGCATTCCGGCCAGCGCGGGCCCGATCAGGCTCGCGACGTTGTAGGTCAGCCCGTCCAGCACGCTGCCCCGTCGTATCTCCTCCTCCTGGAGGATCAACGGCAGCTGGGCCGTCCAGCCGCCCGCCAGCGCCGGGCCGAACAGCCCGGCGAGCACCGCCACCCCGACGAGCGGCACGACGGGCATGTGTCCCAGGGCCAGCAGGATGAGCGTGAGCCCGGCCGCGTACACCGTCAGGGCGGTGGCCAGCAGGCGCCCCGGGCGAGGGCTGCGGTCCACAAGCGCGCCGAACACCGGACCGCCCAGCGCGGAAGAGATGGTCAGGCCCGCGAGCAGGGATGCCGCGGCGGTCACCGAGCCGGTGACCGAGAGCCCTAACAGGAGCAGCGCCGGGCTGGACATCTCGTCCCCGGTCCGGGCCGCCACGGCGCCTGTCAGATAACCACCGAGTCTGTAACGTCTCTTCACCATCGAGACGTTACAGTAGGAATGTGCGCCACTCCACCAGAGAAATGGCCGACCGCGCCGCCGACCTGACCGCCGTCCTGCTGGCCTCTCCCACCGTCGAGAGCGTGAGCGAGGTGCTCCACGCGTACGGCGAGCAGCCGGGCGACCTCGGGCTGACCGCCGAGGACGTCACCGCGATGCGGGCGGTGGCGGACCGGCTGCGCGAGGTCTTCGCGGCGGCCGACGTCGACGAGGCCGCCGGGCTGCTCAACCGGCTGCTGGCCGGTGTGGCGCGGCCGCCCCGGCTGACCACTCACGGTGGCCAGGCCGCCTGGCATCTGCACGTGGACGGCCACGACGACGCCCCCTGGGCCGAGTGGTTCCTTGCCTCCTCCGCCATGGCGCTGGCCGTGCTCCTCACCGACAACCAGCGGGTCCCCGGCGGCATCTGTGCCGCGCCCGGCTGCGGTCGTCCGTTCGTCGACTCCGCGGGCGGCAGCCCCCAGCGCTTCTGCTCCTCCCGGTGCGCCACCCGGGTGCGAGTGGCCGGGCACCGGGCGCGGCGTGATGCCGCACCCGGTGGCGGGTCCGCCGGGATCAGCCCGCGTGGGCCGGCTCCGGCTCGGGGAGCGGAGCGGACACCGGGCGGCGGGGACGCCGGAATCGACCCTTGATGTCCTCGATGATGGTGTAGAGGGTGGGCAGGAGGATCAGGGTCAGCAGGGTCGAGCTGCTCAGGCCGCCGATGACGACCACGGCCAGAGGCTTGGACAGGAAGCCGCCCTCGCCGGTCAGGCCCAGCGCCATCGGCGTCAACGCGCAGATGGTCGCCAGCGCGGTCATGATGACCGGGCGAACCCGGTGCCGGCCGCCCTCCACGACCGCTTCACGGGCACTCATGCCGTTGTCGCGATACTGGCGAACCAGGTCGAGCAGGACGATCGCGTTGGTGACCACGATGCCGACCAGCATCAGCATGCCGATCAGGCTGGCCAGGCCGAGAGGCGTCCCGGTGGCCACCAGCAGGCCGAGGGCGCCGGTCGCCGCGAACGGGATCGAGACCAGCAGCATGAGCGGATGCGCCATGCTCCGGAACGTCGCCACCATGATCAAGTAGACGATCAGGATCGCCGCGGCGAGGGCGGCGAACAGGCTGTTGAACGAGCTGGACTGCTGCTCGCTGACCCCGCCGATCTCGGCGGTGGCACCGGCGGGCAGCTTCAGCGCCTCCACACGCTTCTTGAGCGCGGAACCCGCCGCGCCGAGGTCCTGGCCGGTGAACTTGGCGCTCACCGTGGTCGCGCGCTCCCCGTCGATCCGCGTCAGCCGGGTGGGCGCCGTCACGGTCTCGACCGTGGCCACATCACCGAGCCTGACGGTCCGGCCGAGCGGCGTGGGGATCCGCAGGTTTCCCAGCGCGGTGACGTCGTCCGCCGGGACGTCGACACGCAGGAACATCTCGCGTTCGGTGCCCTCCAGGGCGACCTTGGCGACCTGTTCGCCCTGGGTGACCCGGACCACCGCCTGGGTGACCTGGCCCTCGGTGAGCCCGCGCGCCATGGCGGCCTTGCGGTCGACCCGTACGGCGATCTGCTTGGACGTCCCGGCGATACCCGCTTTGACCTCGGAGGTCCCCGGCGTCTGCCGCATGGCTCCGGCGACCAGGTCCGCCGCGCGTGCCAGCGAGGTCTCATCGGCCGCCGACACGGTGACCGCGAGGCCGTCGCCGGCCAGGCCTCCCTGGTCGTCCTGGACGATCACCTTGCCGACCTTCGGATCGGACCCGGCCAGCTCGGCGAGCCGGGTGCGGGCGGTCTCCCGGAGGGCTTTCATGTCCGTGTTCTTCTTGGCGGTGACGGAGAACGTCGCAACGTTGCGCGCCCCGCCCTGCTCACTGCGGTCCGGCCCGATGGTGACCTGGTAGGACTCGACCCCGGGCACCTCCCTGACCGCCTTCTCCACCACGCGGGCCGCCTCGTCGGCCGACGCCAGGCTCGTCCCGGCCGCCAGCTCCTGGCGCACCTGGAAGGTGTTCTGCCCCGAGCTGCCCAGGAAGTCGGTCTTCAGCTGGGACACCATGCTGCCGGTGGCCACGAGGATCCCGAGGGCGACCAGGAGCGTCACCCACCGCCGCCGCACGGCGAACCGGATGACCGGGACATAGGCCCGCTGGAGCACACCGTTGCGCTCCCTGGCCTCCACGACCTCACGGGCCACCCCGGCCTTGGGCGCCTTGAGGAACCAGTAGGCGAGGACGGGGATCACCGTCAGCGACACCAGCAGCGAGGCCAGCAGGGCGATGCTGACGGTCAGGGCGAAGGAGGAGAACAGGTCCCCGATGATTCCGCCCGTGAACGCGATGGGCAGGAAGACGGCCACCGTGGTCAGCGTGGAGGCGGTGACCGCCCCGGCCACCTCGCGGGTGCCGGACTGGACCGCCTGGAGTTTGGCCTCGCCGTAGTCCAGATGGCGCTTGATGTTCTCGATGACCACGATGGAGTCGTCCACGACCCGGCCGATGGCGATGGTCAGCGCCCCGAGCGTCAGCATGTTGAGCGTGAAGCCGTTGGCCCACAGGCCGATGAGCGCGACAACCAGCGACAGGGGGATCGAGATCACCGTCACGACGGTGGACCGGAAGGAGAAGAGGAAAAGCAGGATGACCAAGGCGGCGAAACCCAGCCCGAGCAGGCCCTCGGTGGTCAGGTTGCCGATGGACTTCTCGATGAACTCGGACTGGTCGAACGCGACGGTCAGCGTGGTCGAGGCGCCCAGGGACCGGGTGAGCCCGGGCAGCCGCCTCTTGACCTCCTTGGCGATCGCCACGGTGTTTCCCGTCGGCTTGGCCATGACCGCCACGCTCAGGCTGGGCCTGCCGTCGGTGCGGGTCAGCGTCTCCGGACGCTGCTCGACGACGCGGACGTCGGCGACGTCGTCGAGCGTGACCCTCGGCGCCAGGTAGAGGCGGCGCACGTCCGCGAGGGAGTCGAAGCTCTCGCCGATCTGCAGGGCCAGCGACTCGTCACCCGAGGTGAGGGTGCCGGCGGGCACGACGGACCCGCTGGAGCCGAGCACGGCGGCGACCGCGTCGGTGGTGAGCCCGCGCTTCCTGAGCTCATCCTGGTCCAGGCGGATCTCCACGGTCTCGGGCCGCTCGCCGCTGATGAGCACCCGGCTCACGCCGTCGATGCCGCCCAGCGCGCCGGGGGCCAGCTCCTTCAGCCGCCGGGCCAGCCCGCGCTCGTCGTCGCCGGTGGCCGCCAGGCTCAGGACCGGGAACTCGGCCGAGACCCCGGTCGCGACCTGGGGAGTCACGCGAGGCGGAAGCTGCGGCTGGATCTGGCTGATCCGCTGTTGCAGATCCTGGATAGCCTTGTCGATGTCGGTGCCGTGCTCGTATTCGATGGAGATGCCCGCCAGGCCGTCGCTGGAGAACGACACGATCTTCTTCTGGGCGACGCCTCCCTCGACGGCCGCCTCGATCTTCTCGGTGACGTTGCGCTCGACGATCTGCGGTGAGGCTCCGGGATAGACCGCGGCCACGCTCACCGTGGGCGCGGAGAACTGCGGGAGCAGCTCCTGCTTCACGGACATGGTGGCGATCGCTCCGAATATGAGCACCGCGATCGCCAGAAGCGCCACCAACGCCCTGTTGGCGAGGCTGATCCGGGTAAGAGCATTCAACGGGGGTCCCCCTTGGGAATGATTGTCCCGTCCAGGGTTCGGCTTCGGCGCCGGTCCGCGATAGAGGACAAGGTTGCGCGCCGGAACAACGAAAGTTGCAAGGCCGTACCCTTTGGTTGACTGTCGGCGGCAGGTGCTGGCACGGGTGTGAGGTGCTGGATAGCGTGGCCGGATGAACTGGAAGCCATCCCGTGCGGTCACGGCCGACGTGGTCATGGCGATCGTCATCGGGGGGCTGGGCGCCTCGACGACGCTCGCGGTGGCCGTCTCCAGCCCGTGGCCGCTGTCGTGGAGCGCGTGGGCCGCGGTCGTCGCGCAGCTCACCGGCGGGCTGGCTCTTCTCGCCAGGCGGCGGGCCCCGGCCGCCGTGGTGATGCTGTGCGCCGCGCTGTGCGTCTTCATCTCGCCGGCGGCGGCGCCGTTCGCCACCTACGCGGCCGGTCTCTACGGCAAGGGCCGAGCCCGTGACTGGGCCGCGGTCATCCTCCTGTCGCTGATGATCGCCCGGCCCTGGCACATGTCGGGATCGGTGCCCGAGATCCTTCTGAACACCGCCTCCAACGCTCTCGTGGGGATCGCCCCGGCGCTGTTCGGCATGTGGCGGGCCTCCCGGCGGCGGCTGTTCCAGGCGCTGGCCGACCGGGCCGAGCGAGCCGAGCGCGAGCGCGAGCTCATGGCCGAGCAGGCCAGATCGGAGGAGCGGGCCCGGCTCGCCGGTGAGATGCACGACGTCATCACCCACCGCGTCAGCCTCATGGTGCTGCGCGCGGGCGCGCTGCGCACCGTCGCCCGCGACGAGGTGGTCCGTGAGGCGGCGGAGGAGCTGCGCCAGATGGGCTGTCAGGCCCTTGAGGAACTACGCGACCTGGTCGGCGTGCTGCGCTCGGAGGAGACGTTCGGCTCCGCCCGCACCGCCGACCCCGTGGCGCTGGACCTGTCGGCCCTGGTCGCGGAGTCCAGGGCGGTGGGGGTCGAGGTCGATCTCAGGGTCGACGGCGACCCGCTTCCCCTGCCGCCCGTCGTGGCCCGTACGGCCTACCGGGTCGTCCAGGAGGCACTGACCAACGTGCACAAGCACGCGCCCCGGGCGCGTGTGACCATCCAGGTGGGTTACACCGGCGACCGGCTCCGCGTCGTCGTGCGCAACACCGCGGCGGGCGGTAACAAGGTGATCGTGCTCGGAGAGGGCGGCACCGGCCTCAGCGGCCTGCGTCAGCGCGTCGAGCTGGTTCACGGCTCGCTGCGGGCGGGGCCGTCCGAGGAGGGAGGGTTCGAGGTGGAGGTCTCGCTGCCCACGGTCGCCGGCGAAGGGGCGGCAGCCGGGCGGGCGGCCCGACGCCGGGCCGTGGCGCCACACCCGGTGGGGGCGGCGTCGCATCCGGTGGAGAAGGCCGCCGGGGGAGCGCGGGTGCCATCGTGACCCGGCGGGTGTCATCGTGATCCGGGTGCTGATCGTCGACGACGAGCGCATGGTCTGCGCCCACCTGCGGACCATCCTGTCCGCGGCCGACGACCTGCTGGTGGTCGCCGAAGCCTATGACGGAGCCGAGGCCGTGGAGGCCGTCGTGCGGCACCGGCCGCACGTGGTGCTGATGGACCTGCACATGCCCGGGGTCGACGGGCTCGCGGCGATCGAGCACATCGCCCGCTTCCCGGCGCCGCCGAAGGTGGTCGTGCTGACGACCTTCGACCGCGACGGCTACGTGCTGCGGGCCATGGGCCTTGGCGCCGCGGGGTTCCTGCTCAAGGACACCCCGCCGGAAGACCTGATCGGACTGGTGCGGGTGGCCGCCGACGGGCACACCGTGCTGTCCCCGGCGGCCACTCAGCGGCTGCTCGCGGCCTCGGCCGGACGCGACACGGCCAGAGAGCGGGCCCTCGCCCGGATCGGGGATCTCACCGACCGGGAGATAGAGGTGCTCACCTGCCTCGGTGAAGGTCTGCCCAACGCCGAGATCGCCCGCAGGCTCTACCTCTCCGAGGCCACGATCAAGAGCTATGTCTCCCGGATGCTGGTCAAGCTCGGCTTCTCCAACCGGACCCAGGCAGGACTCCTCGCCTCGGAGGCAGGGCTCACGGGCACGGGGAAAGGACCGTGACGGCGTGCTCGCCGAGCGGTGGGTGCGGGGTCGTGACTTCGAGGGGATGACACCTCGCCCATGGCCCAGCGGACCATCGAGGGCCGCTCGCCACGGTCTCCACGCACCCGGTCGCCCCGTACGGGCACGGGGGGCCGCCCGGATCGACGACGACGTGCCCGAGGTGACCGGCATCGCCGGTGGGCCCGGCGAAGGGACGTCCCTCCAATACGAGACCGCCTCCCACACCCGTGGAGACCACGTTTGTGCGGGTGTGGCCCCTCCCGTCTCGGAGGGGGCCGATCCGGAGGGAGCGGTCGGCCCGGAGGGGATGGTTGGTCTAGAAAGGGTGGTTGGCCCGGAGGGGTGGTCAGGCTGGAGAGGCTGAACCGGCGTCGTGATCCGTCGTGGCGCCGATGACCTGCGCGAGGACCTCCGGCACGGGGTAGGGGCGCTCGATCGGGAGCAGCCCGGCCGGGTTCTCGCGGTCCCGGAGGGCGGTGTGGATACGGTGCACCTTGTCGGTGATGTCGGTGATCGCGACGGTCCACTCCTCGAGATAATGGCTGACGGCCTCGCCGGACAGCCCGATCTGGATGGACCGGTACGGCAGAGCGTTCAGATGCGGGTCGCGCTCGGGGTCCCACTGAATCCGGACCGGGCTCCGTCGTAGCCGGTCCGCCCAGGTGGCGGGGTCGGCGTCCGGGCCGTGATGGCTGAGGCAGGAGTGAGCGAGCGCCCACTCGAAGCCGTCGCGGGTGATGTCGATGGCCAGGACGCGGGTCTGGCCGGGCTTGGTGGCCCAGCCGCAGCGGTACATCATCCACAGGAACGACGGCTTGATCCAGGTCATCCGCTCGCGCTTGAACGGTGCGACGAATCGCTGGGCCGCGACGGCGGGACCGGCGATGGCCGGATCGTAGGCCTGGTAGACGGTGATCGACTCCTCGGTGTAGGCGGCGCGGATCTGCCGGTAGGGCGCACTCATGCCGCTCAGCGTCCCGAAACGGACCCCCGCTGAGCAACCGGATTAATCAGACGGGCAACCGGCCCGACCTCGACGGCTGGCCCGCCTCGCCTGACGGGCGCCCCCACCTCTAGAATCTTGTTCTATGGCGATGTACCTTCCCCTCGGCGCGGGCCGTTACCAGGCCACCGAGCACACCCAGGGCCCCTGGGATCCCCGGCAGCAGCACATGGGCCCGGTAACCGCGCTGCTCGTCCACGAGCTCGAGCGCACCCCCGGACTGCCTCTGGTCAAGCTCGCGGTGGACGTGTTCGCCCCCGTCCCGCTGGCCGAGGTCGAGGTGCGCACAGAGATGATCAAGGACGGCAAGCGGGCGCAGTGCCTGGGGGCCTCCGTCGTGTCGGGCGGGCGCGAGCTGGTCAGGGCAACCGCCTGGCGGATCAGGGAGGGGGAGAGCGCGGCCACGGCGACGGCATCGATCCCCGGGCCGGTTCCACCGCTCACCCCGCGCGACGCGAGTTCCTGGCTGGCGCGCGGCTTCGGGTACGGCCAAGCCATGGACTGGCGCTTTGTCGAGGGATCCCCGAGCGAGGTCGGCCCCGCGGTCGCCTGGGGCCGGGTCAGGGTGCCGCTCGTCGAGGGTGAGGAGATCACCCCGATGGAACGACTCGCGATCTTCGCCGACAGCGGCAACGGCATCAGCTACGCCCTGGACTTCGACGCCTATCTGTTCGCCAACGTGGACCTCACGATCTCCCTCTTCCGTGCCCCGGTGGGGGAGTGGATCTGCATGGACGCGGCCACCACGATCGGCCCGGCGGGGTGCGGCCTGACCCGCACCAGGTTGTTCGATCAGAGCGGTGAGGTCGGCGCGGCCGGTCAGACGCTCTTCGTCGAGCCCCGGCCCGCGCCGTGATCTGAGGGAACATGTCCTTGGGCATCGTCCGCGACCAGAGCCCGGCACCGGCCGGTCTCACCAAGGACATCGCCGAGATCGGCTGCCCGGCCGATCGATCTGGTCTGACCGTGGCGGTCAGGACACCGAGGTCTCAGCACGGCTGCGTCTCAGTCACGTCCGCCCCCTCACCTGTCGCTCGGCTTCCGGGACACGCCGGCTCCCGCCTCGAGAGGCACAACCGTGGAGTTTGACTGCCGCGACCGGCCCGATCATGAGCCGCCGGTCGGCCCGTGCTCGGCCAGCCACTGCCTGGCCTGGTCAAGATGCTCGCCGGTGAGCCCGGCGCGGGGGTCGACGTCGATGAGGAGGAAGTCTCCCACTCCGGGGTGGTGCGTCAGGTAGTCGTGGTCGGCGGCGGTGAGGTCGTCGTCGAACCAGACGAACGGGCGGTGCTGGACGTAGTCGGCCACGGACCGGGTCTTGAAGTGCTCGCCGTACAGGGAGGTCAGATCGCCGGTGACAGTGATCACCGGAAGATGGAGAAGGCCGATGCGCGGGCTGATCTCCTCGTTGGCCTGCTGCTCCCAGGTAGTGGCCCACACCAGTTCGGCACCGGTGGCGCGGGCGAGGGCCAGCAGCTTGGGCCCATGCCGCCGGTCGAGCAGAATCCTGTACAGCTCGCCGTCCACGATGACCTTGTAACGCCGGAACCGCGGAGAGGAACGTCGTAACGGGTTGAGCACCCCGTCGACATCCAGTAGCACGAGTGGTCTCACTTGGTCCCGTCCCCGGCAAGTCGTTCTTCCCTCGATCGCCTGCCATCGCTCCATTGTGCCTGCGGGTGTGTGACGGAGCGGTGGGTTTCCGGAGCGTCCCGGTCTCCCGGACCCGGTCAGGGCTCGGGTCAGCAGTGGTCTTACCGACGCCGTTGGGGCCGAGCAGGGAGAAGATGGTGCCTGCCGTGATGTGCGGGTCGACGGCGTCGAGGACGAGGTGCTCGCGGTAGGCCTTGCGCCGCAAGATCCCAATATGCCTGGCGCTCGGCGTGGAGCTTCTTGCGTCCCTGCGG